>JBGGME010000416.1:0-53376 GCA_041288195.1 Hyphomicrobiaceae bacterium
GGCGAGGTGCGCAGCTCGGCGGGCTTGCCGCCGTTGCGGCCGCCATTGCGCACCATCTCCTTGAACCGCGCCTGGGTCTCGGGGTTCACCATGCCGGCCGAGATGATGATCTTGGCCGCATCCTCCACGCTCATCTTGACCGGCACGACGGTCGTGCGCGGCACGAAGCATACGAAGCCCGAGGGCGGCAGCATGCCCGTCGGCATGAACACGCTGATGAGGTCGGTGCCCGGAATCTCGGCGGAAATCTGCTCGGCCGCATCGCCGGTCACGAACACGAGCGACCAGATGCCCTTGGAGGGAAACTCCATCAGAGCGACCTTCTGGAAGCTCTGGCTCGGCGTCGACACCGTCACCACCGACTCGAAGATCTGCTTGAGGCCCTGGTAGACGTTGCGCACGATCGGCATGCGCCCGACCATCATCTCGCCGGCGCTGATCAGCGAGCGTCCGAGCAGGTTGGCGGCAAGTGCGCCGATCAAGGTGAGGCCGACGATGGCGAACACCAGGCCGACGCCGGGCACGGGAAAGGGCAGGTAGGACTCGGGATTGTAGATCTTCGGGATGTAGGGCTTCACCCAGGCATCGACGATGTTGATGAAGTACCAGGCAATGTAGAGCGTGATGGTGACGGGGCCCACGACGACGAGGCCGGTGAGGAAATAGTTGCGCAGGCGCGCGCCCGCATGCAGCGGCTCGGGCGGCGCATCGAATGCCAGCTTGGCGAGCTCGGCCTTGAGGTCGGGCCCCTGCTCTTGTGCCGGCCTGGTGTCACCGGATGGTCTTTGCTTTTCCTGCATCGGCTGCTTCACGATCGCGCGGCCTGCGCTGCCCCTCGTCCGGTTGCACGAGATGCGTCCGGCGGATGCGCACTCTTCCCGCATCACGCCAAGCAAAAACGCGGCCAGACTCGCGCGCATCTCCCAACTGCCTGTCCATTCTCATAGGAGATGGTGCCGAGGCAAGGCCGGCGAAAGTCCCAAGGGTTGCAGACGCACCGCTTTGCTGGCGTAACGCCACAGGAATGTTGGGCTTTCGCGAGGGCTGCGGCGACTACTGGGTGACGACCATGCAGTCGAGCCCGCTGCCTTTCAGCTTGGCGCAGGCGGCCTGACCGTCGGCCTGAGTCGCGTACGGCCCCACCCGCACGCGGTAGAACGAGCCCATGTTGCCGACCACGGTCTGGTCGACCTCCGGCTCGCGAGAAGCCAGCGCCGCGGCATGCTCGCGCCGAACTTTGCCGGCGAGCGCCTGCGCCTCGCCCTCGCTGCGCACCATGCCGACCTGGATGCGGAAGCGGCCATCGGGCTTGGCCGCCGGCGCGCTCGCTGCAGCGGGCGCAGCAGCCGCCGCCGGGCTCACCTCGGTATTGCGGGACCAGGCGCTGGTGCGCGGGCGGGGGGCGGCCGACTCAGTGGCCTGCGGCCGCGCGGGCTCGATCGATGCCGTAGTGTCGGGCGCAGGCGGCGGTGGTGCCGATGTCTGCGCCGATGCGGATGACGGAGAAGAAGAGGATGTGCCGCCGAACAGTCCCGCAAAGGCATTGCCGAGGCTCCAGCCGCTGCTCGACTGCGCGGGCGCCGGGCTCTGCGCCGGACCCTGGTTGGTCGTCGCCGTGCTCCAGCCCTGGTCGGCGGACGCCGTGCGCGTGGCGGAACGCGTTGCATTCGGCACAGCCGCGGCAACCGCGCCGCCGCCTTCCGCGAGACCGGCCTCCTGATACGCCGCCGTGCGCTGGCGCAGCGCGTCGGCGCGGTCGCCCTCGCTGAGACCGCCCTTCAGCCACAGCGCGCTCGTGAGATCGGCGATGGCCTGCGCGGGGAGCTTCTGCTGACGGTAGGCGATGCCGCGATAGAGCAATGCCTTGGCCATGATCGCGGGTGGGAGATTGCCGCCGCTCAGCACCGTGGTCAGCGCCTGCGCCGCCTCGGAAGCCTTGCCGGTCTCGAGGAGCTTCGCGGCCGAAGCGATGGTCTTTTGCGCCTGCGCCGGATCCTGCTTGGCCTTCTTGGGCTTGGGGGCCGGCGCGTCCTCGTCTTGCTGCTCGGCGGGCTCTTCCTGCTTGGCAGCCTTGGCCTTGGCTTTCGCCTTGGTCGCGGACTTGGGCGGTGTCTGCGCCTCCAAGCTCACGGCGCACACCATTCCCATGGCTGCTGCGGCCGATGCCGCCACTGCAAGCCTGCGCCAATGCCAAGCCATGATGCGTTTCCCCGTGACGTCGCAATCGAACGCGCGCAATACCTCCTGCCAGGCAAACTAAGCCAATTTATGCGCAGGAAGCAAATCCGCGGTTCTGGCGCCGGCCGTCTATTCCACAGTCACTGACTTGGCGAGGTTGCGCGGCTGGTCCACGTCCGTGCCCATGAATACCGCCGTGTGATAGGCGAGCAGCTGCACGGGCACCGCATAAAGCAGCGGATTGGCAAATCCGTGGCCGGTGGGCACGGGGATATGCGCCTCAAGAGCACAACCTGCGCGTTCGGCGCCGGCATCCGACACGAGGATGATCCTGCCGCCGCGCGCCGCCACCTCCTGCATATTGGAGACGGTCTTCTCGAACAGCTCGTCGAGCGGCGCCACGACGATCACCGGCACGTTCTCGTCGATGAGCGCGATGGGGCCGTGCTTGAGCTCGCCGGCGGCATAGCCCTCGGCGTGGATGTAGGAGATCTCCTTGAGCTTGAGGGCACCTTCCAGGGCGAGGGGATAGTTCACGCCGCGGCCGAGGTAGAGCACGTCGCGTGCCTTGGAGAGTTCGTGGGCGAGCTTCTCATAGGTGGCCTCGCCGCGCAGCACAGTTGAAATGTGGCGCGGGATCTCCGAGAGCGCGCGCGTCAGCTCCTGCTCCTGCTCCGCGGTAATGGCGCCGCGGGCGCGGCCAAGCGCGATCGCAACGCACGCCAGCACCGAGAGCTGGCAGGTGAAGGCCTTGGTGGAGGCGACACCGATCTCGGGCCCGGCGAGCGTCGGCAGCACCACGTCCGATTCGCGGGCGATCGAGGAGGTGCGCACGTTGACGATCGAGGCGATGCGCTGGCCCTGCGACTTGCAGTAGCGCAGGGTGGCGAGCGTATCGGCGGTCTCGCCGGACTGCGAGACGAAAAGCGCGAGGCCGCCCTTGGGCAGCGGCGGCTCGCGGTAGCGGAACTCGGAGGCGACGTCGATCTCGACGGGAATGCGCGCATAGCGCTCGAGCCAATACTTGGCGACGAGGCCCGCGTAGTAGGCGGTGCCGCAGGCCGAGATGGAGATCTGCGAGATGCCGGCCGGATCGAGGCCGAGCTCGGGGAGGCGTACGCGCCCGTCCGCAAAGTCGATGTAGTGGGCCAGCGTGTGGCTGATCACCTCCGGCTGCTCGTGGATCTCCTTGGCCATGAAGTGGCGGAAGTTGCCCTTGTCGACGAGCAGCGAGCTTGCCACCGACTTGATCAGCGGGCGCTCGACCTTGCTGCCGTCGAGACTGAAGATCTCGGCCTTCTCCCGGCTCAGCACCGCCCAGTCGCCGTCCTCCAGATAGGTGATGGTGTCGGTGAACGGAGCAAGCGCGATGGCGTCGGAGCCGAGGTACATCTCGCCGTGGCCGTAGCCGATCGCCAGCGGCGGGCCCTGCCGGGCGCCGATCATCAGGTTGTCCTCGCCGGCGAAGATGATGGCGAGCGCGAAGGCCCCGCGCAGGCGGCGCAGCGCCGACTGCGCGGCCTCGATGGGCGGCAGGCCCTGGTCCATGTAGTCGCTGACCAGATGCAGCACCGTCTCGGTGTCGGTCTCGGTCTGGAATTTGTGGCCCTTGCCGGTGAGCTCCTCGCGCAGCTCCTGGAAGTTCTCGATGATGCCGTTGTGCACGACGGCCACGCGCTCGTTCATGTGCGGGTGGGCGTTGCGCTCGACCGGCTTGCCGTGGGTGGCCCAGCGGGTGTGACCGAGACCGGTGCGGCCCTGCAGGGGCTGGTTGGAGAGCCGCAGCTCCAGGTTCCTGAGCTTGCCCTCGGCGCGGCGGCGATCGAGGTGGCCGTCCTCGACGGTAGCAACGCCGGCCGAGTCATAGCCTCGGTACTCGAGACGCCGCAGCGCGTCCACGAGATCGCTCGCGACCGGTTTCTGCCCGAGAATGCCGACGATCCCGCACATGGTCCAATCCCCTAGCCGATTATCCGCAACAGGACTGCAGTGCAGCAAGCCCCGTGCCTGTTGCTAAGCTGATCCGCCCGTCGGCTTCAATTCAAACTCTATGTCCTCTTTTTTCTCGGTTAATCCGTCGGCGGCGTCTTGGACGAGTTGCGCCGCCTTCCCATTAGCGCCCTGAACCTGGCGGCCCAGCCCGGCCGGGTCTCCTGCGCGGAGCGCTCCAGCGCCAGGGCGTCGGGCTCCACGTCCCTGGATATGACGCTGCCCGAGCCGATGTAGGCGCCGTCGCCGATCTTTACGGGCGCCACGAGGGACGAGTTGGAGCCGATGAAGGCGCCCTTGCCGACGTCGGTGAAGTGCTTGTTGAAGCCGTCGTAGTTGCAGAAGATGGTGCCCGCCCCGATGTTGGCGCCTTCCCCCACGCGACCGTCGCCGATGTAGGAGAGGTGGTTGGCCTTGGCGCCGGTCTCGATCCTGGCGTTCTTGACCTCGACGAAGTTGCCGACGTGCGCGCGCTCACCGATATCGGCGCCGGGGCGGAAGCGCGCGAACGGGCCGATGCGGGCGCCCTTGCCGATGCGCGCGCCGACGAAATGGCAATTGGCGAGGATGTGGGCGCCGTCCTCCACCACCACGCCGGGCCCGAAGAAGACATTGGGCTCGATCGTCACGTCGCTGCCGATCGCCGTATCGAAGCTCAGCCACACCGTATCGGGCGCAATCAGCGTGGCGCCCTGCTCCATGACCCGGCGCCGCGCGCGCGCCTGGAACACGGCCTCGGCCGTGGCCAGCTGCTCGCGCGAGTTGACGCCCATCGCCTCCTCGGGCGTGCACGCGACCGGCCGGGCCACGAGCCCGTCGGCGGCAGCGACCGCCACTGCGTCGGTCAGGTAGTACTCACTCTTGGCGTTGCGGTTGGCTATGCGCCCGAGCAGGCTGGCGAGGTCCGGCACGCGGAAACCCATGGCGCCCGCGTTGCACAGGCCGATCTTGCGCTCCAAGTCCGTTGCATCGCGCTCCTCGCGGATCGCCTCGACGCGTCCGTCCTTGCTGCAGATGAGGCGGCCATAGCCTGTGGGGTCGGCGGGCTCGAAGCCCAGCACCGCGACCTGGGCGCCGCCCTGCAGCGTCTGGACCAGGCGGCGCAGCGTGGCGGGCTCGACCAGCGGCGTGTCGGCGAACAGCACGATCACGTCGCCCTTGTGGCGCTCGATGGCGGGCCGTGCGGCCAGCACCGCATTGGCGGTGCCGGCCTGCGTCGCCTGCTCGAACACCTCGATGCCCGGTGCCGCCTTCTCGGCCTCGGCGCGCACCGCCTCCATCCCCGGCGCCACCACGAGGGCGATTCTGCCCGCCCCCGCCGCGCGCGAGATGGCGAGCACATGCCCCAGCATGGAGCGGCCGGCGATGGCGTGCAGCACCTTGGGGACTGACGAGCGCATGCGCACGCCCTTGCCGGCGGCGAGAACGACGATCAGCAGGGGGTGCTCGGTCATGCTCAGGACGGTCGCCGTGGTGTTGCAGCTACGCACATGGGATAGGAGGATGCCTCGCAACTTGCGTGCCGGTCATTCTGGGCCTCTCATTCTGGGCCGTTGCACGCCGCGATTGCCGGTCGGCCCCGTACAAACCGTCCCGGCTGAGGCCGATACGCAACAACAGATGACTGTCGGACCACATGTCCACAAACCCGAGCGGCCATGAGACGGCCACCACGTTGACCCGCCCCCCTCGCGTTTGACACGGTTCTATACGATTCGAACTGCGCACCCGTCCAGCGTCCGCGCATCGCTCCCTTGTGGTCTAACAGCGAGGACGCTCCTGGTCATGGTAGCTCAGGTCAGCCACCGCGCTCCCTCCGGACGCTTCATCCGAGGCTATCTTCTGACCTGGGGCCTGCTGGCCGCGGGCGGCCTCGTCTATCTCGCCTCCCTGGCGTGGCATCCAGACCTCTTCACGCCGAGCCAGCAGACGACCCAGCCCGACCCCAGCCTGCAGGCCGCCAACAAGGCGCTGGCCGAGATCGGCACCGTGCGCCGCACCGTGACCGAGATCCAGGGCGATCTCGGGCGCCTCAAGAGCACCATCGACCAGCGCGCCGCCGAGGAGCGCGCCTCGCAGGCGCGCCTCAGCGCCCTCGAGGAGCGCGTGACGACGATGGCGACAGCCTCGGTCGAGCCGGTGGCGGCGGCCGGCAAAGCGCGCATGATCGAGACCGCCAAGGCCGAAGCCGACCGGCGCAAGCCGACCGCGGAGGCCAGCCCGCGCACAGCACGCATCATCACGATCCCCGAGACGACACCCAAGGCGCCGCTGACACCTGCCGTCAAGCCGGACGAGCCGGCGGCCGCAGCCGAGCCTCCCCGGCTCGACACGCCCAAGATCGAGACCGGCAGCATCGGCGCACCGACCATCACCTTCGGCGAGCCCGAGGTGACGCCGGCCCGCCAGTCATTCGCCGTGCAGCTCGCCGCCGGACCCTCGCTCGACGCGCTGCGGCTGAGCTGGAGCCTCCTGCGCGAGCGCCACGCCGGCGCGCTCGGCACCCTGCAGCCGCGCGTCGTGCCGCCGCGCACCGACGGCGGGCCCTACCGCCTGCTCGCCGGCCCATTCCAGAGCAAGGCCGAGGCCGACAAGGCCTGCACCGACATGGGCGTGACCCGCAAGAGCTGCTTCCCCACCGCCTACATCGGCCAACCGCTTTGAGAGGACGCCAGCAACTTGTTGGCATATCTGATAATTCTGGCGGCGACAGTAGCGGGCATGATGCAGGTCAGCTGGCTGGCGGCACCGGTGTGCGCGTGTCTTTTGGCACTCTTGCTTGCGCTGGAGCGATACAACGCTTCCCTGTCGCCTAGTGGTCTTGAGGATGCCGCTGGTGAACCCTTCGCCACCATGACGTCTCTCGCAAACGGCTCCATGGCGGCTACCGCCGCTTTCCTATTGGGCCGTGCGACGGGTTGGCTATGGGGTATCTAACCAGCCCTCCTTAGCCACCTCAGAAAGCCCCCAAATCCGCTCGATTCCGCTTTCTTCTCATTATCGGTGCGCAGGCTTGGGAAGTCTTCTTCGGGCACAAGTTCTTTAAGCATCTGTTGCACTTCATTCCCATGTGCCGACGCTTCTGGTGTTTTCAACAGTGCAAAACAGCTCGCCGCACCCTCAAGGTGCGTTCTCGCGTTTGGAAGTCTATTTCTTTGTTTCTGAACCCGACCAAATGCTTTAAGAAGCAGTCCTTTTTCGAATATTCCAGAATGTGTTAGACTCCCACCTCCTTCAATTAGCTTCAGGGCAGCATCTAATCGCCTGCGCGCCTCATCGAGCGATTGCCTTGTCGCACGATTCTCAAGTAGCTCGCCCTGCAGCCTGTATGCGCGCACGGCGCGTAGGGTTGACCCCTCGTCCTTCGCAACCTCGGCAAGCATCTCGTAGTCCGTGAGCGCCCCTTGGTAGTTTCCCCGCAGTTCTCGCTGCCTGCCTCTCAGTTCGAGAGCGTCTATGTCGCGCGGACGCAGCTCAAGGGCGAGCGTAAACTCTTTCTCCGCCTGCTCACGACCAGCATCTGCCGAGACCAGCACGGAGGAGTCATATTCGGCCAATGCGGACGCTATCGAGCCTCGAAGAATGTGTGCGGTAGCCTTCTGTCCCTCTATGCTTTGGCTCTGGCGCTTCGAAGCGTCCATCTGAACTTCGAGTTGTCGCACCGCTTCTTTGAGGGATTTGTCAGCCGCCGACAGGTCACCATATCCAATTTGAGAGAGAGCAAGGTTCAACGGATGCACAAAGAACACGGACCCCTTCACTCGGACGCCGGCACGTGGCTCGGCGATAGCTGCCAAGAGCGGCTTGCGGTCTCCTCTAAGTTTCTCGTCGGCTCTTTGCAGAAATTGTTTGAAGCGCTCAGGAAGATTGTGGTCCGCGTAATAGATACCCTTGTAGACACCAAATGCGGCGGTTAGTGCCGTTCCGATTGCACCGAGCACGCGCGCGATTCGGTCGAGTAGCGCGGGATCTGGGAAAAGGCTAATCAGCGGATCCAATGCGCCTTTCACTCGTGTTTGAATCGCCGGGCCCAGCCATCCCTCCCATCCTGCATAAATGCTTACTCCTAGGACCACCAAAATGCAGAACCCCACAAGCGTTCTGTGCGCCCAACGCGCGGTAAACATCTGAAATCCCCCTACGCAATACCCCTACGATGGCGTTAACCATGCCCCATCGGATCGTCTCTGTACAGCGCTGCCGGCGCTTTGGCTGGTACGGTAACAGGTCTTGCCCCCACCGCCTTCTCGCCGTAGATACGGGCGAGAAAGGCTGTTGCCCCCCGTGCGGCTCTCGGACCTGACCGATGCGACTGCCGATGCCCTGAAGAGCGCGGGCGCGGCGCTCGCCGACCTGATGACGCCGACGCTGCGGCTCGGCGTGACGGGGCTCGCGCGCTCGGGCAAGACCGTATTCATCACCGCGCTGGTGCGCAGCCTAGTGGCGGGCGGGCGGCTGCCCTACTTCTCCGCCATGGCCGAGGGCCGCATCAGCCGCGCCTACCTCGAGCCGCAGCCCGACGACCGCGTCCCCCGCTTCGCCTACGAGGAGCACCTGGCGCTGCTCGCCGCCGACCCGCCGCGGTGGCCCGAGAGCACGCGACGCATCAGCCAGCTGCGCATCACCATCGAGTATGAGCACACCTCGGCACTGCGGCGCACGCTGGGCCCGGGACGGCTGCACGTCGACATCGTCGACTACCCCGGCGAGTGGCTGATCGACCTGCCGCTGCTCGATACCTCCTTCGCCGACTGGTCGCGCCGCTCCATCGAGGACGCGCGCGCACCGCACCGCGCCACCTACGCCAAGGACTGGCTCACCTTCATCTCAACGCTCGATCCCGATGCCGCCGAGGACGAGCAGATCGCGCTTGCCGGCGCGCGGCTGTTCACGGCCTACCTCCAGTCCGCACGCGCGCCTGCGCCCGAGATGACGGCGCCGGGGCCGGGCCGCTTCCTGCTGCCCGGCGACCTCGCGGGCTCGCCGCTCCTCACCTTCTTCCCGCTGCCTCCGAGCGCAAATTCGAGCTACCGCCGCGGCAGCCTCGGCGCCATGCTGGAACGCCGCTTCGAGAGCTACAAGGCCCACGTCGTCAAGCCGTTCTTCCGCGATCACTTCGCGCGCCTCGACCGCCAGATCGTGCTTGTCGACGCGCTCTCAGCCGTCAATGGCGGGCCGCGCGCGCTCGCCGACCTGCAGCGCACCATCGAGAGCATCCTGCAGTGCTTCCGCCCCGGCGCGCACACGTGGCTGTCGACCATCCTGCCGCGCCGCATCGATCGCCTGCTGTTCGCGGCCACCAAGGCCGATCACCTGCATCACACCAGCCACGACCGGCTGGAGGCGATCCTGCGGCTGATCGCGGACGCGGCCATCGCGCGCGCGGCGTTCGCGGGCGCCGAGGTGAAGGTGATGGCGCTCGCCGCGCTCAGGGCCACGCGCGAGGCGGAAGCCAAGCTCGGCCGCCAGAAGCTGCCCTGCATCGTCGGCGTGCCGCTGCCCGGCGAGCGGCTCGCGGGCAAGACCTTCGACGGCAAGGCCGAGGCGGCGGTATTTCCGGGCGACCTGCCGGAGGATGCGGCGAGCCTGCTCGTTGCGCCCGGCGTGGCGGCACCGCTCGCACCCGACAGCGTGCACTTCCTCAAGTTCCGTCCCCCGCGCGTGAGCCTCGAGTCTCCCTCGGGCGAGGAGCCGGCGCTGCCGCATATCCGGCTCGACCGCGCCATCGAGTTCCTGATCGGGGACCGCCTCACATGAGCGCCGAGCCCCGCAAGCCCCGCGTGTTCGATCCGGCCGATCCGGCCATCGTCGAGGAACCGGCGCCGCGCGCGGAGGCCGATCTCGGCGTCTCTCCGCCGCCCGAGGGGGAGACGCAGCCGACGGTACGGCCGACGCTCGCCGACCTCGGCCAGCGCGGCCTGAAGTGGGGCACGATCCTCGCCGCGGCGCTCGCCGGCGCCGCGTTCCTCGGCCTGTGCGCCTGGTTCGCGCGCCTGGTGTCAGCCGCACTGGAGCGCCAGGACTGGGTCGGGACGCTGACGCTCGCGCTGCTGCTGGTCGCCGCGTTCGCGGCGCTCATGCTGCTCCTGCGCGAGCTGATCGGCTTCTCGCGGCTGAGCCGCCTCGGCCGGCTCAAGTCGGAGATCGCCAAGGCGATCGCCGAGCGCGACATGAAGCGCGAGCGCAAGGCGGCGCTGCGGCTCGCCGGGTTGTATGCTCGCCGCCCCGAGCAGGCCTGGAGCGTGCGGCGCTTCCGCGAGCATGCCCGCGACGTGCACGACCCGGGCGAGCTGTTGGGGCTTGCCGACCGCGACATGATGGCCCCCATCGACCGCGAGGCGCGCCTGCTCATCACGCGCTCGGCCAAGCGGGTCGCCACCGTCACGGCGCTGTCGCCGATGGTGCTGATCGCGGTAACCTTCGTGCTGATCGAGAACCTGCGGCTCCTGCGCAAGCTCGCCGCACTCTATGGCGGACGGCCCGGCTTCTTCGGACTGCTGCGCCTCGCCCAGCTCGTGCTGACCCACATGGTCGCGACCGGTGGCGTGGCCCTGACCGACGACCTGCTCGGCCAGTTCCTGGGCCAGGACCTCTTGCGCCGCCTCTCCCGCCGCCTTGGCGAAGGCGCCTTCAACGGTGCGCTCACCGCCCGCATCGGCATCGCCGCCATAGACGTGATCCGCCCCCTCCCCTTCCTGGTGGCACGCCGCCCCCGCGTCCGCGAGGTGCTGGCCGAGGCCCTGAAGCCGATGTTCACGCAGGCCAAGGCGTGAGCTTGTCATCCCGGTGCTTGTCACCGGGATCCATCGTGCCGCAGGCGCAGGCGCTCTTGGATGGCTGGATACCGGGGACAAGCCCCGGTATGACAGTGCATCGCCTGCCGGAGCTGCCCATGTTCGCGACCTTCTTCCATGAGCTGAAAGCCGCCAAGGTGCCCGTCACCTTGAAGGAGTACCTCACCCTCATGGAGGCGCTGGAGGCCAACCTCGCCGACCGCAACATCGAGCACTTCTACTATCTCTCGCGCGCGACGCTGGTGAAGGACGAGCGCCACCTCGACAAGTTCGACCAAGTGTTCGGCCACGTCTTCAAGGGCCTCGAGCTGATGCGCGAAGCCTTGGAGGCGCAGATCCCCGAGGAGTGGCTGAAGGTGATCACCTCGCTCTACCTCTCCGAGGAGGAGAAGGCCAAGATCGAGGCGCTCGGCGGCTGGGAAAAGATCATGGAGGAGCTGAAGAAGCGCCTCGAGGAGCAGAAGGGCCGCCACCAGGGCGGCAAGAAATGGATCGGCACCGGCGGCACATCTCCTTATGGGGCCGAGGGCTACAACCCCGCCGGCGTGCGCATCGGCCAGCAGAAGAACCGCAACAACCGCGCCATCAAGGTGTGGGACAAGCGCGAGTACAAAGACCTCGACGACAAGGTCGAGCTCGGCACCCGCAACATCAAGATCGCGCTGCGCCGTCTGCGGCGCTTCGCTCGCGAGGGCGCGCTCGACGAGTTCGACCTCGACAGCACCGTCAAGGGCACCGCGCACAAGGGCTACCTCGACATCCACATGCGGCCCGAGCGGCGCAACACGATCAAGGTGCTGATGTTCTTCGACGTCGGCGGCTCCATGGACTGGCACATCAAGACGGCGGAGGAGCTATTCTCTGCCGCGCGCACCGAGTTCAAGCACCTCGAGTACTTCTACTTCCACAACTGCCTCTACGAGTTCGTATGGAAGGACAACGCGCGGCGCTGGACCGAGCGCACGCCGACCTGGCAGGTGCTGCACAAGTACCCGGCCGACTACAAGGTGGTGTTCGTGGGCGATGCCTCCATGAGCCCCTACGAGATCTCGGTGGCCGGCGGCTCGGTCGAGCACATGAACGAGGAGCCGGGCGCGCTCTGGATGAAGCGCGTCACCGACATCTACGAGCATGCCGTGTGGCTGAACCCGGTGCCCGAGTCGCACTGGGGCTGGACGCCCTCCATCAAGATCCTGCGCGATAGCATGGCGGGCCGCATGTATCCGCTCACCCTCGACGGCCTCGACAAGGCCATGAAGGAGCTGATGCGGTAGACGGGTCAACCCGTCATGCCCGCCAAGCGCAGCGCTGAGCGGGCATCCAACCCCAAACTCCTACCGCGCCGTCTGGCGCTGGATTCCCGCTGACGCGCTTCGCGCTCGCGGGAATGACAAGTGCCTCCGGCGCGCTTCGCTTGGCGGGAATGACGCCCGTTGCTGCGAGGGAGCGATTCTGCAAGATGTCGTTGGCGGACGGTGCGAGGGAAACTCCATGACACCACGAGCAACAACGGCGGCGGTCGCTTTTGCGTTGCTGGCGGCGCTCGCCTCGGCAAGCGCGACAGCAGGTCCGGTCGAGGACATGACGGGATACTGGTCGGGGACGGGGACCATCCGGCTGTCGGGCAAGGAGACCGAGCGCGTGAAGTGCGTCGCCATCTATCGCGTCGGCAAGGGCGGCTCCGAGATCAAGCAGACGCTGCGCTGCGCCAGCTCCGACTACAACATCAACGCCAAGGCGGACCTGGCGATCAAGGGCGGCCAGCAGGTGGAAGGCAGCTGGGAGGAGCAGACCTACTCGGCCTCCGGCGAGGTCACCGGCCGCTACACCGGCTCGAGCTTCGTGCTCGCCATCAAGGGCGCGAACTTCACGGCGGCGATGAACGTCGGCCTGTCCAACTGCAAGCAGTCGATCGAGATCACGCCCAAGGGCCTGGAGATGCGGCGCATCTCCATGACCCTGTCCAAGTGCTGACAACGCCCAACTTTTCCACAGGCTCGGAGCCTATCCAGCGCGCCGATCTTCCCCAGGCGGAAAGATGGTTCGGATACTGTGGCGAACTCGCCACGCCGGATCGGGGATCGGATGAAGAACCGCTCGGACCCCATTGATTGTCTTGCAGGAAGCGGCGCCTAATACTTGCCGTGAGGGGGACGAGCCGTTGAACGACCCTCGCGTGAAGTCGAAACCCGACTTCACCCGAAGCACGGCTCAGATGGGGGAGAGCAGGGCCCGTGTAATCCAGGGACCGGGCTCAGCTCAAAGCGAAGACCGGTCCGGTTCGCCGGACCGGTTTTTTCATGTCCGCTTTCTTTATGTCCGGGGTTTGCTGCGCGCGGCCCAGAAATCCGCCGAGGAGAGCACGGGGATGACCTCGAAATCGGCGAGGTCACCCCAGGCGTCGATCCAGGGACCGAGCGCCTCGGCGCTGGCCGCCTCCATCACCTGGTAGCAGCGCCCCCCGCCGGGCTCCACCCAGCTCGCATGAAAGACGACGCCGTCGGGCAGCATCCGGCCCTTGCGCTGGAACCGCTCGCCGATGGCGGCCACATCCTTGAAGTGCTCGATGACCATGAACAGCATGCCGCGAGCATAGCCAAGTGCCCTCTCCACGCCCACGGGCAATTGTTGAGGGACCCGTTCTGCGCTGGAAACGCGCCGCGGTTTGCTTGACACGCGGCCGCTGGTGGCGCTTGTGAGACCGAACCCGCAATCCTCCCGGAGGCCTTCCATGCCCGAGCGGCAGCCGACATTCAGCGACATTCTGGCAGCCCGCAGGCGGCTCGGGACGCTCGCCTGCCGCACGCCGCTGATCGAGCATCCCGCCCTCAATGCGCGCGTCGGCGCGCGCGTGCTGCTGAAGGCCGAGAACCTGCAGCGCGTTGGCGCCTTCGAGTTCCGCGGCGCCTATAACAAAGTGGCGCAAGTCGATCGGGCCACCTATCCGGGCGGCGTCGTCGCCTGCTCCTCGGGCAACCACGCGCAAGGCGTGGCGGCGGCGGCGACGCTGATGGGCTTCAAATCGGCGATCGTCATGCCGGCCGATGCGCCCCGCCTCAAGATCGCGCGCACGCGCGCCTTCGGCGCCGAGGTCGTCCCCTACGATCGCGTGAAAGAGGACCGCGACGCCATCGCGCTCGAGCTGTGCAGCACGCGCCACGCCGCCTACGTGCATCCCTTCGACGACCCCGACGTGATCGCCGGCCAGGGCACGGCCGGCCTCGAGATGATGGAGCAGGCCGAGGCGATCGGCGCCGTGCCCGACTTCGTGCTGGTTGGCGCCTCTGGCGGCGGGCTCATCAGCGGCGTGTCGATCGCGGTCAAGGAGAAGAGCCCGTCGACCGTCATCTACTCGGTGGAGCCGGCGGGCTTCGACGACCTAGCCCGCTCGCTCAAGGGCGGCGCGCGCGAGCGCAACGCCCAGCTCTCGGGCTCGATCTGCGATGCGCTGCTGTCCGTCACGCCGGGCGAGCTCACCTTCGAGGTGGCGCGGCGCAACCTCGCGGGCGGCCTCGCCGTCACCGACGAGGAGGCCAAGGCCGCGGTGCGCTACGCCTTCGAGGAATTGAAGCTGGTGCTGGAGCCCGGCGGCGCCGTGTCGCTGGCGGCGATCCTGGCGGGCAAGCTGCCGCTGCAGGGCAAGACCGTGGCGGCCGTGCTGTCGGGCGGCAACATCGATCCAGCGCTGTTCGCCGAGATCATCCAGGACCAGCGCCGAGCTGCATGAGCGCCGCATGAGTGCCGTGGACGCCGAGCGCGAGCGGCGCTCCTTCGCCGTGCGCGTCTCGCTGCTGTTTGCGGCGATTGCGGCGATCATCGGCACCAACCTGCCGTTCCTCCCGCTCTGGCTCGACTGGACGGGCCTCGGGCCGCGCGAGATCGCCATCGTCGCCTCCGCGCCGCTGTTCGTGCGCGTGGCAGCCACGCCCGTCATCGCCTTTGCCGCCGATCGCGCTGGCGATCACCGCCGATTCCTCATCGGCCTCGCGTGGGCGGGCCTCGCCGCACTGCTGCTGCTGTCGCAGGCGCGCGGGTTCTGGCCCATCCTCGCCTGCATGATCGTGTTCGCCATCGCCTGGACCACGATCATGCCGCTGACCGAGACGGTTGCCATGAGCGGCGTCAAGGCCGCGGGTCTCGACTACGGCCGCATGCGCCTGTGGGGCTCGCTCGGCTTCATCGCCGCCAGCATCGGCGGCGGCTGGGTGGTGGAGACGTGGGGGCCCGCGTCCGCCATCTGGCTCATCATCACCGGCGCCCTGCTGACCGCGGCGGCCGCGCACGGGCTCAAGCGGCCGATCGGTCTCGGCCGGCTCAAGGCCGCGACCAGCCCGCCGCGCCTGAACCCGGCCGACGCACTCGCGCTGCTGCGCTCGCGCGTCTTCCTCATCTTCCTGCTCGCCGGCGGCGCAGGCCAGGCCGCGCACGCCGTGTTCTACACGTTCGGCACGCTGCACTGGCAGGCGCAGGGCCTCTCCGCGGAATGGGCGGGCCGACTGTGGGCGATCTCGATCGTGGTCGAGGTTGCCCTGTTCGCCTACTCGCGCGCGGTCGTCGAGCGCATCGGCGCCGTCCAGCTGATCGCGCTCGGGGGCGCGGCCGGCGTGGTGCGCTGGTTCGTCATGGGGCTCGACCCGGGTCTCCTGCTGCTGGTGCCGCTGCAGGTCCTGCACGTGTTCACGTTCGGGGCGGCGCATCTGGGCGCCGTGCACTTCATCGCCCGAACCGTGCCGGAGGGTCAGGCCGGCACGGGCCAGGCGCTCTACGCCGCGGTGACGGGCGGCCTCGGCATGGGGATGGCGGTCATGCTCGCAGGGTCCCTCTACGCCGACTTCGGCGGCCGCGCCTACTGGGCAATGGCGGCGATGGCGGGAGTTTCGCTGGTCGCGAGCCTCGTGCTGTTGCGCGCCTCGGGCCGCGGATCCGGCTGACCGCCATGCGCTGTTGCCGTTGGTCGGCTGCGCGCAACGAGCGTAGGCTGCCGGCGAGGAAGCTCCTGGAGGAACCATCAGATGCTCACGGGCCAGTTTGCCTGGACGCCCAGCCCCGAGACCATCGCCGACGCCAACCTGACGCGCTTCATCGCCGCCTGTGGTCGCCGCGACTACGATGATCTCCTCGCGTGGTCGATCGCCGAGCCCGAGGCCTTCTATCGCAGCCTCCTGAAGCACATCGACTATCGCTTCCTGGAGCCGTTCAGCGCGGTCATGGATGCGTCACGCGGCATCGAGCGGACGCGCTGGTGCGTCGGCGGCCGCACCAACGTCGTGCTGAACTGCCTCGACAAATGGGCTGATACGCCGACCTCCGGCAAGACCGCGCTCGAATGGCTCGGTGAGAACGGCGATCGCCTGTCCTTCACCTACGCCGAGCTCTCCGAGCAGGTTCAGCGGATGGCGGCGGGCCTGCGGCGGCTGGGCATCGGGCCCGGCGATGTCGTCGCGATCTACCTGCCCAACATCCCCGAGGCGGCCGTCGCGCTGCTGGCAATTCCCCGGATCGGAGCGATCGTGCTGCCGCTGTTCTCCGGGTTCGGCGCCGACGCCGTCGTCACCCGCCTCAACGACGCCAAGGCCAAGGCCGTCATCACGGTCGACGGCTCGCTGCGGCGCGGGCGCGTCGTCGCCGCCAAGCAGGTCATCGACGAGGCACGCACGCGCGTGCCGAGTCTCCAGCACGTCATCGTCTGCCACCGGATCGATGCGCCGATGCAATGGACGCCGGGGTCGGATCACCACTGGCGCGATGTCATTGCCGACGCCGGCGGCGACCGCTCCGCACTGTCGGTGGAGGCCGACACGCCCTTCCTGCTGGTCTACACGTCAGGCACCACGGGCAAGCCCAAGGGTGTGGTCCACACTCATTGCGGGTTTCCGGTGAAGACGGTCCTCGATCTCGGCATCTGCATGGACTTCAAGCCGGCCGACCGCATCCTGTGGATGTCGGACATGGGCTGGCTCGTCGGGCCGATCCTGGTCTACGGCACGACGCTGATGGGCGGCACCATGGTGCTTGCGGAGGGTACGCCCGACTACCCGAGGTCGGACCGCATCTGGCAGATCGTGTCGGAGCACCGCGTCAGCTACCTGGGCATTGCCCCGACCATGGCGCGCGGCTTCATGGCCGATCCGGATTTCGACGCTGGCCGCTACGATCTCGGCTCGCTCAGGCTCTTCGTCTCGACCGGGGAAGCCTGGACGCCGGAAGCCTGGCACTGGCTGTTCGAAACCATAGGCGGCAAGCGTCTGCCGATCCTGAATTTCAGCGGCGGCACGGAGATGGGCGGCATACTCAGCTCGGTCGTGACGCACCCGATCAAGCCGTGCTCGTTCACGCGCCCGGTCCCGGGCACGGCCGCTGCCATCTTCAACGAGGCGGGTCGCGAGGCGCCGGCCGGCACGGTCGGCGAGCTCGTCATGCGCCGGGCGCCGATCGGACTGACGCAAGGACTGTGGCGCGACGACGAGCGCTACATCGGCGGCTATTGGTCGACATGGCCGGGCGTCTGGCACCACGGCGATTTCGCCATGCGCGATGGCGACGGCTACTACTATGTGCTAGGCCGCTCCGACGACACGCTGAAGATCGCCGGCAAGCGCACGGGCCCCTCCGAGATCGAGGCGCTGTTGCTGGCGAGCGGACGGATCAGAGAGGCGGCGGCCATCGGCGTGCCCGATCCCATCAAGGGGACGGCAATCGTGTGCGTGTGCGTGCGGCGCGACGAGTCGGTGCCGGAGGGGGAGGATGCAGACGAGCTTGCGGCGGCCGTGATGCGGGGACTTGGAACGCCGTTCCGGCCAAAGCACATCGTCTTCACGACCGATCTGCCCAAGACACGCAACATGAAGATCATGCGGCGTGTCATCCGCGCGGCGTATCTGGGCGAGGACCTGGGCGACCTCAGCTCGCTGGTCAATCCGGAATCCGTCGAAGCCCTGGTAGCGCGCGCGAAGGGGTGAGAGCGCTCAGCCCCAAAGCGCCGGGTCGGGCGGGTGCACGAGAGCGCCGTCGTAGCTGAGCGCAGGCGTGCGGTCGCGGGCGAGCAGCAGCGGGCCGTCGAGGTCGACCCAGTCGGCGCCCTGCGCAAGCAGCACGGCGGGCGCCATCGACAGGGAGGTTGCCACCATGCACCCCACCATGATGCGCAAGCCGAGCGCGCGGGCTTGCACCGCGAGCGCCAGCGCCTCGGTGAGGCCGCCCGCCTTGTCGAGCTTGATGTTGATAGCGTCGTAGCGGTCGGCGAGCGCGGCAAGGCCGGCGCGGTCGTGCACGGATTCGTCCGCGCATACGGGCACAGCGCGAGGGCCGGCCAGCGCGGCATCGGCGCCGGCGGGCAGCGGCTGTTCGATCAGCTCGACCCTGGCCGCGGCGGCGGCCTGCATCAAGGAGGGCAACAGCTCCGGCGTCCACGCCTCGTTGGCATCCGCGATCAGGCGCGCGTTGGGGCAGGCGGCGCGGATCTGCGCCAGACGCGCGGCATCGCCGGCGCCGCCGAGCTTCAATTTCAGGAGCGGCATCGTGCGTGCCGCGGCTGCGGCCTTGGCGGACATGGCCTCGGCCGTGCCGAGGCTGATGGTGTAGGCGGTGACGAGCGGCTCCGGTGATGCCAACCCGGCGAGCGAAGCGGCCGTCACGCTGGAGCGCTTGGCCTCATAGTCCCAAAGGGCGCAATCGAGCGCGTTGCGGGCGGCGCCGGCCGGCATCTCGGCGAGGAGGCGCGCACGCCCTTCGAGCCGGCCCTGCATCGCCAGGATCGCATCGCGCACGCCCTCGACCGTCTCGCCGTAGCGCGCGTAGGGCACGCATTCGCCTCGGCCCGTGACGGTGCCGTCGCCGACCTCGGCCACCACCACGGTCGCCTCGCGCTTGGCCCCGCGCGCGATCACGAACTCCCCGGCGATCGGCCAGGTCTCGATGCGGGCGGTGATGGCGAGTTGGGGCATGGCTCTCGTTCCCTCTCTCCAATCTACTTCAGAATGGGGAGAGGGTTAGGGTGAGGGGCGGCCTCACGCACCGCCGAGCATTGCTGCCGCCCCTCACCCCGACCCTCTCCCCGCAGGCGGGGAGAGGGGGGACGATGGGATTACCGCAACCGCCCGCTGGCGTGGGCGAGGAACAGGTAGACGCGGCCGGCGTCGGAGACCAGGTGATCGTGCACGGCACGCGGGCTCTGCTGCTCGACCTCGCGCACCAGGCGCTCGAAGTCGGCGAGGAACCGGTCGACCGTGCGCCGGAACTCGGGGTCGCGGCCATAGCGCTCGCTCACGTCGTTGAAGGCCGTGCGGCCGTCCGCGGTGTAGATCGAGGGCACCATGATGCCGCGCTGGCCCGAGCGGAAGCGCGACCAGATGGCCGAGGCGGTGGTGGGATCGAGCGCCGTCGCGATGCCCTGCAGATCGAGTCCCGCGGGGCGCGCATTGCCGTCCTCCTCCTGCGAGGCCCGGGCCAGCAGATCGCCGAGCGACCAGCGCTCGCTGCCCGTCTCGGGCGCCATCGGCGGAGGCGGGGGCGGCGCGGCTCCCGGCTGGCCGCCCCCGGCGTAAGCCGAGGCGAGCGCCGCCGCCGGTGCGGAGGTGGGAGGGATGACGTCGCGGCGCTCGCGCGCCGACAGGCTGGAGAGCTGCTCCAGGGCCCGCAGCTGCTCGTTGAGGGCGCTGCGCATGGCGTCCGCGCTCTCGCGGGTGGCGATCGGCAGGCGTTCGGCCTCGGCGCGCAGGCGCTGCTGCTCCGCCTGCAGCGCCGCGGCGCTGCGCGCGGCCTGGCTGCGCAGGTCGTCGGAGGTCTCGGTGAAGGCGCGCAGCTGGTCGTTGAGGGCGGCCCGCATGACGTCGGCCGTCTCGCGCGTGGCGGCGGGAAGGCGCTCGGCCTCCGCGCGCAGGCGCTCCTGCTCGACCTGCAGGCCGGCGGCGGCGCGCTGGGCCTGCGCGCGCAGGTCGTCCGAGGTCTCGGCGAAGCGGCTGGTCATCGAGCCCAGGTGCTGGGACATCTCCTGCGAGACGCCCGTGACCTTGGCGCGCATGTCCTCGATGGCGCGCAGCGTTTGCGCGTCGGTCTGGGAACGCAGGCGCTCGATGTCGGCGAGCACCGCCTGGCTCTGCTGGTCGGCCTGCTGGCGCATGCGCTCGAACGCCGACAGCACGGCCCGGGACTGCCCGTCCGTCTGCGAGCGCAGGCGCTCGACCTCGGCGACGGCGGCCTGCGCATGGGCGGCCGTGCCCTGCGCCAGCTGCTGGATGAGATGGCGGGCGCGCCCTTCGGCCTCGGCGAGCGAGCCTTCCACGGTCGCCGAGTAGCCCTTCATGGCCTGGTCGAGCTGCTCGGTCTTGCCGGAGAGCTTGTGCAGGGTGTCGCTGAGCTGGCTGTGGCGCTGCTGCAGGGCCGAGTCGATGCGCGAATTGGCCGATTCGAGCGCGCTGGCGGCGTTGACGATCTGCTTGCCCTGGCTGTCGAAGCGGTTGGTGACACTCGACACCTGCTGCAGCAGGTTCTCCGACACGTTCTTGAGCATGTCGGCCTGGCCGGAGAGGCCCTCGATGGCCTTCAGGGACTGGCGCGTGATGCTGTCGGAGGTGCGCCGCACCGCGTCGATGCCGTGGATCATGGACTCGTCGAGGTTGCCGGCATGGCGCCCGAGCGTGTCGCCCAGCGAGCGGACATGGCTCTCCATGGCCGTGCCGAGTGCCCGCGCCTTCTCGCTCACGACGTTGTCGATGGCGAGCGCCGAGCGCACCAGCGTCTCGTCGAGGCCGCTCGCCTGGCGCCCGAGGCTGTCGGCCAGCTGCCGCACGTGGGTCTCGATGGCGGCGGTGAGCCGGCGCGCCTTCTCGTCCATCACCGAATCGATGGCCAGCGTCGAGCGCAGCAGCGTATCGTCCATGTGGTGAGTCTGGCGTACCAAGGTCTCCGACAGGTTGTGGACCTGCGTCTCCATGGCCGTGGTGAGCGCCTGCGCCTTGGCGCCGAACGCGGCGTCGAGGGCATGGGCCGAGCGCTGCATGGAATCATCGACCAGCGCCAGCCGCTCCGAGAAGGCGGCATCGAGCGCGCGCGTGCGCTCCACGAGCTGGGCATCGAGGGCCTGGGAGCGGGACGCGAGCGTGGCATCGAGCGCCACCGTGTAGTCGTCGAGCACGGCCTGCAGCTGCTGGGTGCGGTTGGCGAGGTTGGCCTCGAGGCTGCCGCTGGCGGTGGCGAGCTGGTTCTCGAGCGCGATCAGGTTCTGCCCCGCCCCTTCGATGATCTTGGCGAGCTTGATCTGCTGCTGGGAGAGGTTCTCGATCAGCCGCGGCACCTCGCCGCCCATCTGCTTCAAGGTCTCCGAGACCTTGTCGGTGGTGCTCACCAGGGCCTGGCGCTCGCCGACGAGCTCCTGGATCAGACCTTTGATCTTGTGCTCGTTCTCGCTGTAGGAGCGCTCGAGTGCCGCGACCTCGTTGTGGACCAGGGCCTCGAGCTCGCCGGCGCGGCCGAGCGCGCGCGAGATGGCCTCGTTCATGAACGAGACCTGGCGCCGCACGGCCTGGCCCAGCGAGGCCGCGGACTGCTCGGCGGCGCGATCGGGCTCGGCGAGGCGCACGGCGACCTCGGTCATGGCCGAGGACATGAGCTTCAATTCCTGGGCGCGCCAGGCAAGCAGCGCCAGGAACCAGAACAGCGCGATTGGCAGGGCGATGGTCGCCGCCGCCACCACGGTCATCGGGCTGGTGAGCAACGATCCGCCGGCGGGCACGGCTTCGGAAGCCAGCAGGGCCCAGACCAGCAGGGCGCCGATGGCGAGCCAGCCTCCGGACGCGGCCGCGGCCAGCTGGAAGGCGCGGTTCGACGGGCGTTGCTGCAGCGCGAAAATCAGCCCGCCGATCGACGGCGCGTCATCGTTGGCCGCCACCTGGGCGCGGGCCGGGCCCGCAGTCCGCCGCTTGGATTGTCGCCGTCCGCCCGCCTGCTGATCGCCGGTGGCGGCACTCGCTCTGCCACCGTCCTTTTCGCTGGAGTCGCGCGCTGGCGCTCGCGCGCTGGCATTGGCGGACCTGTCACCCGGCTTGTGGGCGCCGAGGCTGGGGGTGCCAGGGGGCAGAGGGATTTCGCCGGACGGGCGCGCGGAAAGCGGCAGCTTGGGCGGAACGCCCCTCAGGTTGGGCGGCCCGTGCAGCGGCGCGGGCGCCGGCACGTCAGCGGGCTCGCGCTGCGTCTTTCCGTCCTGAGCCATTCCCCGTCCCAATTTCGGCGCCCCTGAACGCCGAACCCCTCGCTCCGACACATAGCCCATTTCCCCGCCGGGGCACATGCGACCGACGCGGAAACCTGGTGATGGAGCAACCCGTAAGTGGTTGGCGCGGCAAGCAGTCCCCCGCGCGCCAGCCCCTCCTTAACCTTGCTAAGCAGCCAATGGGGCGAAACCAAGATTGCTGTTCAGCAAGGCAAATTGGGCGGCAGCCGCCAGGAAGGATTTACCATCTCGACTGGTCGTCCCGCCGGATTAACACAAGGTTATGCACCAAAAAGCATGATCAATACTGTTCAACAACGGGGGTTGGACAAGGCGGCCGGCGTCGGCAACGGATCCTGCAGGGGATTTCCGCGATTTTAGTGGGAATTGGGGCGAGGGGAGCAACTGAGTTGGTACGTGAGTCCGCACATCATAAGGGGGCGCAGGATCCGGCAACGGAGCCCGCCGACCCCCAGGGCCGCCTCGCCTCCGAGGCCATCGACCGCGTCTACCTCGCGCGCTTTACGCTCGGCAATGCCGCCCTCGAGCGCGAGGTGCTCGAGCTGTTTGCGGCCCAGGTCCCGGTCTACGTCGCGCGCCTGGGCGAGGCCGCCACCTCGAAGGATTGGAAGCAAGCCGCCCACACCATCAAGGGCTCCGCTTCGGCAATCGGCGCCTGGCGGCTCGCGCGCTTTGCCGAGATGGCCGAGAGGATCGACCTGGACGCCGGGGCCGAGGGCCGCCAGGAGGCCGTCGCCGCCGTCAGCACGGCGAGCGAGGAGGTCTGCCGGCACATCGGGCGCCTCTACCCGGCGGCCTGACCCCGTCGGCATCGGCGCACGACTGCTTCGGGGCCGGGCTTGAACTTGTCCCGGCTGCCCGTTAACACTCCCGCCGTCGCATGGGTCCGGCTGCCGCCGGCCAAGCCCGATCGGCCCCGCTCGGCCGATGCGATTTCCCCGGAGCGTGAGCGCCGACCCGCAGGACGCAGCCCTCGCATGGCCAAGATCACCTACACCCAGCCTGACGGCACCCCGCAGACCGTCGATGGCGATCCTGGCATGACTGTCATGGAGGTCGCCAAGAAGCACCTGATCGCCGGCATCGAGGCCGAGTGCGGCGGCGCCTGCTCGTGCGCCACCTGCCACGTCTATGTCGACGAGGCCTGGCGCGAGAAGGTCGGTCCGCCCTCCGAGATGGAGGAGGACATGCTCGACTTCGCCTTCGACGTGCGCCCCTCGAGCCGCCTCTCCTGCCAGATCAAGGTGACGCCCGAGCTCGACGGCCTCGTCGTCGCGGTGCCCGAGAAGCAGTTCTGACCTCGGGGGTTGCCCGGCCTCACGCGGCTGCCCGGGCTACCGCAGCTCCTCGGCCTCCTGCGGGCCGCTCACGGTCACGTCGAGGTCGATGACGAGGCCGTCGGCCAGCGAGTAGACCCAGCCGTGCACCCACAGCGGCTGGCCGCGCGCCCAGGCATCCTGCACGAACACGTCGGAGGCGACGTTGGAGACCTGGCGGATGACGTTGAGCTCGCACAGCCGGTCGAGGCGGGCGTAGGTGTCGGGGATCCTCTCGAGCGCGCGCTTGTGCTCGCGGTAGAGCTCGCGCACGGGATGCAGCCAGTGGTCGACGAGGCCGCGGCGCTTGCCGTCCATGGCGGCGGCGACGCCGCTGCAGCCATAGTGGCCGACGACGATCACGTGTTTGACCTTCAGCACGTCGACGGCGAACTGCAGCACCGAGAGGTAGTTGGCGTCCTGGGGCGGCGCGAGGTTGGCGACATTGCGGTGCACGAACAGCTCGCCCGGATCGAGGCCGACGATCTCGTTGGCGGGCACACGGCTGTCGGCGCAGCCGATCCACAGGTATTCCGGCGCCTGCTGCCGCGCCAGCCGCGTGAAGAAGTCGGCGTCGGTTGCGATCTTGCGCGCCGCCCAGGCGCGGTTGCTGGCCTTGAGGTGCTCGAGCATCAGGCTGCCTTAGCGCCAACCGCGCGGGCCAACAAGCCGGAATGTCGCAGCGAGGCTAATCCGGCGGCACCTTACACATGGCACTGCCGTTCATGCCTCTTGTGCGGGCACAAATCCCGGTTCCTGGACGTTGAGAAGGGCCGCAAGCTATCCTGGAGCCTGGACGAAGGGGCCCGAACGAAGGGGGAAGAAGCGTGGTGCGCGGGACGTGGCATCTGGCTGTCGTGCTGGGGCTCATGGCCGCCGCGAGCGCAATTCTGGGACCGGTCTTGGCGCAGCAGCAGAAGCGCTGGGCGGCCATCGACCCCAACAGCGAGACCAACTCTCCCGTCGTGTGGGGCGCCAACGAGGAGGAGGCGCGCGGTCGTGCCGTGGAGGCCTGCAAGCGCATCTCCAAGACCTGCGCCAATGGCCCCGCCGTGACGGAGGACCTGAGGGAGGTGTTCGCGCTGGTGTGCTGTACCAAGCCGAAGACGGGCTGCGCGGCAGCGGCCGCCGCCAACAAGCGCGAGGCCTCCCGCAACGCCCAGCAGATGTTTACCGATGCCGGCTATTCCGACTGCTCGGTGCGACATTTCCTCGGCGCCTCCACCGGCAGGAAGCAGTAGGCTCGATCGGGACCAGCCCTCTTGCGCGAGCATATGCCTACCAACTAAGAGAGCGGGAATTAGAGGGTGACCCCAACCAATCGAGGAAGAGGGGCGTGATCCATGGCTGAAGGCGCAATGGGCGCAAGCCCCAATGGCTCCGGCGCGGCGACCATCGAAACCGACGCCGCCATCATCGGCGCGGGACCCGTCGGCCTTTTTGCGGTGTTCGAGCTGGGACTCGTCGACATCAAGGCGCACGTCATCGACATCCTCGACAAGGTCGGCGGGCAGTGCGCCGAGCTCTACCCGGAGAAGCCGATCTACGACATCCCGGGCCTGCCGATCGTCACGGGGCAGGGGCTGACCGACAGCCTGATGGCGCAGATCAAGCCGTTCGGGGCCAACTTCCACCTGGGCCAGCGCATCGACGCCTTGAAGCGCGAGGCCGACGGCCGTTTCCGGCTCGTGACCGATACGGGCACCACCTTCCTCGCCAAGGTCGTGATCATCGCCGCGGGCGGAGGATCGTTCACGCCGAAGCGACCGCCGCTCGCCGGCATCGAAGCCTACGAGGGAAAGTCGGTGTTCTATGCCGTGCGCAAAATGGAGGATTTCCGCGGCAAGGACGTGCTGATCATCGGCGGCGGCGACTCCGCGCTCGACTGGACGCTGAGCCTGCAGCCCGTCGCCAAGAGCCTCACCCTGATCCATCGGCGCGACGAGTTCCGCGGCGCACCCCACTCCGTTGAGCAGATGCGCGCGCTGGTGGCGGACAAAAAGATGGAGCTGCGCATCGGCCAGGTCACCGCGCTGCACGGCGAGGGCAGCGATCTCGCGGGCGCCACCATCCGCACCAAGGAGGGCGAGACGCGGCTCGACTGCACCCGCCTGCTGCCGTTCTTCGGCCTCACCATGAAGCTCGGGCCAGTGGCAGACTGGGGCCTCAACCTCAACGAGAACCTGATCACCGTCGACACCGAGAAGTTCCAGACCAGCGAGCCCGGCATCTTCGCCATCGGCGACATCAATACCTATCCCGGCAAGCTCAAGCTGATCCTGTCGGGCTTCCACGAGGGGGCGCTGATGGCGCAAGCGGCCTACCGCATCGTCTATCCGGGCAAGCGG
The DNA here is from genome assembly GCA_041288195.1 of Hyphomicrobiaceae bacterium. Lineage (GTDB taxonomy): Bacteria > Pseudomonadota > Alphaproteobacteria > Rhizobiales > Hyphomicrobiaceae > AWTP1-13. Next base: position 25,853 of record JBGGME010000416.1, read on the forward strand.
CTCATGTTCCAGTACACGACGTCGTCGTCCTCGCTGCAGAAGAAGCTCGGCGTCGCGTGAGGTCACCAGCTAGGCTGCGTGTCGATACATGCATGGATCCCGGCCTTCCTCCGCGAGCGCGCTGGCGCACACTCGCGGCGCCGGGATGACGGCGGTTCTGGGGCGAGCGGTCCCTCCCCGCGAGCGTCATGCCGGCGGAGGCCGGCACCCAGGACACAAGGCGACGGCGCGAGCAGATGCCTGCGCTCCGCTTCGCGGGCATGACGGGAGTGCGCTACCAGCCGACGGCCACGCCGCCGGCCTGCAGCCAGTTCATGGTGCGCGACAGGGTCTCGGCGCCGGTCTTGAGGCGCTCGCGCAGCAGGCCGACATAGATGTTGGTGTAGATGCGGCCGGAGAGCGTGAGGCCGAGGGCGTAGTCCTCGACGGCCACCACGCCGTCCGCCCAATCCATCTTGTAGGCGTGGCCCGGAGCCAGGAAATCGAAGGTGGCGATGCCGTCGGCGCTGGCGCCGCGGACCCACTCCTGCACCAGCAGCACGCCGGCACCGCAGCCATCGAGGCGCGGATCGTGGACGAGAACGTGCGCGGCGCGGCGGCCTCCGCCTGAAATGTCGATGGCAACGCCGGCGATCTCGCCGTTCGACTCGAGCACGGTCAGCCCGCACCCGGCGGGGCGCGTGCGGGCCTCGGCAACATCGGCGAAGAAGGCGGCAAAGCGCGGATCGGCAAGCGCCGGGGCGAGCTGGCCGGCGGCCGCGAGCGATGCGCGCTTGAGGGCTACGCCGGCGAGCGCCGCGGCTCGCGCCTGGGCACCCGAGGTGTGGCGCACGACCGCCACGCGACCCCGCTCCTCCAGTCGGCGCATGAGGCGGCGGCGGTTCTTGCGGGCCTTGGCGCTGTAGCGCTGGTCGTAGGCGTCGAAATCGGGCGCGCTGGCGAGATCGAGGAAGGGCGCCTCCTCCGCGCCCGTGCACTTGAGGCCGATCTCCCGAAAGAGAGGGGCAACGGCAGCGTCCGCGCGCACCTTGCGCAGGACGATGGCATCGGCGCCGAGCCTGGTGGTGATGAACTGCCAGGCGGTGCGCATGAGGCTGGCCGTATCGGGCCCGCTCTCGCAGAGCGCATCGCCGTACTGGCTGACGGGCTCACCCATCCAGCGCAGCAGGCTGAGACCGGCGAGGCGCTCGCTCACGAGCGGCCACAGCATCACGAGCCGCCCCTCGCGGCGCACGGTGACGATGGCGAGCGAAAGGCGCGGCCTCCGACCAGGGTCGAGATAGTGGTTGGCCCAATGCCAGCTCCAGTTGAAGGACTGGAACGGCTGGGCGTCGCGGCCGGCCCGGCGGAAGAGGTCGTTCCATTCCGGCTCGAGCGCATCGAAAGAGGTCCGCTCGCTGACGACGGAGATGGTGGTGCCGGCGGCCACCGTCGCTGGGCATACGGCAAGCTCGGACGCGCGCCAGGCGTAGCTCATGCGGGAAAGCCTCACGACGGGAATTCGAGGGCCCCGTCGCAAGGCCTGTGCCATGCGCAAAAAGATTAACCGCGCGCCGCATCACCCGCGCTGCACATGCTTAGCAGAGTGTTGCGGTCGGCAGGACAGCGCGCGTCAGTGGCGCGTTCTGGAGGGTGTTCTGGGGGGCGTCAGCGCCCGCCGCCGCCCTTCGGGTCTTTGTCCTTGTTGGCCCAGAATTCCTTGCTGCTGAAAGGCTTGTCCGATTGGGCCTCGGAGCAGCCCCAGAAGCCGCAGCTGGCGACCGGCTTGGCCTTCGGCAGGTTCGGCGTGTAGTCGCCGGCCAGATGCCGCTGCAGCTCGGTCTTGATCTCCAGACCACGATTGTCCGTGCAGTAGTCGGGATCGCCCGCGATCTTCTCGGAGGTGACACGGAAGGTCGTGTCGTAGGTCTTCTCGATCTTGGCGAGCTGGTCCGCCGCTGCATTCAGCGTGCGCTCGTAGGACAGATAGTTGATCTTGAGCTTGGCGGGATCGAAGTAGAAGCCGCAGCGCTTGGCGCGCGCCGAGGTCCAGGCCACGCCGATCGGGCGTGACATGGCGTCCTCGTTGTTGAAGCCGCCCGGCGCATCCTTGGGCAAGCCGGCCGTGGTGAGCCCGCTGGCGTTGTTGCTGCAGCCGGCGTTGAACACGGTGCCGCCTAGCAGCACCACGCTCGCCATGGCTTGCGCGAATCGATTCATCCCGGTCCCCCGATCGCTGCCCAAGTGTGCCGAGAATGCTGGCAGCGTCAATCCCGCCTTGCACCGCAGTCCACGATGCAGACTGCCGCACGATGCTGCCCAAACTAAGGAGAAACTGAGGTTGGCCGCCGCGCCGGCGCCAATTCCAAACAAACTCCACAATTGCCTGCTCACACTGGCGGCGGTGTGGGCCTGACGCGAATGAGGGAGACGGTCTCCTCGGGGAAAGATCCGCGCAATCCGGCGGTGCCGGACAAGCGGGCAAGGGGGCGGCCGGATCAGCCAAGCGCACGTTCTTGGGGGTCAATGATGAAATCCGCGCGCCAGTACGGCGATGCACACACCATTGCAATCGAAGCCATGGCCGTCGAGCACATCACGGCCGAGTCGGTTGAAACAAGCGAGCCGCGCTGGCCGATACCGCCGGTCCGCGGCGAGGCGAGCCTGGGCGCCCGCCTCTCGGAGATTCTGGCGCAGGAGACGCCCGACGATCTCCTGAGCCGGCTGGCGATGTTCAGGAAGTCCGTCGAGGAGGCGCTCCGGCGCTCCTCCAGCGCCTTCCACATCCTGCGCCAGCTCGAGGAGAGCGGCCTCAAGGACTGCGCCCGCTGCACGCGCGAGCTGGAGGCGAGGCTCGCCAACAACCCGCACTACCTCGTGCTGGGCAAGATCGCCGAGGCCGAGAAGCTCGTCACCGAGCTCAGGACCTACCGGCTCTAGTCGTAACGGGGCCGGGGGAAGCAGGCATGGCGCGCGGCTTCTTCGGCCGACGCAGGGATGGTGGGTCCGTCGACGGCCCACCCGACTGGCCACGGCTTCCGGTAGCCGCAGAGCCGGCGCCCTCGCCGGCGCTCGATGGGCCTGCGCTCGCCTATGTGCAGGCCATCGCATCGGCTGTGCCGGCCGAGACGCTGGAGCCGATCGAGGGGACGACGCCGGAGGCGGCGCTCCTCTCCTACATCGCCGCCTGCCGCAGCGCCGTGGCCGACGCGCTCTACCAGAGCTCGCGCGACTACCAGGTGCTGTGCGACCTCGTGCACGAGAGCCTGCCGGCCTGCGAGCAAGCGATCACGGAGCTGCGCCGCCGTCTCAACGGCAATGTGCACTACGCCGTGCTCGCCAAGCTCGATGAGGCCTACGCTCTGGCCGAGGCGAGCATGGCCGGCGAGAGCCGCTAGCTCCCTGCCTGCTCTGTCACTTGACTGGCAGGACAGCGCGGTGGGAAGGCAGCGCCTCGACCATACGGTTTGCAAGGGAGGATGCGAATGGCCATCGCCGGCGGCTGCCATTGCGGCGCGATCCGATATCAGGTGACGGGCGACCCGCTCCACCATGCGCTCTGCCACTGCAGCGACTGCCGGCGCCATGCGGGCGCGCCGATGGTGGGCTGGACCATGTATCCGATCGCCTCGGTCACAGTCGTGAAAGGCGAGCCCAAGGTCTACGCCTCCTCCGAGCACGGCCGGCGGCACTTCTGCCCCGAGTGCGGCACCGGCCTCTTCTACATCAATGCGCAGGTGTTGCCGGGGCTCATCGACGTGCAGAGCGCCACCTACGACGACCCCGAGGCCATACCGCCGCAGGTCCACATCCAGGTCGCCGAGCGCATCGGCTGGATGGCGCGTGCGCACGAGCTTCCCTCATTCGAGCGCTATCCGCCTGCGCCCGGCAACCAGGAATGAAGAAGGCCCGAGTGCAGCTGCGGCGCGCGGTCCCGGCCGACGCGCCGCTGCTCCGCCGATGGGATCGCAAGCCCCATGTAGTGTTCGCCACGGGCGCGGATGCTGCCGACGGCGATGACGGCGGTTGGGATTGGGAGCACGAGCTGCCTCGCGAGGTGACCTGGCGCGAGCTTTTGATCGCACAGATCGACGGCCGGCCTGTCGGCGTGCTGCAGATCATCGATCCCACGACCGAGGAGACCCACTACTGGGGCGACGTGGAGTGCGGGCTCAGGGCCATCGACATCTGGATCGGCGACGAGAAGGACCTGGGCCGGGGCTACGGCCGCGAGATGATGCGCTTGGCGCTCGAGCGCTGCTTTGCGGACCCGAGCGTGCACGCCGTGCTGATCGATCCGCTCGCGAGCAATACGCGTGCGCATCGCTTCTACGAGCGGCTCGGCTTTCGCCGCATCGACCGCCGGATGTTCGGCAGCGACGATTGCTACGTCTACCGGTTGAACCGGCCGCGATAGCGGGGTCAGACCCCAGCCACCCCGTGCGCGGCGGCAAGCGCCGCAATCTCGGCCCTAAGGTCCTCCACCCCGCTTCCCTTCTGCGACGACGTGGCGATGAGGCGCGCGAAGGCCGCCGGGTGCTCCGCCAGCGCATCTCTCGTCGTGGCCACGACCTCGGCCAGATGCTGCGGCTTGACCTTGTCGGCCTTGGTGAGCACGCCCTGGTAGGAGACGGCCGCCTCGTCCATCAGCGCCATCAGGTCGAGATCGACCTTCTTGAGCCCGTGGCGTGCGTCGATCAGCAGGAACACGCGCAGCAGCGTGGGACGGCCGCGCAGGTAGGCCTTCACCAGCCGCGTCCAGGCCTCGACCTTGTCCTTGGGTGCTTCCGCGAAGCCGTAGCCCGGCATGTCCACGAGGTAGAGCGGCACGCCCGGCGTCAGGAAGAAATTGAGCTCCTGCGTGCGTCCCGGCGTGTTGGAGGTGCGGGCGAGCCCACGCCGCTTCACGAGCGCGTTGATGAGGCTCGACTTGCCGACGTTGGAGCGACCCGCAAAGGCGATCTCGGGCCGGTCGGCGCCCGGCAGGGTGTCGAGGGAGGGCGCGCTCCGCAGGAACTCCCAGGGACGCGCGAACAGCGCCTCCCCGGCAGCGATCTCCTCAGGAGTGAAGTCGGATGCTTGCATGGCTCCCTCTCCCCGTCGTTTCGATGGGAGAGGGTCGGGGTGAGGGGCACCCTGACCCTCTCCCCGCATGCGGGGAGAAGGGACCCCCTCAAGCCCCCTTGCCGCGCAGGGCCTCGCGGGCAGCGTCGAGCTTGGCAGCGACGGCGTGGTCGGAGCCGTTGAGCCCGTTGCTGCGGCCCTTCATTGTCCTGAGCGCCGTGTCGATCTCGAAGTCGGTGGCATCGGCCTCCAGGCCAAGCGCGCGGAGCGCCTGCTCGCGGGTCATGGGCGCCCCCTGCGCCTTGGACTCGGCGATGCCGGCGCCGCCACCATCTTTCGCAACCTCCCTTTGCTCCTTCGCAGCGGTCTGCTCCGTGGTGCCGGCCTGGCCCTTCGAGCCGCCGCCGCGCTGCAGAACCTTGCCGACGGAAGCCGAGAGATTGCCCTTGGCACTGCTGGCCCGCTCCTTGAGCTTGCCCATATCGAGGCTCCTCGCCGCCCGCAGCCGCCCTTTCCACTTGTCGATCCCGAGGTTCTTCCACAGATGCACCTCGGTGTTGTTCTTGCGCATGATCGCATACTGCTGGATCAGGGAGAGCACGTTGTTCCAGGCCCAGTAGATGACGAGGCCCGAGGGGAACGACGCCAGCATGAACGTGAAGATCACCGGCATCCAGTTGAAGATCTTCTGCTGGATGGGATCGGGCTGCTGCGGGTTCAGCTGCATCTGCACCCACATGGTCATCCCCATGATGAGCGGCCACACGCCAACGTGCAGGAACTCCGGCACCGCGAAGGGCAGCAAGACGAACAGGTTGAAGATCGACGTCGGGTCGGGCGCGGAGAGGTCCCTGATCCAGCCGAAGAACGGTGCGTGCCGCATGTCGATGGTGACGAACAGCACCTTGTAGAGCGCGAAGAACACCGGGATCTGCAGCAGGATCGGCAGGCAACCCGCGGCCGGGTTTATCTTCTCGTTCTTGTAGAGCGCCATCAGCTCCTGCTGCTGCTTGACGCGGTCGTCCTTGAAGCGGTCGCGGATCTTCTCCATCTCGGGCTGCAGCTTCTTCATCTTGGCCATCGACTCGTAGCTCTTGTTGGCCAGCGGGAAGAACGCGAGCTTGACGAGCACGGTCGTGGCGAGGATGGCGAGGCCGTAGTTGCCGAGCATCTGCGACAGCCAGTGCAGCAGGCGGAACAGCGGCTTGGTGATGAAGTAGAACCAGCCCCAGTCGATCAGCAGGTCGAACTGCTTGGCGCCGGGCTTCTCGCCGTAGGCGTCGATCAGCGACATCTGCTTGGCGCCGGCGAACAGGTGGTGGGTAGTGGCCCCGGCACCGCCCGGCGGGATCATCACGTCCTTTGTAATCAGGTACTCGGCCTGGAACCGATCCTTGGCCGCCTTGACGCCGCTGAACTTCGCGTCATAGGGGACCTTCTGGTCGGGGATCAGCGCCGCCGCCCAGTACTTGTCGGTGATGCCGAGCCATCCCGCCGTCGCCTTCTTGAAGGGACGGTCTCCGCCCTCCTTTAGAAGATCGGTGTAGCTCAGCTCCTTGAGCCCCTCGGCTCCGATCACACCGATAGGGCCCTCGTGCAGGATGTAGAAGCCCTGCGTCTTGGGGAGGCCGTGGCGGGAAATGAGGCCGTAGGGATAGAGGGAGACGCTCTGGCCGGTCTTGTTCTCGACCTGATCGGTGACGGTGAAGAGATAGTCGGGATCGACCGCGACGGTGCGCCTGAAGATCAGGCCCTGACCGTTGTCCCAGGACAGCGTGATGGGTGAGGACGGCGTCAGCACGCCTCCCTGCTCCACTTTCCACACGGTATCGGGCCCAGGCACCGGCTGGGTCTGGCCGACGCTCGGTGCCCAGCCAAACTCGGCGTAGTAGGGATGCGGAGCCCCGGAGGGGGAGAACAACTCGACGTGGGGGCTCTTGGGGTCCACCGTCTCGCGATACTTCAGGAGCACGACGTCGTCGATACGGCCGCCCTTGAGCGCGATCGACCCTTGCAGGCTCGGGGTTTCGAGACGAACGCGCGAGCTGACCTTGAGCGCATCCTCCCGGCTTGCCTCCGCCACGACCGGCACGCCGGCGGGAACCGAGCCCGGCTGCGCCGCCGTGCCAGGCGCGCCCGGCACCGCGCTCGGCACTCCCGGCTGGGCGGCGGGTTGGCCCTTGGCCTGCTCCTGCTGCTGGATGCGCCCCCGCCGCTCCTGCTCCTCCTTGAGCTTGGGGCTGGCATAGAACACCTGCCACCCCAGCAGCACCGCCACCGAGAGGACGATGGCCACGAGCAAATTCTTCTGGCTGTCCTTGTCCTGGTACATGAGCCTCTCGATGCTCTGTCGTAAATGCGTGGCCGCCTCACCGCCCTTTGGCGGGAGCCCGGTGCACGCGCTCGAATGCCTTGACGAGATCGGACCGCAGCGCGCCGAAGTCCGAGGTTAGGGCCGGCCGGCGCGCGATCAGGACATAGTCGAACTCGCCCTTGGCGTGGTCGGCTCCGACTTCGCGAACCGCCGCCCTGAGGCGACGCCGGATCCGGTTGCGCTCCACCGCCTTGCCGACCTGGCGCGTGACGGTGAAGCCGAAGCGAGCCCCGCTCTCATAGGCTGCGCTCGGCCGGGCCTCGCCGCTGCGCGGCTTGGCCTCGAGGACGAACGCCGCCGTCGCCCAGCGCGCGCCCTTGCGCACCCGCAGGAATTCTGCGCGCCGCTTCAAAGTTCTCAGGCCTGGCGTCGCGATCTTTTCTGGTTCAGCGCGTGCTCTGGCCATTGCCTGTCCGCCGCCGCCGGAAGCGTCACGCCGACAGACGCTTGCGGCCCTTGGCGCGCCTTCGCGCCACGACCGCGCGGCCGCCCGTGGTCGCCATGCGCTTGCGGAACCCATGGCGCCGTTTGCGCACGAGCCTGCTCGGCTGATAGGTCCGTTTCACTTCAACTCTCCGTCTCTCGCAAGCTCTCGCCGGGGATGCGCTGTCGCCCGCCGCCAGCGGGGCGCCGCAATGGCCCAGCCGGCGCGCCATAGCCGACCCGGGCGCCGATCGGAATTGGCGCTGCTTATAGGGTTGTGGGCAGCCCCAAGTCAATCAGAAGGCAAATTGACGTTCCCGCAGCCTCCACCCGCCTCTATCCTTGGCAATCCTTGGCAAACCATCAATTCTTTTCGCTTTCCCTCACGTGTGCTTGACAGCGGCCGCAAATACCGCTGCCAACGCTTATTCTCACGGCCAGTGAGTCCCACGCAATCCGAACGGCCCCGCATGCGCCGAGCCCGCCAATGAGCGACAAGAAGCCGTCGAGCCGGGCACCCGGCGCGCGCGACGGCTGCGGGCCGGCCGATGCTTCGGCAAGTCCTCCGGCATGGCCCCCGCCGCCGCGGCTCGGATTGCGGCCTGGCGCGATCAAGCGCTACGGCCCCCTGCTCCTGATCGCCGGCGCCATGGTCCTGGTCTTCGGCATGGGCTGGCACGGCGAGGTCACGCTCGACAACATCGTGCTCCTGCGCAGCCGGTTCCACCACGTGCTGGCGACGCATCAGGCGCTTGCACTGGCTACCTACTGCCTTGCCTACATCTGCATGACGGCACTGTCGCTGCCCGGCGGCCTGGTGCTGACCCTGGCGGGCGGGCTGCTGTTTGGCTGCTGGCTCGGGGGGACGGCGGCCGTTTTCAGCGCCTCTGCAGGCGCCACGCTCCTGTTCCTGGTCGCGCGCGGCGCGCTCAGCGAGACCTTCACCGCGCGCGCGGGCCCCTGGCTTTCCAAGCTGCGCGAGGGTTTTCACGCCGACGCCATGAGCTACCTCCTCTTCCTGCGCCTGGTGCCGGCATTTCCGTTCTGGCTCGTCAATATCGCCGCGGCCATCCTGGGCGTGCCGCTCAAGACCTACGTTGTCGCCACATTTCTTGGTATCATCCCCGCCACCTTCGCCTTCGCGGCGGCAGGTGCGGGCCTCGACAGCGTCATCGCAGCGGCACTGGCCGATCATGCGCAATGCGTGGCGCGCAAGAGCGCGGAGGTGTGCAAGCTCGGCATCCACGCGCGCTCGCTCGTCACCAAGGAGCTGGTGCTGGCGCTCGTGCTGCTCGGCATTGTCGCGCTGATCCCTGTCGCATTCAGGAAGTGGAGGAGCATGCATGCAGCAGCCAAATGACGGGGCGGCGGGCCTGATGCGGATCGGCGGCGACCAGCGGGCGGACAATGCGGTGGCCGTCAGGTCCGAGCCGGTCGAGGTCTCCGGCGGCGGGGAGCTGCGCGTCGACATCTGCGTGATCGGTGCGGGCTCTGGCGGCCTCTCCGTGGCGGCTGCGGCCGCCCAGCTCGGCGTGTCGGTGGCGCTGATCGAGAAGCACAAGATGGGCGGGGACTGCCTCAACTACGGCTGCGTGCCCTCCAAGGCCCTGATCGCGGCGGCCCGCCGGGCCCACCTGATGCGCACCTGCGCGCCGTTCGGCATCGTGCCGACCAACCCGACGGTGAGCTACAAGGGCGTGCACGACCACATCCAACGCGTCATCGCCTCGATCGCCCCCAACGACTCCGCGGAGCGCTTCGCCGGCCTCGGCGTCAAGGTGATACGCGCCGCCGCCCAGTTCATCTCGCGCGACACCGTGGCCGCCGGCGACACGCGCATCAAGGCGCGCCGCTTCGTCATCGCCACCGGCTCGGCGCCGGCGGTGCCGCCCATCCCCGGGCTCGACGGCGTGCCCTACTTCACCAACGAGACCATCTTCGAGAACGGCTCCCAGCTCGATCACCTCATCATCATCGGCGGCGGCCCGATCGGCCTCGAGCTCGCCCAGGCGTATCTGCGCCTCGGCGCCCGCGTCACCGTGCTGGAGGCACTGAAGGCGCTGGGCAAGGACGACCCGGAGGTGTCCGAGGTAGTCCTGAAGCGCCTGCGCGCGGAGGGCGTCGAGATCCGCGAGGGCGCGCTGGTGGAGCGCGTCACCGGCGGCGGACGCCTCATCGACGTGCACATCTCCGAGGGCGGCGTGCCCGGCGTCATCCAGGGCACCAACCTGCTGGTCGCCACCGGACGCAGCCCCAACGTCGCGGGCCTCAACCTCGAGGCCGCCGGCATCAAGTACGACAAGCGCGGCATCCAGGTGAGCAAGGGCCTCGTGACCTCGAACTCGCGCGTCTATGCCATCGGCGACGTGATCGGCGGGCAGCAGTTCACCCACGTCGCCAACTACCACGCGGGGATCGTGATCCGCCGGGGCCTGTTCCGGCTGCCCGCCACCGTCAATCCCGACATCATTCCGTGGGTGACGTTCACCGACCCGGAGCTGGCCCAGGCCGGCCTGACCGAGGATGCCGCCAGGAAGCGCTTCGGGCGCGTCAACGTCTACCGCTGGCCCTACCACGAGAACGACCGGGCCCAGACCGAGCGGGCGGTCGAGGGCTTCATCAAGGTGGTAACCAACACTCGCGGCAAGATCCTGGGCGCCAGCATCGTCGGCGAGCATGCGGGCGAGCTCATCCAGATGTGGTCGCTGGCGCTGACCCAGGGCCTCGACATCAAGGCCATGACGCAATGGATCTCGCCCTATCCGACCTATTCGGAGATCAACAAGCGCGTGGCGTACGGATATTATGCCACGGCAGCCGCCAGCCCCCTGGTCCGCAAGGTGGTGGGTTGGCTGGCCAAGCTCGGATGAGCCTGGCCGCGCGATTGGAGACTAGGACGAGGCGGGCGCGTGCCGCGCGATAGCATCGGTGAAGCGCTGGAGTGGTCCAGCAGGCTGTGGCAGCGGGTCAGGTCGATCCGCTCGCCGCTCACGGCTACGGCCGAGCGGCGCGGGCTCGGGCTGTCCGCAAAGCTGCTGCTGCTCACCATCACCTTCGTGATGCTGGCGGAGGTGCTGATCTTCGTGCCGTCGGTGGCCAACTTCCGCATCACCTGGCTCACCGACCGCCTCACCGGCGCCCAGCTCGCCGCCCTTGCTGCCGACGCCGGCCCCGCCGGCGTGGTGCCCGACCAGCTGCGCATGGAGCTGCTGCGCACGGCCCAGGTGCGCGCAGTGGCCCTCAAGCGCAACAACGAGCGCCGGCTCGTGCTCTCCCCCGACAGCGCCACGCCGATCGACGCCACCTACGATTTCCGCGCCAGCGCCAGAACACCGGGCGTGTGGAACGAGCTCGGCCTGCGCCTCAACCTGATCTGGGACGCGCTCAGCGTGTTCGTCGCCCGAGAGGGCCGCGTCATCAGGGTGATCGGCGAGCCCGGCATGGGTGCCGGCGACTTCATCGAGGTGGTGCTGCCCGAGGCGCCGCTGCGGGCAGCCATGGTGCGCTACGGCCTCAACGTGCTCGGGCTGTCCGTGATCATATCCATGATAACGGCCGCCCTCGTCTACTTCGCCCTCAACGGCCTGCTGGTGCAGCCCATGACGCGGATCACGCGCAATATGCTGGGCTTCAGCCAGAGCCCGGAGGACGCGAGCCGCATCATCGTCCCATCCGCCCGCCAGGACGAGATCGGAACGGCCGAGCGCGAGCTCGCGCACATGCAGAGGGAGCTCGCCCAGACCTTGCAGCAGAAGAGCAGGCTTGCCGCGCTCGGCCTCGCCGTCAGCAAGATCAACCACGACCTGCGCAACATGCTGGCCAACGCCCAGCTCATCTCCGACCGCCTCTCGAGCCTGCCCGACCCGGCCGTGCAGCGGTTCGCGCCCAAGCTCATCGCCTCGCTCGGCCGCGCCATCAATCTCGCCGACAGCACGCTGAAATTCGGCCGCGCCGAGGAGGCCCAGCCCCGGCGCGAGCTGGTGCCGCTACGCCCGCTCGTGGCCGAGGTCGGCGACGGCCTGAGCCTGCCGCGCGAGGGTGCCGTCGACTGGACCATCGAGATCGGACCGAGCCTGCGCGTCGATGCCGACCGCGACCAGCTCTACCGCGTCCTGAGCAACCTCGCCCGCAACGCCCTGCAGGCGCTCGAGCAGCAGGAGCCCGCCAGGGGCCACATCCGCATCTCCGCGCGCCGCAACGGCCAGCACGTCACCATCGAGGTCGTGGACGACGGGCCGGGCGTCCCCGAGAAGGCGCGCGCCCATCTGTTCCAGGCGTTCCAGGGCTCGGCGCGCAAGGGCGGCACGGGCCTCGGGCTCGCCGTCGCCCACGAGCTGGTGACGGCCCACGGCGGCACCATCCGCCTGCGCGACACCGACCACGGCGCCACCTTCGAGGTCGAGATTCCCGATCGCAGCACCTGACCCGCCTGCTGTACCCCCGCATCCAGCTGTCCCACTGGAGGCGCGCCATGAATCGGCGCATATGATCGCCAGCATTGCTGCCTGTGGGCGCCTCTTGCTCCGGGATCCACCAGGACCGCCATGCCAAACGTCTACGACCTGGCCATCATCGGCGGCGGCATCAACGGCTGCGGCATCGCCCGCGACGCTGCGGGCCGGGGCTTGTCCGTATTCCTGTGCGAGATGGACGACCTCGCCTCCGGCACCTCCTCGCGCTCGACCAAGCTGATCCACGGCGGCCTGCGCTACCTCGAGCAGTACGATTTCCGGCTCGTGCGCGAGGCGCTGACGGAGCGCGAGATCCTCTGGCAGATCGCGCCCCACATCGTGCGCCCGCTGCGCTTCGTGCTGCCCTACCGGGAGGGCTTACGGCCCGCATGGATGCTGCGCGCCGGCCTCTTCCTCTACGACCACCTCGGCGGTCGCAAGCGGCTGCCCGGAACGCGCGTGCTCGACCTTGGCCGGGATGCCGCCGGCGCGCCCCTCGTGCCCGGCGCATTCACGACCGGCTTCGAGTACTCGGACTGCTGGGTCGACGACGCGCGCCTCGTCGTCCTCAACGCCCGCGATGCCGCCGACCGCGGCGCCGCGATCCGCACGCGCACGCGCGCGCTCGAGGCCGTGCGCGAGGCGGAGCTGTGGCGCCTGACGGTGGCGGACGTCCACACCGGCGCGCGGGACACCGTGACCGCACGCACGCTCGTCAATGCCGCCGGACCCTGGGTCGAGCACGTGGCGGCCGTGAGCCTCCGCGCCAGGATGCGCGGCCGCGTGCGCCTGGTGCAGGGCTCCCACATCGTGGTCCCCAGGCTGTTCGCGCACGATCGCGCCTACATCTTCCAGAACCCGGACGGCCGCGTCGTGTTCGCCATCCCCTACGAGGGCGACTTCACGCTGATCGGCACCACCGACCGCGACTATCCCGGCGACCCTGCGGCGGTGACTGCAACCACCGAGGAGGTCGCCTATTTGTGCGAGGCAGCCAGCGCCTCGTTCGTGGTGCCGGTGCGCCCGAGCGACGTGCTCTGGACCTACTCGGGCGTGCGGCCCCTCTATGACGACGGCGCCGGGGAAGCCAAGGCCGCATCGCGCGACTACGTGCTGGAGATGGACGACGGCCCGGGCGCCGCGCCTCTGCTTTCGGTCATCGGCGGGAAGATCACGACCTACCGGCGTCTCGCCGAGGCCGTTCTGCAGCGGCTCTCCGCGCATCTGCCGGCCGGCCAAGGCGAGGCGGCAGGCTGGACCGGCGCCACACCGCTGCCGGGCGGCGAGTTCGAACCCGACGAGCTGGCGCTGCTGGCGACCCGCCTGGTACGCCGCTACCGCTTCCTGAGCGAAACCCATGCCGCCCGTCTCGCCCGCGCCTACGGCACGCGGGCAAGCCGGCTGCTCGGACGCGCCCAGTCGCCGGCGGACCTCGGCCGCGACTTCGGGGCGAGCCTTACCGAGGCCGAGGTGCGCTACCTCGTGGAGCAGGAATGGGCCCGCACGGCCGAGGACGTGGTCTGGCGCCGCTCCAAGCTGGGGCTTCGCATGTCCGCGGCCGAGGTCGGCGCCCTCGATGACTGGATGCGCCAATTCCGCGCCGCCACCGGCGGCAGCGCGCAGGCGCGATCGGGGCGGGCATCAGCCGTGTAGTCTCTTGCACAGCATTCCCAGAAATTTTGTGCATCGCCGAGGCCACCCGAGGAACGAATGTATCTCTCGCGCGTTAGTTGCGGAATCGCGCCAATCCAGCGGTGCGAAGCATGGGGGAGAGAAATTGTTCGAGGGAGGCACAGATGCGCGTTCGCCCCTAGCTGCAACCGTGAGTTGGCACCACGTCCGTCGGCAGTGCCGCGGGACGTGATCCTGGCGCGCTCAGCGGCACATGGCCGCAGCATCAATCGCCAAGCTTTGCGATAGTTCCGAACGCCGGTCGACTAGCCCTGCCTCCCGCGAGCCATGGGCTCTGGCGGCACGGCGGGGGCAACAACAAAAAAGTGGTTCCGGAAATGTCGAACCAGCGCGTCATCATCGTGGAAGACGACGTGTTCATCCGCTTCGACCTGATGACCCACCTGATGAGCGCCGGACATATGGTGGTGGGCACCGCGGACTCCGCGGCCGATGCGGTGCAGCTTGTCGAGCGCGAGCGCCCGGATCTGGTGCTGATGGACGTGCGGCTGGTCGGGAAGGGGGACGGTATCGAGGCCGCCACCGAGATCTGGCAGCGGTTCAAGGTCCGCTCGCTCTTCGGCCCGCGCGCGGGCGGCAGCCGCCAATCCCCTTGGCTTCCTCGAGAAGCCCTTCACGGCCTCCGGCCTTCTGGCCGCCGTCGGCGCCCGGGCGTAACCGCGCCAGTCACACAACTCGGGCTTGATCGGCGTCAAGGTTACCGCCTCGGCTGGATGCTCTGCTGTCCTCGAAGCAACCCAACCTCGAGGCAGCCAGTCATGAGACGCACACGCTTGATGACGGTGTCGGTCGCACTCGTGGCGGCCATTGCGATCGGCGGGGCTGCGCTGAGCCAGGGCGGGCCGGGTCCAGGACCGGGGCGCGGGCCCGGCGAACGCGGCTGGGGCCCAGGCATGATGGGCTGGGACGAGATGATGGGCCCGGCATGATGGGCTGGGGCATGCGGCGCGGGTTCTGGGGACGCGGGCAGGAAGGCATGCTCGACCGGGTCGAGGGCCGACTCGCCTTCGTCAAGGCCGAGCTCAGGATCAGCGAGGCTCAGACCCCCGCCTGGAACGAACTCGCGGCTGCCATCCGCGGGGGCGCCAAGCAGCACAACGAGCGCATGAAGTCTGTGTTCAAGGACGCGGGCGACAAGACACTGCTCGAGCGCCTCGATCTGCAGGAGCAGTTCATGACCGCCCGCATCGAGGAGATCAAGCAGGTCAAGGGCAGCCTCAAGGCGCTCTATGCCCAGCTCTCCGACGAGCAGAAGAGGGAGGCCGACCACGTCGTGCTGCCGATGGTTGGCATGGGCGGCCCCATGTGGTGATGCTTCTCTCCCTCTCCCCACTGAGGAGTGGGGAGAGGGAGACTTCTCACCGCTTCACCACATTGATCCCGAAGGCATAGGCGCGGGCGAACTCCTCGAGCGTGTCGTAGCGCCCGGAGCCGCCGCCGTGGCCGCCCTGCGTGTTGACGAGCAGGATGATCGGGTTCCTGTCGGTCTTGAGGTGCCGGAGCTTCGCCACCCACTTGGTCGCCTCCCAATAGGGCACGCGCGAGTCGTTGAGCGGCTGCTGCACCAGCATGGGCGGATAGGCCTGCGCCCGCACGTTGTCGTAGGGCGAATAGCCTTTCAGGTAGAGAAAGTCGGCCGTGTTGTCGATCGGGTTGCCGAACTCCGAGAAGCTCGACTCGGTGAGCGGCAACGAGCGGTCTAGCAGCGTGTTGAGCACGTCGACGAACGGCACCTCGGCATAGATGCCGCCGAACAGCTCGGGCCGCATGTTGGCAGCCGCGGCCACCAGCGTGCCGCCGGCCGAGGCGCCCGAGGCGACGATGCGGCCCGCACGCGTCATGTTGAGCCGGACGAGGTGATCGGCGACGGCGATGAAATCCGTGAACGAGGTGGTCTTGTTGCCGAGGCGGCCGGCCGCGTGCCAGGGCTCGCCCTTCTCGCCGCCGCCGCGCACGTGGGCGATGACGTTGATGAAGCCGCGGTCGACGAGCGACAGCCGCTCGGTGCCGAAGTCGGGGTACTCGGTGTCGCCGTAGGCGCCGTAGGCGTAGAGCCACACGGGCGCCGAGCCGTCGAGCGGCGTGTCCTTGCGGTAGAGCAGGGTGGCTGGGATGCGCGTGCCGTCGGCTGCCGGCGCCTCGATACGGCGTGTGACGTAGCGTGAGGGATCGTGCCCGCTCGGGATCTCCTGCACCTTGCGCAGCGTTCGCGCGCGCGTGTCGAGATCGTAGTCGATGACCTGCTGCGGCTGCACCATGGATTGGTAGGTGTAGCGCAGGGTTCGCGTCCTCTGCTCGAGGCCGACGGCAAGCTCCACCTTGGCCGGCTCCTCCCCGAAGGTGATGGCGTGCTCGGTCTCGTCCGACCAGCGCCGGATGCGGATCTGCTGGCGTCCCTTGTCGCGGTCGCGCTCGAGCCAGACGAGATGGTCGCTCAGCGCCACGAAATCCTCGATGAGACGGCCCGGCACGTGCGGCACGATCTCCTCGTAGGGCGCATCTGCGGCGGCGGACAGCGGCTTGGCCGCGATCTTCCAGTCCGTGGCGCCGTCCGCGTTGGTCATGAAGACCAGGCGATCGCCACGATCGGAGGCCGCATACTTGGTGCCGGCCTTGCGCTGCACGACCGGCCTCGGAGCCGCAGTCGGATCGGCAAGATCGACCAGCAGAACCTCGGTCGTCGAGAAGTCGCCGGACTCGATCACCAGGAAGCGATCGGAGAGCGACGGCCGCAGCGACACGGCAAAGCCCTCCTCCGATTCCTCATGAACGAGCTCGTCCTCGGCGACGGGCGTGCCGAGCCGGTGCCGGAACACCTTCTGCCCCCACTTGGCGGGATCGCGGCCCACGTAGAACAGCCATTGCGAGTCGGCCGACCACACCGCGCCGCCGCGTACCTCGGGAATCGTGTCGGGCAGGTCGCGGCCGGTGGCGAGGTCGCGCACCTTGAGTGTGTTGCGCTCCGAGCCGTCCCCGTCGACGGCGTAGGCGAGCAGCTTGTGATCGAAGCTCACCGCCGCGTCGCTCACCGAGAACCCGCGGCGTCCCTTGGCCAGCACGTTCTCATCGAGCATGATCTGCTCGCCCCCGCCGCCGCGCGGCCGCCGGCAGTGCAGCCGCCGCTGCGAGCCCTCCGTGTAGCGCAGGTAGTATTCCCACGGCCCCCACGCCTGCGGCACCGTCGCGTCGCGCGGGCTCACGCGCGCCTTCATCTCGGCGAGCAGCTGCCGCTCGAGGTTGCGATTGCCGGCGAGCACGGCGCGGGCATAGCGCGCCTCGGCATCGAGATGCTTGCGGATCGGCGCCTCGAGCGCCTCGGGCCGCGCCAGCACGGCCTCGAGCTTGGCTGTGCGCAGCCACGCGTAGTCGTCGGTGATGGCGATGCCGTGGTGCTCTGACGTGACTGGCTTGCGCTCGGCCATGGGCGGCGGCGGCGCCTCGGCGGCAACCGCTGGCACTGCGAGCAAGCCCAGGGCGAACAGGCCCGCCAAGGATGTGCGGGAAGGACGATCGAACAGCATTGGCGCAACCCCTCGCTACTTGGCCGCGAGCACGCATCGGCAGACGCCGTCGGCGAAGGCAATGACCGGCGGGTCGACGCTGGCGCAGCTCTCGAGCCTGACCGAGCATCGCGGGTGGTAGTGGCAGCCTGGTGGCGGACGCTCGGGCGAGGGGACATCGCCCAGCGCCACCGGGCGGGTGCTTCGCCGGGCCGGGTCGAGCGAGGGTATCGAGGCCAGCAGCGCCTTGGTATAGGGATGGCGCGGATCGGTAAATATGCGCTCCGTGGGCCCCGTCTCGACGATGCGCCCCAGGTACATGACGGCCACCCGCGTGGCGAAATAGCGCACGGTGCCAAGGTCGTGCGTGATGAACAGGTAGGTGAGCCTGCGCTCGGCCTGCAGGTCGGCGAGCAGGTTCAGGATCTGGGCCTGGATCGAGACGTCGAGCGCCGAGGTTGCCTCGTCGCAGATCAGCAGCGCGGGGTCGAGCGCCAGCGCGCGGGCGATGCAGATCCTCTGGCGCTGGCCACCGGAGAACTCGTGCGGGTAGCGCCACATGGTCTCGGGGTCGAGGCTGACCTTGCCCATCAGCTCGGCCACCCGCCGCGTGCGGTCCTCGTAGCCGGCACCGATCTCGAACGCATCCATGCCCTCGGCGATGCAGTCGCGCACGGTGTGGCGCGGGTCCAGCGCCGAGCCCGGGTCCTGCATAACGACCTGGATCTGGCGACGGTAGGGATGGAACGCTTCGAGCGACAAGCCGGTCAGGTTCTGCCCCCGGAACCAGACGTTGCCGCCGGTCGGCTCGAGGAGGCGCAGGATCGCGCGCCCGACCGTGGTCTTGCCGCAGCCCGACTCGCCGACCAGCGCCAGCGTCTCGCCGGGGAAGATCGTCAGGTCGACGCCGTCGACCGCGCGCACGTGGCCGCTGACGCGCTTCAAGACGCCGGTGCGGATCGGGAACCAAGTCTTGAGGTCGCGGATCTCGAGCAGCGCGTCGGCGCTGAGCACGGTCATGGCCGCGCCTCCCCGACCACTTTCGCCACCAGGTGGCAGCGCGCCGACTGTGTTGCCGAGACGACCGTGCGCGCGGGCTCCTCGGTCGCGCAGGGCGCGAACGCCGAGGAGCAGCGCGGGTGGAAGCGGCAGCCCTGGGGCCAATGGCCGGGACGCGGCACGGCGCCCTTGATCTCCTCGAGCCGCTTGCCCCTCGCCTCGGGCTTGGGGATCGAGCGCAGCAGGCCTTGCGTGTAGGGATGGCGCGGTGCGCCCAGCAGCTCCACCCGCGTCCCCTCCTCGACGATGCGGCCCGCGTACATGACGGCAACCCGGTCGGCCACCTCGTTGACGACGCCGAAATCGTGGGTGATGAGCAGCACCGCCGTGCCGGTCTTGGCGGAGAGGTCGCGTAAGAGCTCCAGGATCTGCGCGCGGATGGTGGCATCGAGCGCCGTGGTAGGCTCGTCGGCGATCAGGAGCTTGGGCCGCATGGCCATGGCCATGGCGATCATCACGCGCTGCTTGAGGCCGCCCGAGAGCTGGTGGGGATAGGCGGCATAGCGGCTCTTGGGATCGGGGATGCCGACCAGCGAGAACAGCTCGAGCACACGGTTGCGCGCAGCCTCGCCGGAAATGTTGGCGTGCAGCTCGATCGCCTCGCTCACCTGGGAGCCGACGGTGGTCACGGGATTGAGGCTCGTCATCGGCTCCTGGAAGATCATTCCGATGCGGGCGCCGCGCACCGAGCGCATCTCCGGCACGGGCAGCGTCAAGAGATCACGGCCCTCGAAAGCGATGCGGGCGCCCGGCTCGATGCGGCCGGGCTTCGGCACCAGCCGCATGATGGCGAGCGCCGACATCGACTTGCCGCAGCCCGATTCGCCGACCAGCGCCAGCGTCTCGCCCGCTGAGATCGAGAACCCCACGCGGTCGACGACCGTCACGCTGTGCGCGCCGTCGCCCGGAAAGGAGATGCTCAGGTCCTCGACGGTCAGCAGAGGCGTCCCCATCACACCTCCCTGCGCGTGCGCGGGTCGATGATGTCGCGCATGGCGTCAGCGATGGTGTTGACGGCCAGCACCAGCGTGAAGAGCGCGGCCGAGGCGCCGGCCAGGTTCCACCAGATGATGGGGGTGCGCGAGAGCTCGTTCCTCGCCTGGTCGATCATCTGTCCCCAGCTGCCGTCCAGCCCGATGCCGAGGTAGGAGAGTATCGTCTCCGACAGCACCAGCCCCGTGAACGTCAGCGCGAAGGTGATGATGATGAGGTGGGCGATGTTGGGGAGGATGTGGCGGCGGATGATGTTGACGTCGGAGACGCCCAGCGCCCGGGCCGCAGCCACATAGTCGGCCTCGCGCAGCTTGAGGGTCTCGCCGCGGGCGATGCGGCAGAAGTGTACCCAGCCGGTCACCCCCAGCGCCACGCAGACCTGCACCGTGCCCTTGCCCAGTGCCATGATGAGCGCGATCAGCAGCAGCAGCGACGGCACGGACGCCAGCACCGTCATGGCGAAGAACACCCCGTCGTCGATGCGCTTGCCCCAGTAGCCCGCCGACACCCCGAACAGCAGCGCGATCGGGATGACGACGAGGCTGGTCAGCCCGCCGATCAGCAGCGCGACCCGCGCGCCCTTCAGCGTGCGGTAGACGACGTCGCGGCCGAGCAGATCGGTGCCGAGCAGGTGCTTGCCGGGATGGACGAGCGGCTGGTTGCCGTAAAAACTGACGCTGGCCAGCGGCGCCGAGTAGCTCGCCTCCTTGAAGGCCTCGGGCGCGAAGATGCGGTCGATGACGGTGCGCGGCTTCCCGGAGGTCAGCGCATTGGCCTCGCTCGCGGGATCGACCCAGGCGATGGAATCGAGGATGGCGACGAAGACGTAGATGCCGATCACGACGAGCGCCAGCCGCCGCCGGCGCCAGAGCTGGATGGCGCTCTCGCGCCAGTAGCGATCGCTGGCCGCATAGCGCGCAACCCACACCCCGCCCACCGCCAGCAGCACCACAATGATGTTGGACACCCAGTGCAATCGCGTGCTCCTACGTTGTCATCCCGGGCCTTGTGCCCGGGATCCAGCCATCCGCGAACGTCGGAGCAAGCTGAATGATGGATCCCGGCGACAAGCGCCGGGATGACAACCACGAGGGTGTCCGTTGATCCATGCCCTACCCCAGCCTCACGCGGGGGTCGGCGATGGCGTAGCTGATGTCGGTGAGGACCTGGCCGACGATGAAGAGGAGCGCGCCGAGGTAGACCATGGTCCTGAGCGTCGAGAAGTCGTTGCCCTGGATCGCCTCTACCGTGAGCGAGCCCAGCCCCGGGATGCCGAAGAACGACTCCAGCAGCAGCGCGCCGGTGAACAGGAAGGGAATCGCCAGCACCACGTTGGTGAGGATCGGGATCAGCGCGTTGCGGAGCACGTGGCGGACCATGACGCGGGCATCACCGCAGCCCTTGGCCCTCGCCGTTCGCACATAGTCGCGGCTCATCTCCTCGATGAAGATGGTGCGGAAGAAGCGCACGTCCGCACCGATGCCACTCACCGCGCCGATCAGCACCGGCAGGGCGACGAACCGCGCCGTCACGGTCGGGTCGGGATCGAAGCCCGAGATCGGGAACCACTTGAGCAGCATGCCCACGAGGTACTGCCCGGCGATGATGTAGAGCAGGCCTGCGACGCTCATGGTCAGCATGCACAGCACCAGCGCGGCGCGGTCGATGTAGGTCTCGCGAAAGAACGCGACGAACAGCGCCAGGCCGATGCCGGCGAGCAGCCCGAACACGAACAGCGGCACGGTGAGGCTGAGGCTCGGCCCCGCCCCTTCGCGCAGGCGGCGCGAGATCGCGGAGTCGTCGGCATCGCTGCGGCCGAAGTCGAAGGTGAGCATGCGGCGGAAGTGCTCGGCGAGCAGCGTGTCGGTGTAGCGGCGCGCGTCCGAGCCCGCGAACTCACGGTTGAGGAACAGCGGCTTGTCGTAGCCGTGGTTCTTCTTCCATTGCGCGTAGACCTCCGGCCGCGCCCGCTCGCCCACCGCCTTGCGCGCGATGTCATCGGGATCGGTCACGGCGAAGAACAGCACGAACAGCAGCAGCAGCACGCCGAGCACGGTGAGGAAGCCGTAGCCGATGCGGCGCAGGAGAAACGCAGCCATCTACAATCGCTCCCGGTAGTAGGTCCGCACCGCCGGCACGGTAACGGCAACGACGAGGAGGAGCACGAGGTAGATGGGCCAGCGCACCGGTGTGTTCCAGGCCGTCTGCAGGCCCGCACGCAGCTCGGGTTTCACGTCCTTGTACTTGAAGGCGGGATAGGAGAGCCCCATCGTCTTGGCGTTGACGAGCCAGGCGTGGCTCAGCACATAGTCCTCGCGATGGTAGAGCTCGATCCAGGGCCGCTCCCGCTCCAGGATCGCCAGCATGCGCTTGATGAGGCCCGCGCGCACCTCGTTGTTGGGAATGTCCTTCATCTCGCGATAGAGGCGGTCGAACTCGGGGTCGCAGAAGTTTGCCGTGTTCGGGCCGCCGCTCTTGGAGCGGGCCGAGCTGCACTCGAGCAGGAACAGGAAGTTCTCGGGATCGGGAAAGTCGGCCTGCCAGCCCCAGATAAAGATCTGGTAGGCGCCGCGCCGCACCTTGTCCTGGAATTGGTTGTAGGTGGTGGCGTTGACCTCGATGTCGAGGCCGATCGCGCGCCAGGCGTCGGCCAGGAACTGGAACTGCAGGCTCGCCGCGGCCGTCGTCGCCGAGGTGTCGAAGCTCAGCCGCAGCCGCTGCCCGGTCTTGGGATCGATGCCGTTGCGGTAGCCGGCCTCTGCCAGCAGCTGGCGTGCGCGGGCGACGTCGTACTGACGGAACGGGTTCTTGTAGCTCTCGTCGTAGCCGAAGATCTCCGGCGGCACCGGTGCCTGTGCCGGCACGCCGCGGCCGTTGAGGAACAGCTCGAGATAGCGTTTAGAATCGATGGCGGTGCTCATGGCCTGGCGCAGCTTGCGGCCCTTCTCACCCGCCGGCGTGCCTAGCACCGGGTCCTCCATATTGAACCCGACATAGAAGATCGTGGGCTCCACCTCCTTGTCGAGGCGCATGCCGCGCGCGGCCATCGGCGGCGACAGGCGGTCGCCCTGGACCACCGCATCGAAGCTTTCCTTGATGATGCCGCCGTCGTCGTAATAGCCCTGCAGGAACTTGTTGAAGCGGGGGATGTCCTCGCGCTCGCGGTAGAACACGACGCGATCCACGAACGGCATGCGCCGGCCCGCATACGCGGGGTCGATGCGCCCTTCCGCGATATCCTCCTTGTCGATGCTGCCGGGGAACACGACGCCCGGCGCCTCGCGGTTGGCCTCGGAAGCACCGTACCAGCCGCGATTGCGCTCCAGCGTGAACCGGAACTGCTTCTCGTAGTGGGCGAGCCGGTAGGGGCCGGTGCCGACGGGGTGATCGGCGAAGTGCTCGCGGCCCTCGCGGCCGTTGTAGTAGGCGACCGCCTCCCACGCGACCGGCGTGGTGAAGGGCATGGCGAACCAGTAGAGGATCTGCGCGTTGGGCTCGGCGAGGACGATGTCGAGGTCACGCTCGCTGCGCGCGACCACGCCCGCAATGCCGCCGGCGCGCTTGTACTGCTCGTGCACGGGCAGGCTCGCGAAGGTAGGCTCCGACTTGCGCAACTCGACGAGCCGCTTGCCGAACGCTGCAAAGCCCTCCACCGGTGCGAAGCTCGAGATGACGGGACTGTTGACGGCTGGGTCGGCGATGCGCGCCAGGGCGAAGGCGAAGTCGGCGGCGGTGACCTCGCGCGTCGTGCGCCCCTTCCCGTCGAGGGCGAAACAGGGATCGTCGTGGAAGCGCACGTCCGGGCGGATTCGGAAGCGATAGACCTGGTGGCCGTCGGCCCCTGGCTGCGGCTCCGGCACCGCCTCGGCAAGACCGGGGATCAGCCGGTAGGGACGCTCGAGGTAGTGGTATTCGAGCAGCGTGTCGAAGACGTTGCCGGTGACGACGTGCTCTGCCGTGCTGTAGGCGACGGCGGGATCGAGCGTCTTGGGCGCCTCGTGGAAGGAGGAGTAGAGAACCTTCTGGTCGCGGTCGGCGTCGGGATAGGGGTTGTTGGTGCAGCCGCCGGCCACGGCCAGACAGCCGAGGCATCCGACAAGGCCCGCTAGCACCGAACGTCCTGACACGTCGTCCTCATCCGCCTTCTGCCCCGTTGGGCCAAGCTTAGCCGCAATAGACCTCCGCGGTCATCCGGGCGTTGGGCCGGCGGTTGCGCCGCACCGCTTGCGCCGAGCCGGCGATGGCTGCAAGGTCGTCGCCACGATCGGGCGAAGTGCCATCAGGGGAAATGTCATGCTGCCGCTCAAGGGTATCAAGGTCGTCGAGCTCGCCAACAACATTGCCGGTCCCTACGCGGGTTACATTTTGGCCATGCTGGGCGCCGAAGTCCTCAAGATCGAGCGGCCCGAGGGCGGCGACGATGCGCGCGCCTGGGGCCCGCCCTTCTGGAAGGACACCTCGGCCACCTTTCACGCCCTCAACGTCAACAAGCAGGCGGTCACGCTAGACCTCAAGGACAAGGAGGCGATCACCTGGCTCGAGAGCTACGTGGAGAGCTGCGACGTGCTCGTGCACAACCTGCGCCCCGGCGTGCTGGACGAGCTGGGCCTCGGCGCTGCGGCGCTCCGTGCGCGCAACCCGCGCCTCGTCTACTGCTCGCTGTCGGCCTTCGGCCCCAAGGGCCCCATGCAGAAGAACGGCGGCTACGAGCCGATGGTGCAGGCGTTCTCGGGCCTGTTCTCGATCAACGGCTACCCCGACCGGCCCGGCGTGCGCATCGGCACCTCCGTGCTCGACCTCGGCAGCGCGGTGTGGGCGGCGCTCGGCTGCATCGCCGGCCTCTACCAGCGCGAGCGGACCGGCAAGGGCTGCGTGGTCGACGCCTCGCTCTACGAGACGGCGCTGGGCCTCCTCACCGTGCATTTCGCCCGCTTCCAGGCCAGCGGCACGCTGCCCGAGCGGCATCCGAGCGGCAGCCTCGCCGTGGTGCTGTTCCAAGCCGTCGACTGCGCCGACGGGCAGGTGATCGTCGCCGCCGCCAACGACCGGCTGTGGGCCAAGCTCACCACCGAGCTCGGCCACCCCGAGTGGGCCACCGATCCGCGCTACAAGACCAACGCCGACCGCTTCGCCAACAAGGACGAGCTGGTCGCCGCCGTCACCGACATCATGCGTCAGCGCCCGCGCACGGAGTGGGTCGAGCGGCTGCAGAAGGCCGGCGTTCCGTGCGCCCCCATCAACGACATCACCCACATGAAGGCGAGCGCTCAGACCGCCGCGCTCAATATGATCCAGCCCGTGCCGGAGATCGACATGGAGCTGATGGCCCTGCCGCTGTCGATCGACGGCGAGCGCCCCAAGATCCGCACGCGCGCCCCCAAGCTCGGCCAGCACAACGCCGCCATCCCCGGCCTCCCGCGCGCCAAGGTGCGCTCTTCCCCTTCTCCCCGCTAGCCCTCGGGCAAGTTGTGGGGCAGGGCGAGAATATGGAGAGCCCGAGCGCTAGCGGGGAGACGGTCGGGATGAGGGGCAGCCGCATACACCAACGCCAGAGTGTGCCGCCGCCCCTCACCCTAACCCTTTCCCCATGCTGAAGAAGCATGGGGAAAGGGAACCCCTCAACTCTCCGGCCAGAGCTTGTCGAACTCCCACACGTGCTCGAAGCCGACGAGGCGGCAGAACTTGTCGAAAGAGTAGAGCTCGTCCTTCAACGTGTCGGTCGAGCCCTTGTCCTTCAGCACGCCGTAGACCCGCTCCAGCGCTTGCGCCACCGCGAGGAAGCCGGTGCCGGGATAGATGGCCATCCTGTAGCCGAGTTCCTCCAGCCGCTTCTTCGGCAGCACGGGCGTGCGCCCGCCCTCCACCATGTTGGCGATGAGCGGCAGGTCGAAGTTGCGGCCGATCCTCCCCATCTCCTCCTCGCTCTCGGGGCTCTCGATGAACAGCACGTCGGCGCCGGCCTTGGCGAAGGCCTCGCCGCGCCGCAGCGCCTCGTCGAGGCCGTGGTTGGTGCGCGCGTCGGTGCGGGCGACGATCAGGAAGTCGGGGGAGGCGCGCGACGCCGCCGCCACCTCGATCTTGCGCACCATCTGCTCGATAGGCACCACTCGCCGTCCCGGCGTGTGCCCGCACTTCTTGGGGAACACCTGGTCCTCGAGCTGGATGCCCGCGGCGCCTGCGCGCTCGTAGCCCTGCACCGTGCGTTCCACGTTGAGGAGGCCGCCGAAGCCCGTATCCCCGTCGCAGACGACCGGGGTCGATGTGCCCTGGCAGATCTGGGCGACGCGCTCGACCATCTCGGTGTAGCTGACGAGGCCGGCGTCGGGCAGCCCGAGCGAGGCCGAGACGCCGTAGCCCGTCATGTAAAGCGCGCTGAAGCCCATCCCGTCGGCGATCCTGGCAGAGATCATGTCGTAGACCCCGGGGGCCGTCACCAACCCCCTGCCTGCCAGCGCCTTCCTGAGTTTCTTGGCCTTGTGCATCCTGCGTTTCCCTTGTCCTGCCTCGATGTTGCATGAGCGCTTGCGCAGCCACCGACATTAAGCCTATCCCGCATCCGCCCCCAGTGTTGAACGTCATCCGAAATGCGCATTTGAAAACCGGAGCGACTTGGCACATTGTGTCCCACAGACCGGCCGGACGAGCCGGTGGTGCAACAAGACTCATGGGAGGAAGGACCGTGAAATCTTCAAGTTGGAAGTCTACCCTGCCACTTCTGGCGGGGTTAGCGGCGCTGGGCGTCTGGTCGCTGCCGGCGGAGGCACAGACCCCGAAAAAGGGTGGCATTCTCAAGTTCGTGGTCCCCGACGAGCCCCCGAGCTCCGACGGTCACAGGGAGACGACCTTCGCGCTGGCCCACCCCTGGGCGCCATTCTACAGCCTGCTGATCCGGATCGATCCCGAGGACAAGGCAGCGCAGGCGATCGTGTGCGACCTCTGCACCGAGATGCCGAAACCGACGGACGGCGGCAAGACCTACACCTTCAAGATCCGCCCGGGCGTCAAGTTCCACGACGGCTCGGCGCTCACCGCCAAGGACGTGCACGCGAGCTTCCAGCGCATCGTGTTTCCGCAGCAGGGTGTCTCGAGCGCGCGCAAGGCGCAATTCAGCATGGTCGAGAGCATCTCGGCCCCTGACGACCAGACGGTGGTGTTCAAGCTCAAGCATCCCTCGGGCGCGTTTCTCCCGGCGGTCGCCAATCCCTTCAACTGGATCTACGCGAAAGCGATCCTCGACAAGGACCAGCACTGGTTCGAGAAGAACGTGATGGGCTCGGGCCCCTTCATCTTCGAGACGCACCAGGCCGGCGCCCTGGTCAAGGGCAAGCGCAATCCCGACTACCACTTCGCAGGCAAGCCCTATCTCGACGGTTTCGAGGCGATCTTCGCGAAGACGCAGACGCTGCGCGTGCAGGCGATCCGCGGTGACCAGGCTGCCGCCGAGTTCCGGGGCTTCCCGCCCAAGAGCCGCGACGACCTCGTTGCGGCGCTCGGCAAGGACGTTACGGTGCAGGAGAGCGACTGGAACTGCGTCCTGCTCGTAACGCCCAACTCCAAGAAGAAGCCCTTCGACGATGTGCGCGTGCGCAGGGCGCTCACCCTCGCCGTGGATCGCTGGGGCGGGTCCAAAGACCTTTCCAAGATCGCCATCGTCAAGGCGGTAGGCGGCGTCGTGTTCCCTGGCCATCCGCTGGCGGCCAAGAAGGAGGAGCTCGAGAAGCTCGCCGGCTACTGGCCGGACATCAACAGGTCGCGCGCGGAGGCCAAGAAGCTCCTGAAGGAGGCCGGCGTCCCCGACCTCAAGTTCACGCTCTCCAACCGCGGCGTCGACCAGCCCTACACCATCGTCGGCACTTGGCTGATCGACCAGTGGAAGCAGGTCGGCGTCACCGTCGAGCAAAAGGTCGAGGCCACCGGTCCGTTCTATGCTTCGCTGAACGCCGGCAACTTCGACGTGACGACGGACTTCAACTGCCAGGCCGTCGTCAA
>JBGGME010000417.1:0-16619 GCA_041288195.1 Hyphomicrobiaceae bacterium
CAAGCCGCAGTTCGAGGCCGGCCGGGCCGCTGTCGGCAAGGGCGGCGTCGTCCGTGATCCGGCAGCGCGACAGCAGGCCGTGCAGACCGTGCGCGGCTGGGTAGCGGGGCAGGTGGGCTGGCACATTGCCGATGTCATGCCGTCGCCGATTGCCGGCGGCTCCGGCAACGAGGAGTTCCTGCTGGGGGCCGTCCGTGACGACTGAACCGCAAGAGGTGGAGATCGTGGGCCTCGGCGCCCAGGGCGACGGCATCGCCAAGATCTCCGCGCGCGACATCCATGTTCCGTTCGCGCTGCCGGGCGAGGTGTGGCGTCTGGGCGGCGGTGTGCTGCCCGAAATGCTGCGCGCTCATCCCGAAAGGGCCGTCCCCGTCTGCCAGCATTTCGGCACCTGCGGCGGCTGCGTCGCCCAGCACATGCCCGACGCGCTCTACGCCGAGTGGAAACGCAGCATCGTCGTGCAAGCCTTCCGCCACCGCGGCATCGAGGCCCCGGTCGGCGATCTCCTGCGCGTGCCGCTCGGCAGCCGGCGACGCATCACCGTCTATGCCCGCCGCGACCGCAATAGCCTGCGGCTCGGTTTTCATCGCGCGGCGTCGCACGACGTCCTCGATGTCGCGCAGTGCCCGATCGCCATGCCGCGGCTCGTGGGACTGCTGCCCGCGCTGCGCGAGATGCTGGGGCCTATGCTCACCGGCCGCGCCGAGGCCGCCATCACCCTGCTTGCCACACCGGCCGGCATCGACGTGAGCCTGCGCTGCAGCCACCTGGGCTCAGCGCGCCGGCATGCGCCGCGCCTGGCGACGCTTGCCGCGCGCCACGGGCTTGCCCGCCTGACAGTCGATGGCGACACGGTGATGGTTGGGCGCCCGCCGGCGCTCGCTTTCGGTGGCGCAGAGACGGTCCCGCCGCCCGGTGCGTTCGTGCAGGCGGTCGAGGTCTCCGAGGCCCTGATGGTGCGCCTCGCGGTGACGGCCACGGAAAAGGCCAAGCGCGTCGCCGACCTCTTCTGCGGGCTGGGCACCTTCACGTTCCCGCTCGCGCGCCGCGCCCGCGTGCTGGCCGTCGACAGCGACGCGGAGGCCATCGCCGCGCTGACGGCGGCCGCCAAGCACGCGCCGGGGCTCAAGCCCATCGAGACGAAGGTGCGCGACCTCTACCGCATGCCGCTCGCGGCCAAGGAGCTCGACGGCTTCGACGCCGTGGTGTTCGACCCCGCCCGCTCCGGCGCCCAGGCGCAGGCCGAGCAGCTCGCCCTTTCCAAGGTTGCGACCATCGTCGCCGTGTCCTGCAATCCGGGCACGCTGTCGCGGGACGTGCGCATCCTGATCGACGGGGGCTACGCGCTCGAGAGCGTCACGCCGATCGACCAGTTCCTCTACGCCGCGCATGTGGAGGCCGTCGCCGTGCTGCGCCGCTGACGTCTCCGGTCGTCATCCCGGCGAAGGCCGGGACCCAGTACACCGTCCGATGATGCTCGATGATCGAGAGGTGCATGGGTGCCGGCCTTTCCCCGCGAGCGCCCTGACGGGCACTCGCGGCGCCGGCATGACGTCGATCGTCGGTCTCGCCGCCGACGCTACTTTGCAGCGGCACCAGCTGCCGGCGTCAGACCGAGCTCGGCCTCGAGCTTGGTGATCTGCTCCCTGAGCTGGCGCTGCTCCTGGCCGCGGCGCGCCATCTGCATCTGGATGCCGCCGATCTCCATGGATGCGCTGCCGGGAGTCGCCCCCGGCGACCGGCTCGTCTCGTACTGCTTGTCGAAGATGCGCTTCTGGTCCTGCTTGTTTGCTTCCTCGAGCTGGCGGAGCCGCTCGCGGGCCTGGGCGAGCGCCACCATGTTGGCGGTCTGCTGCGGGCTCGACTTCTTCTTGAGCTCCTCCTCGAGCTCGCGCAGCCGCTTCTGCACGTCGGTGTCGGCCGTCGCGCCCTTGGGCAATGCGCCCGGCGCCGCCGCCAGCTGGAAGTAGAACTCGCCCGTCAGCGCGGAGTGGTCCCACGGCACCTGCTTGCCGCTGGTGGTGGTCAGGACATCCTTGCGCACGTCGATCATGACGGAGGTGAGGTTGCGGCCGGGTTGCTTGATCCCCTTGGTGAGCGCCGCAGTGAACGGCGAGTTGCGGCCCTGCCCGTCGAGGGCGACGTTGCCCGGCTGCGTCGAGTAGGCGATGAAGGTGCCCACGCCCGTCTGCACCTGTGCCAGGCCCTGGCCGATGCTGGCCGAGCGCGTGCCCATGGAGCGGGCGAGGTTGCGCGACAGCGGATTGTCGCGGCAGGCATCGAGGAACACGACGTTGGTCTTGCCCTCGCGCCCCAGCTCCATCTGCTTGAGGATGAAATCGACCGAGACCGCCTCGAAGTCGAGGTCGCGCTCGCCCTGCAGGCTGGCATCGACGGGGATCAGGTAGTTGCGGCTCGACACCTGCAGCCCGTGGCCGGCGTAGAAGAACACCGCGACATCCGCGCTATCGAGCGCGCGGGTGAAATCGCGCACCTTGGCGTCGAAGCCGCGCTTGTCGACATCGAGGCCGTGCACGACCGTGAACCCGACCTCGGTGAGGGCGGCGGCCATGTCGGCGGCATCGTTGACGGGATTGGCGAGCGGCGTGCTGTTGACGTAGGCAGAGTTGCCGATGACGAGCGCGACGCGCTTATCCGCGCTGGCCGTGGCGGCGAGCGACAGACTGGCGATGACGAACGCAATCGAAGCGAGAAATCGCGACATGACGGGCCCCTGTCTAACCGACGCCCGCCCTCAGATCAGATGATTTTGGCGCCAGCAAGACTGGGCGCGGCTCGCCCTGTGCCGTCCGCTCGTGCGGGGATGCGCCCGATCACAACTTGAAGAGTGCCTCGGCGCACGCATCGATGACACCGCTGTTCTGGTCGGTGCCAACGGTGGCCCACTTGTTCTCTCTGACGAACGTCTCGCGTGCCCAGGTGGTGCTGATCTTCTTCAGCTCCGCAAGCTTCGCGGTCGAATCCGGAGCCCTCTGAAAATTGGCGAGACAGATCGGCAGGAGTGCCTTGACCACGGCAATGTTGGATTCCTGGCGGGCAAATGTCTGGCCCTGGCCGCTCGTGTACCAGCCGAACCCCTTGCTGAGGCCTATCGGCACGACAACCGCGGCCACCGCCAGGCCCCACACAAAGCCGTTCATGCGATCGTTCATTTTCATTGTTTTTCGCCTTTCGGGCTTTCGACGGAAAAAAGCTGCCCAAAATCACCCTAAGGAGTTTCGGCGGACAAAGATACGCTATTGAATTTCTGCCCTAATCATAATGAACGGTTTCCCCTCAATGCCGGGTGTCGTCACGCTCCTGCGCCCTTGAGCGCGGCAACCTCGGCCTCCAGCTCGCGGATGCGGGCCTGGAACTGCGTCACGGTGCGGGCCACGTCCTCGGCGTGAAACATCTGCGGGATGTGCTGCGGGCAGTTGGTGTCCCAGGCCTCGAGCTCGAACAGGATCATCTGCTCGGGGCGTGCGTCGTAGCCCTCGGGCCACAGCCGCGCGAGCAGCGCGTCGTCGCCCTCCACCACGCGGGCGCGGCCCCACAGCTTCACGCGGCGGCGCTGTGCATAGTCCATGACGAAGATGAAGGCCTTGGTGTTCTCCGAGAGATTGCCGGTCGTGATGTACTGGCGGTTGCCCTTGTAGTCGGCAAAGCCCAGCGTGTGCTCGCCGAGGACACGCAGGAAGCCAGGCGGCCCGCCGCGATGCTGGATGTAGGGCTGGCCGTCGGCGCTCGAGGTGGCGAGATAGAACGAGCGTACCTCGGCGAGGAAGCCGGCGAGATCCGGCGTGATCGCCGTGCGCCAGCCACCTTTCGCCTCCATCTTGGCGTAACCGCCGCGGGAGCCGCGCGCGTCCTGGATGGCCTTGACGGCGGGCGTGAAGGCAACGTCGCTCGATGGGCGTGTCATTGGAGGTCCATTGCGGGCTGCGGGCAGGCGGCACATTAACCGCGTTCGGCTGGGCGGCAGCATGAGAATAGCTCTTTGCCGCGTTGAGCAATTCGCAAGAGTGCGCGATCGTAGTGTGATCCGGCGTCATCGGGCCGCGTGGAAAGGCAAGCGGGACCAACGACCATGAGCAACGAGCTTGGCATGGCGGCGCAGCTGGCGGGCCAGGGCCTGCGCTTTGGCTGGTACTTCGCGCTGAACCGCGTGGTGGACTGGCGCACGAGCCAGCTTGGCCTGACCCGCCGCTACAAGCCGACCCGCCCGGTGCCCTCGACGCAGGAGCTGCTGGCCGAGCAGGCCCAGCTGCTGATGGCGGACGCGCTGGCCGTGCGGGACGGGCTCTATCCGCCGATGGAGGACGACAGCGGCTCGCCCCTGCGCCATCTCGCGCGCGTGCGCCGCATGCTGGCCGACCTGCCGTCGGCCCTGCAGCGGCGCGCCGAACAGGACGCCACCAGCGCCCGGGCCGAGCCCGCGGCCGCCGGAGTGCCCGACTACTATGCACAGGACTTCCACTTCCAGACCGGCGGGTATCTCAGCGAGGACTCCGCGCGGCTCTACGACATCCAGGTCGAGACGCTGTTCATGGGCGCCGCCGGTCCCATGCGGCGGACCGCGCTGCGCCCGATCGCCGAATTCATGGCCGGCCGCGACCAGCGCCAGATGACGCTGCTGGATGTCGCCTGCGGCACGGGGCGCTTCCTGCGCCAGGTGCGGCTTGCCTATCCGGCGATGAACCTGAAGGGCCTCGACCTCTCGCGCACCTATCTCGAGGAGACGCGCCGCAACCTCGAGGGACTGCGAGGCGCCGAGCTGATCGAGGGGGCGGCCGAGAAGATGCCGCTGGCCGACGCCAGCGTCGACGTCGTGTCCTGCATCTTCCTGTTCCACGAGCTGCCGCCCGACGTGCGCCGGCAGGTGACGGCCGAGATCGCGCGCGTCTTGAAGCCCGGCGGCCTCCTCGTGTTCCTCGACAGCCTGCAGATGGGCGACAAGCCCGGCTGGGACGGCCTGCTGGAAGCCTTCCCGCACCGCTTCCACGAGCCCTACTTCCGCGGCTACGCGGTCGATGACCTCGAGGGCATGTTCTCCGCCGCGGGCTTGGCGCCGGACTCGATGTCGACGCCGTACCTTGCGAAACTGATGGCGCGGCGGAAGCAGTGAATGGTCATCCCGGGCCTTGTGCCCGGGATCCAACCATCCGCTATCGCCGGAGCAAGCTGAGAGATGGATCCCGGCGACAAGCGCCGGGATGACTCACGGCCAGATCTGGACGTAGGCTGCGCGCTGGCGCTCCGAGGTGGTAGAGAAGTTGGCGTCGTAGTCCTTGATCAGCGCCTTGAGGTGGTCGGACTGCTGGAAGCGCTTGAAGACCTCCTCGCTGGCGAACTCGTAGACGGCCATGTACTCGAACTTGTCCTCGCCCAGGATCTTCTTGTAGCGCCGCCCGCTGACTGCGCCGTTGAACTGCAGCACCTGCGGCACATGCTCGTTATTGTACCACTTGTTGAAGGCGGCCTCCTTGTCCTTGGTGATGGTGGCGCGCACGACGAAGATGGTGACTGCCATAGGTTTCCTCTCCTGTTGTCCGGCGCCGCTCGGGGCGAGGGCCGGGTTGATTCAAATCCGCTTCGCTCACGCCCAGCCGCGCGCGGCGAGCTCGGCCTTCAATTCGGCCTCGGCGGCGGCGAGGCGCTCGGCGTCGGTGGAGCGCAGCACGAGCTGCGTGCCGGGCTTGCCGTCCTTCTGGAAGGGGTAGCTGCCCATGGGCACGTCGGGATAGCGCTTCTGCAGGGCGCCGAACATCTCGGCGATCTCGCCCTCGGGCCGGTGCAGGTCCATGCCGACCGACAGCATCTTCTTGCCGGTCTTGAGGAACTTGGTCGCCGCATCGAGCATGACGTGCATGATGGCGGGGATGCCGGCCATGACGATGACGTTGCCGAGCTTGAAGCCCGGGGCAATCGACACGCTGTTCTCGACCAGCTCGCCGCCGAAGGGAATGCGCGCCATGCGCAGGCGGGCGGGCGTCAGCTCCACGCCGCGCCGCTCGTAGTGGGCGCGCATGGGAGCCAGCGCCCGCTCGTCGACGTCGATGCCGACGCCGAAGGCCTTGGCGACGCAATCGGCGGTGATGTCGTCGTGGGTGGGGCCGATGCCGCCGGTCGTGAACACGTAGTCGTAGCGCTTGCGCAGCGCGTTGAGGGCGTCGACGATCTCGGGCTCCTCGTCGGGGACGACGCGCACCTCCTTGAGCTGGATGCCGATGGCAGTTAGGTGGTCGGCGATGCAGCCGATGTTCTTGTCCTTGGTGCGCCCCGACAGGATCTCGTCGCCGATGACGATGAGGGCCGCCGTCACCACGCCGCTGCCGGCCTGCGCTGCCTCGCTCATGCCTCCCTCCTCACGTTCTCGCCCGCGCCCTGCCCACCCTGCCCTCCGCGATGATCTGCCGGTAGAGGGAGAGCATGCGCGCCGTCACCGCCTCGCGGGTGTATCCCTGTTGGTAGTCCGCCCGGCCCCGTTCGATCAAGTGGGCCCTGAGCGCGGCATCGCCCTGAAGGCGCCGGATCGCCGCGGCGAGGGCAGGCGCATCGTCGACCGGCACCAGCAGTCCGTTGCCGCCGTCGGCGATCAGGTCCTTGGGCCCCTGGCTCGCTGCCGCGACCAGCGGCACGCCGGTCGCCCAGGCCTCCAGCATGACCGTGCCGAACGGCTCGTAGCGGGACGGCAGCACGCAGATGTCGGCGGCTTTCAGCAGCGCGCCGCGGTCGCTGCGCCAGCCGAGAAAGCGCGCGCGGTCTGCCACGCCGAGCTTGGCGGCCAGCCCCTTGAGGTCGGCTTCGAGCGGGCCATCGCCGGCGATCCAGGCGACGCACCCGGGCAGGTCGGCAAGCGCCCGCAGCAGAACGTCGAGGCCCTTCTTCTCGTGCAACCGCGACAGGGCGAGCAAAGCCGTAGCGGCCCCCGGCGCGCCGAGCGCGGCGCGATCGACCGCCGGGCCATCGTCTATGGTGGGGAACGTCGGCACATAGTGCGCCCGCTCGCTCGGCACTCCGTTCGCCACCATGTGCGCGACGATGCCGGGCGTGACGCCGACGAAGTGCGAGCAGGGCCGGAACCTGGCCGGATCGTAGTATCCTCCGAACCAGCCGATGACCGGCACGTCCAGGCGCGGCATCAGGCTCGCCGCGCGCCGCATCCAGCAGTGCACGAGGTCGGGCTTCTCCGTCTCGATCAGGGCCGCGAGCCGGCGCCAGCGCACGAGCCCGAGCCGCGCGTCGAGAACTTCGGAGCCGAGCCGCAGGCCGGCCGCCTCCAGCCGCGCATGATGCATCGACGCGCGTGGGATCACGGCAAGCTGATCGATGCCCGCCCGATGCAGGCTTTCCATCATGTCGGCCGAGTAGGTCTCGGCGCCGCCGTTGGCGCGGCTCGCCATGACGTGCAGGATGCGCATGCTGCCTTTCTTTTCCCTGCCGGTGCGACCCTTCTCCCCTTGGGGAGAAGGTGGCCGAAGGCCGGATGAGGGGGCCTTCCTTCGTTGCTGTGAACTCCCCCCTCATCAGTTCGGCCACATGACTTGCGATCGCGCCATTAATGTTTTGCTGGCGGCGCACTACGTGAACGCGATCACAAGTCATGGCCTCACGTCCTCTCCCCAAGGGGAGAGGGGGCGCCACGCAACTCTCTTACATCCCACACCAGAGCGTAGCGAGATCGCATAGGGCCCAGCATAGCGGCTTGCACCCTCGATGCCAGCCGGCCTACTTTCCGCCGCCATGCGTCTCCCCGGCCCTCTGATCCGCGGCACATTGATCCAGCGCTACAAGCGCTTCCTCGCCGACGTGCGCCTCGACGATGGCCGGCTCGTCACGGCGACGTGCCCCAACACCGGCTCGATGCTGGGGCTCGTCACGCCGGGCTCGATCGTGTGGCTCTCCGAGAGCGACAGCCCGACCCGCAAATATCGCCACACCTGGGAGCTGGTGGAGGCCGACCTCGGCAAGGGCTCGACGCTGGTCGGCATCAATACGGGCCATCCCAACAAGCTCCTCGCCGAGGCGATCGGGGCACGCCGCGTCAAGGCGCTCGCCGGCTATCCGGGGCTGCGCCGCGAGGTGAAGTACGGGCAGAACAGCCGCATCGACATCCTGCTCGAGTGTGCGGACAAGGGCCTGTGCTACGTCGAGATCAAGAACGTGCATCTCTCCCGCCGCCACGGCCTCGCGGAGTTTCCCGATTCGGTCACCGAGCGCGGCGTCAAGCACTTGCGCGAGATGTCCGACATGGTGCGCGCGGGCCACCGGGCCGTCATGGTGTTCCTGATCCAGCGCGGCGATGCCAAGCGCCTCGCCTTCGCACGGGACATCGATCCCACCTACGGCGCCGCCTTCGACCTGGCCGTTGCGGCGGGCGTGGAGGCCATCGCGCTGCGCTGCAAGATGAGCGCGGAGGAGATCGTCGTCGACAAGCCCGTGCCGATCTTGGGCTGAGGGCCGGGACCGCGTTCGGAGCGCATCCCGCGCGACCCAGCCACGCGCTTTGTCATATCGCCGCGACGGGGTGCCTGTGATAGGTCACAGCCCCGAGGAAACGACCCAAGGCCGCGAATGGCTTCCGACACCGCACACAGCCTGCCGCGCCCCGTTGCGGCGGCCACCGAGACGCAGGTCCTGGTGGCGGTGTCGGCTGCGCACCTCGTCAGCCATTTCTACATCATGGTGCTGCCGGTCCTGCTGCCGCTGCTCAAGGACCGCCTGCACGTCGGCTTCTTCGAGCTCGGCCTCGCGCTCACCACCTTCAATGTCGTCACCGGCCTGACGCAGGCGCCGATGGGCGTTCTCGTCGACCGCATAGGAGCCCGCCCGGTGCTGATCGCCGGGCTCATCCTCGGCGGGGTTGCATTTGCCTCGCTCGGCTTCAGCAACTCCTACACCTGGCTCCTTGTCGCCGCCGTGTTCGCCGGGCTCGCCAACTGCGTCTATCACCCCGCCGACTATGCCATCCTCGCCGACAGCATCTCTGAGGGGCGAGTCGGCCGTGCGTTCTCCGTGCACACGTTCGCAGGCTTCCTCGGCGGCGCCATCGCGCCCGTCACGCTGCTGGCGCTGGCAGCCTACGGCGGAACCGGGATGTCGCTGGTGTGCGCCGGCCTCGTCGGCCCGGCGGTCGCGGTCGCCCTGCTGCTGATGCCGGCCCACCAGGCATCCGAGCCGCATCACAAGGCCCATGCCGGCGGCAAATCGGGCGGCGGCGTGGGCGCGGGCCTGGCGGGCGTGCTGACGCCGCCGGTGCTGGCCATGACCGGCTTCTTCACGCTGCTCGCGCTCGCCAACAGCGCCATCAACAGCTTCTCGGTGGTCGCGCTGATGGCGACCCAGGGCATATCGTTCGCGGCGGCCAATGTGGCGCTGACGGCCTATCTGGCGGCCTCCGCCGTCGGCGTGCTGCTGGGCGGATGGCTGGCGGACCGCACCAGCCGGCACGGGAACGTGGCTGCCCTCGGCTTCGGGCTTGCCGCCGCCATCATGACGCTGGTCGCCACCCTCACCCTGTCGGTCGCCGCGCTGGTGCTGGCCATGGGGTTTGCCGGCATCATCTTCGGCATGATCCAGCCCTCGCGCGACATGCTGGTGCGCAAGGCCGCCCCGCCCGGTGCGGCGGGGCGCGTGTTCGGCATCGTCACGACCGGGTTCAACATCGGCGGCATCATCGGCCCGCCGGTCTTCGGCTGGCTGATGGACCACGGCCATCCCAGGTGGATCCTCGGCCTGGCGGTGATCTTCATGGCCACCACCGCCGTCGTCGGCCTGCTCGAGGAGCGGCGCGGTCGCGCCCCCTCACCGCGCTAGAGCGTGCGCTCAATTGGGCAACGGCAGAACTGGCGTCTGATCGGACGGACTAGCTGCAGTGCAACGAATGGGGATTTCGTGCCAATCCTTGCCGTGAGCAGAGACGGAGCAAGAAATGTGTGCTGGCGGGGCGTGCTGGCTGCTGAACGGCGCCGTCATAGCA
This sequence comes from Hyphomicrobiaceae bacterium, assembly GCA_041288195.1. Classification (GTDB taxonomy): domain Bacteria; phylum Pseudomonadota; class Alphaproteobacteria; order Rhizobiales; family Hyphomicrobiaceae; genus AWTP1-13. The sequence continues at coordinate 9,983 of JBGGME010000417.1, forward strand.
AAGAGAACGCAGCCGGTCCGTGGCCAAAAATCCGTGGACCGGCTACGCCACGTTGCAGTTCACTGCTTGGGGGCTGGGCGCAGTGACGAGTGATGATGGGCGATGAGCCATTCATCGCCTTGCGATTCATGGAGAGATTTCTGATGACAAAAACTTCGGAGCGATATTCGCCATCCTTGCTCTTGTCGCCTACGGGACAGACGGGGTTGCGCAGGGAACCAAGTCCGACGGAAAACTGGCAAAGAAGGTCGCAACCACTTCGCTCCACTCGTGTGCAAAAGGGTGCGAGTGTTCGTCTTCATTCTGCGTAGGCGGCGTCGAGTCCAGGTTTACAGACACTCCCGGAAGGACCGGGACCGTGAACCCACCGATGCGGCTTGCAGGCCAGGCGATATGCAAGGAAGCACTTACCTTCTGCACCGTCCGGTGCAAAGAGAAGAACCCATAGCAGCGGGCTCTCGTCTACACGGCCGCCGGGACCTCACGCCAGGAAGGGCGAAGAGCCCGAAGTCCTGCTTTGCCCCAAGTCCGGCTTTGCATGTGCGCAGTCGGCCGCCTTGCTCCAGATGCCGCCATTGTCCAGCGCGCCGACGTCCCTTGGTGAATGGCTTAGGCGCGAAGGGTTACGTCATCTACATTCCGAGATGGAAACTGCGACGTAGCAACCGTGCGGTGCGCTCAGTGAACGCTGTCAGAAAACATCTCAACATCATGCTCGCGCTCTCTGCACTGGGGCTGTGCGCTCTGCCCGAGCCCGCGCAGGCGAGATGCTGGGACCATCAGCCCAGAAGTTGGCCAGAATACAAAGCGGCATGCGAATGCGAGGGAGGGCATGCCACCCAGCACCCGCTGCGTTGCAACCATGCAGGGAATAGCACCGCGCCTGTTCACCCAGGCCTCCTTCAGCGCCAACGCTGGCAGCTGCTTTTGCAGAAGAACATCGTCGACGTCGCCAGCTATGCGGCGCTGCCCGTCAACAGCGATGCAGAATTGGTCGCGGCACTAGTCCGGCTCTATGCCGAGCTCTATCAGGGCACGGCGATCTGGAACGCCGAGGTCATGACCTTGAAGGCTCGCTACGACGTGACTATGGCGCAGCACAAGGAGTTCTACGGGCCTCGCGCCTCGCGCATAGATGCTTCCGACGGCCTGGAGCCGGGCATCCGCGCGGACCACCAAAAGGCCAGGGCAAAGCTCACGCAACTTCAAGCCGAGCTGAAGCGCGTGCTCGCAATGCGCGCAAACATTGCGACCAAGACGTTGCCCCAGAGCGAGCAGATGCGTCGGGAGGTCACCATCGCAACTCGGCGCCGCATCTATTATTTCGTCGGCCGAGTCGATGGGCGCGAGGTCGAGCACTTCACCCTTGCGTCGGGCCCCACTCCACCCAAACTGCCCTGCTGCGGCGACCCGGTATTTCCGGTGCCATTCTACTGGAACCAAGGACCGGCGGTTCCAATCGGACCGCAGCTGGCTGCGAAGCAGGCGGCCGACGCGCTGCAAGCCGCCCGGAAGTCCGCCGCGCCCACACTCACCGGAGACGTAGAGACGCGCCTGCAAGCTGTAGAGGTTCAATCGGTCAAGGCCGCGGCAGCTCGCAAATCTGTCGAGGAGTGGCGCGAATATTCCAAGCTTCACGTCGAGCCGGGTGCTGCATCATCCGCGCGAACGTGGGCTGCAGAGGTTACCCAGAACGTGGGCGTTCTCAAGGCAACGTTCATGCTCAACCATAAGGAGATTCCCGCAATCGAGACGGAGCTCCGGTGGATGCAGGACGTGATCAAGCGCGACGCGTGGGAATTCTACACGAACGGCGCCGCAGCGGCGGCATGGACCTTTTTCAACAAGCACGTGGCCGAGCCGGCGATCCAGCGCATCGCCGTCGAAATGCATTATCCGGGAAGCTACACGCTCACGGATGCTGAGATCAAATCGACTTGGACGCACGCCACGCAGCCGCTGTTCAGCGCCTACGACATCTACCGCAAGGGCAAAGATGGTTTCGCATTGATCGAGCAGGTCAAAAAGCTGGAAGGCACTGCCGAAGACAGCATGCTCGCCGTGGCCGACGTGATGGGTCGGGCCGACATCGGCGACTACAAGCAGGTCGGCGACAGCCTGTTTGGCAACTTGGATGCTGCTGCCCGCGATCAGGTTCGCGCCGCCCTTGACCAGGTCGAGCTGCCGTCGCCATTCAAGAAATTCTGGGAGGGCTACTTCACAGGCGTGAAGCCCACCTTCGACCAATGAACTCAGTCAATCAATCAATGACCGTATTGGGTCAAGAGTTGGCCTGGCGCAATGCTCGGCGGCGCGGCAGAAGTCGCGCAGATTCTGGACGGAATCGCCGCACCGCAGCGAAGTGGCAAATCTTGAAGCGGACGCGCCTGCAATTGAGTACCCGCGCTGGCGGGCGGGAGCGCCTCTGACGCGGTCTTGATCGGGCGTGAGCGCCTTGTCGCTCGCCGCCGGGCGGTGCGTCCCGTATATATCCGGGCAACGATAGACTGCTCCGGGTCCACCGCGGGCAGCGCAGCCAAGGGAGACTGATGAATGCTCAGCCGTCGCACGCTGACGCTGGCGGGCATCTCGGCCGCCGCCGTCGCCGCCGCAGCGCGCCTCGCCATGACGGGCACCGCGCAAGCCACCAGCGCGTCCAAGACCTTCGAGGTCACCAAGACCGAGGAGGAGTGGAAGAAGCTCCTGACCCCCGAGCAGTTCCACGTGCTGCGCAAGCACGGCACCGAGCGCGCCTTCACGAGCCCGCTCGACAAGCAGTACGGGGCGGGCATGTACAACTGCGCCGGCTGCGATCTCGCGCTCTTCGCCTCGACCACCAAGTTCGACAGCGGCACCGGCTGGCCGAGCTTCTACAAGCCGCTCGACAATGCCATCGGCACGACGGTCGACAAGAGCTTCTTCATGACGCGCACGGAGGTGCACTGCCGGCGCTGCGGCGGGCATCTGGGCCACGTGTTCGACGACGGCCCCAAGCCGACCGGCCTGCGCTACTGCATGAATGGCGTCGCGCTGAAGTTCATCCCCGAGAAGAAATCGTCCTGACAAGGGTACCGCACCCATGCTCGAACTCTCCCGCATCGCCCGCTGGCTTGCGCCGCTCGCCCTGATTGCCGGCATCTCGGCGGCTGTCGCGCAGACGGCGCCGGCATCCAAGAGCGATGGCGCGGTCGCGGTGGCCACCTTCGCCGGCGGCTGCTTCTGGTGCATGGAGGAGGCCTACGAGAAGGTGCCGGGCGTTATCCGCGCCGTGTCGGGGTATATCGGGGGCTCGGTCGAGAAGCCGACCTACGAGCAGGTCACGACCAAGGCCACCGGCCACTACGAGGCCGTGCAGGTCACCTACGACCCCACCAAGGTGAGCTATCCCCAACTCGTCGACTGGTTCTGGCGCAACATCGATCCTGTCGATGCCAGGGGCCAGTTCTGCGACAAGGGCAGTCCCTACTACTCGGGGATCTTCGTCCACGATGACGCGCAGAAGAAGGTCGCCGAGGAGACCAAGCAGGCGCTCGAGGGTCGCTTCAAGGGGGAGAAGATCGCCACCAAGATCCTGCCCGCGACGGCTTTCTGGCCGGCCGAGGACTATCACCAGGACTACTACAAGAAGAATGCCAGCCGGTACGCCTACTACAAGACCGCCTGCGGCCGCGCCCAGCGGCTGGAGCAGATCTGGGGCCCGCCCAAGCCGCCGCAGACGCTGACGCAGTAGGGGTTAGGGAGTAGTTCCTCTTTACCCTGATCGCGCTTATCCCCGCCCCGAAAACCTGAGTCATACTCTCTGCACCCCGGCTCACAGAGGAGCGCCATCGCGAGGCGTCTCGACAGCGCGAGGCGGGGGCCGCAACGAGGGCCCGGCCGCCGCCGGGACCCAGTGTATCCGAGGCCGGTTGGGTCACTCACCGGAGCCGTTCGCTGGAGCCTCGAGGCGGTGCAGGGCGCAGGTGTCAGCCTGCCCTTTGAATACCCGAGCCAGGCATCGGCGCCCTGCTCCCTCCATATCCTCGAGGCCGGAGGCCTGCGAGGTGATTTGTGCTGGTGAGATCGTGAGTGGTGAGTGGTGAGATGGTGAGTTTGGGGGCGGAGACCGGTCATACGGATGGAGCTCCACCCGCGCCACGCGGCACGCCCGCCACTCACCACTCACGATCTCACCTCTCACCCGTTGGCGGCGCGCAGGAGGGTGGCGACCTCCTCGTCGGAGACCTGGCCGAAGTCGCGGTAGAAGGCGCCGACCGAGCTGAAGTCGCGCGGGGCGGCGAGGCACACGACCTCGTCGGCCTCGCGCTCGAGCATCTCCAGCGCATCCCGCGAGGCGACGGGCACGGCGGCAATCAGGCGGGCAGGCTTGCGCCGCTTAAGGTGCCGCAGCGCCGCCTGCATGGTCATGCCGGTGGCAACGCCGTCGTCGATCACGATCACGGCCCGGCCTGCAGGATCGACGCGCGCTCGCAGCGGCGCATACTCGGCGCGGCGCCGCTCGATGGAGGCGAGCTCGCGCCTGGCTTGGGCGGCGATGAAGTCGGCGTCGATCCCGAGCGAGGCCACCAGCTCGTCGTTGAGAACGATCTCGGGCTCGACGCCGTCGGCCACGGCACCGACGGCGAGCTCGGGCTGGTAGGGCGCGCCGATCTTGCGCACGAAGGCGACATCGAGGGGTGCCGAAAGAGCGCGCGCGACCTCGGCTGCGACCGGCACGCCGCCGCGCGGCAGGGCGAGCACGAGAGGCGCCTCGAGCCGCAGGGCGGCCAGACGCTCGGCCAGCAGCCGGCCGGCCTCGGCTCGGTCCGCGAATGTCAGTTTTCTGCGCATGGCCGTGCCCACCGCAACATTGCGCCGCTCCAGGCGTTGATCCTTCGCAAACCCGGGCCGCCTATTCCGGTCGAGCATGGAACCGGATGGACGGGACTTTGCTATCACACTAGCGCAACTCGAGCAGGCAGAGCAGCGCCAGGCTATGACCAGCGTCAATGACCGGGATGAGGAGGCTGCGCAGGCGGAAGTCGTGGCGTTCCTGTCGGGGTGGGCCGGCGCCGGCCATCGCTTCACCACGCATGGCGCGCAGGTTTTCGTCGCCGGCGGCGAGGCAATCAAGATCAAGCGGGCCGTGCGATATCCCTATCTCGACTTCTCCACCCTCGAGCTGCGCCGGCGCGCCTGCGAGCGTGAGCTGGAGGTGAACCGCGCCAACGCGCCGCAGCTTTATCTGGGCGTGGTGGCGATCACGCGCGAGGCGGATGGCCGGCTTGCCATCGGCGGCAGCGGGACCCCCGTCGAGTGGGCGGTGCGCATGCGTGCCTTCGACCAGGCGGACCTGCTGGGGGCAAGGGCCGCGGCTGGCGAGCTGGACCAGGCCGCGGCGAAGGCGGTGGCGGAGGCGGTCTTGGCTGCGCACGCGCGCGCCCCCATCGCGCAGGGCGTCGACTCGGCGGGGCGGCTAGGGGCCGTGGCCGCGCAGCTGGCCGCGGGGTTTGCCCGGCACGCGGCGATTTTTGCCGAGTCGGATCGACAGGCCTTCGAGCGGGCAGCAGGGGCCCAGCTCGCCCGTGCGCGCCCCTGCCTTGCGCGGCGCGCGGCAGCAGGCTGTGTGCGGCGCGTGCACGGCGACCTGCACCTCGACAACATCGTGCTGTGGCAGGGGCAGCCGGTGCTGTTCGACGCCATCGAGTTCGACGAGGCGCTCGCCACCGTCGATCTGCTCTACGACCTCGCCTTTCTGCTCATGGACCTCGAGCGCCGGGGGCGGCGGCTGAGCGCAAACCTTGTGCTCAACCGCTACCTGTGGCGGGCGCCCAGCGATCTCGACCTCGAGGGCCTGGCGGCCATGCCGCTGTGCCTGGGATTGCGCGCCGGCGTGCGGGCGCTGGTGGCGGCCGACAAGCTGCAGCATGCGGGCAGCGATGCAGAGGCGGGAAAGCGCGCGGAGGCGCAGGAGTGCGTTGCCGCGGCGCTCCGCTTCCTCGATCCGGCGGGGCCGCGCATGGTCGCCGTTGGCGGTTTGTCGGGCACCGGCAAGTCGACGCTGGCCGCCGCTCTCGCCGCCGACATCGGGCCATCTCCGGGCGCCGTGCACCTGCGGAGCGATGTCGAGCGCAAGGCGATGCTGGGCGTGGAGGAGACGCACAGGCTCGGGCCCGCGGCCTACACGCCGGAGTCGCAGGCGCGCGTCTACGCGGAATTGTTTCGCAAAGCGCGGCTGGCAGCGGCCGCCGGGCATGGCGTGGTGATCGATGCGGTGTTTACGCGTGCGCACGAGCGCGAGGCTGCCGGGGCGATGGCGGCTGAGCTCGGCGTGCCGTTCCGGGGGCTGTGGCTGACGGCACCGAGCGAGGTGCTGCTGGCGCGCGTCGGCGCCCGCATCGGGGATGCGTCCGACGCCACGCCGGATGTGGTGGAACGGCAGCTTGCGGGTGACATCGGGCCGATGTCTTGGACCGAGATCGATGCCGGCGGCAGCGAGACCGAGTCGCTCGCGGCTGCGCGGCGCGCTCTCGCCTCGTAGGTTGGGTTAGCGCGAAGCGCGTAACCCAACATGGGTTGGCGCTTGCGGGTGTTGGGTTACGGCCTTCGGCCTAACCCAACCTACATGCCGGCGTCAGCCCTTCTCCCCCGCCTCCGC
>JBGGME010000418.1:0-48312 GCA_041288195.1 Hyphomicrobiaceae bacterium
CCGCTCGCTCCTGTCCCAGGCGGGACCGCAGCTGAAGCTGATCGCCAATTTCGGCAACGGCGTGGACAACATCGACCTCGACACGGCGCGCGTGCGCGGCATTCTGGTCACAAACACGCCGGGCGTGCTGACCGAGGACACGGCCGACATGACCATGGCCCTGATCCTGGCGGTTCCGCGCCGGCTGGCCGAGGGCGCGGCGCTGCTCAAAGACCCCCACAGGCACTGGGGCGGCTGGTCGCCGACCTGGATGCTCGGCCACCGCATCTGGGGCAAGCGGCTCGGCATCATCGGCATGGGCCGCATCGGCCAGGCGGTGGCGCGGCGGGCCAGGGCGTTCGGCCTGCAGATCCACTACTACAACCGCCGGCGCGTGTCCGAGGACATCGAGCAGGAGCTGGAGGCCACCTACTGGGACAGCCTCGACCAGATGCTGGCGCGCATGGACATCGTGTCGGTCAACTGCCCGCACACGCCGGCGACCTACCACCTGCTCTCCGCGCGCCGCCTCAAGCTGCTCAAGCCGACCGCCTACATCGTCAATACGGCGCGCGGCGAGGTCATCGACGAGAACGAGCTCGCGCGCATGATCGACGCCGGCCAGATCGCCGGCGCGGGCCTCGACGTGTTCGAGAACGAGCCCGCCATCAACCCCAAGTTGCTGGCGAGCGCGCGCGTGGTGGCGCTGCCGCACCTGGGCTCGGCCACGCTTGAGGGCCGCATCGACATGGGCGAGAAGGTCATCATCAACGTCAAGACCTTCCTCGACGGCCACAACCCGCCTGACCGCGTGCACGCGGCGATGTTCTGAGGGGCTGTACTCGATTGCAGGCGTATCTGCTTCAGGGCGCAACCGTTGCTGCGGCTCTGTCCGGAACCTGAGGGACTTCCGCCGTGCTGGCTAGCGCCGCGGCAGGGCAATGTTGACCCTGAACGGAAGTCGAGTTAGCCGAACGGCAACTTTCGTTGGGGACGAGTGCTAGGGAGCAATCGAGCCATTGAGCTCGGCGAGTGGGGCTCGAAGTTCGTAGATCACTCCACCCGGGGCGAAGCTGAGACGCGCCGTCGCCTGAAGCTGTGCGACGAAGGCGTGCTCGATCAACTTCGAACCGAAGCTCCGTCGGGCTGGTTCCTGCACGGCCGGCCCGCCCTTTTCCGTCCACGTCAACAGGAAGCCATCGTCGCCGTCGGCCACGCTTGCTTCGATGCTCACCCTTCCGGTAGGGCGGGAGAGAGCGCCGTATTTCACGGCGTTGGTGCACAACTCGTTCAGGATCATGGCGAGAGGGAGTGCTGCGGCTGGCGCCACTTCGATATCGGCGCTCCGGATCTCGATCTGCGGCGCGGTCGCCGTAATGAATGGTTCGATGCCAGCCATCAAAATCGCCACGAGTTTGGCTTTGGACCAGTTGGTCTGCAGCAGCACGTCATGCACGCGACCGAGCGCCTGCAATCGACTTTCGATGGCTTTACGGCCATCCTCGATGTTTTGCGCGGCTCTGAGACTTTGCGAAGCTATCGCCTGTACCGTCGCCAGAATGTTTTTGACGCGATGATGGAGTTCTTCAACCATAATGCGCTGCAGCTTTTCAGCGACTTTTTGCTCCGCGGCGTCAATGCCCGCCTGGGCAAGCAGTCGGCGCAGATCGAGATTCTCGGCCTCTAGCCGGAACTCATGAGTATCGGAAATCCGCTGATCTGCATGTTCTGGCTCTGGCACCGCCCTCTCCACCATTGTGGGCGAGAGGACGCCGAACTCTCAAGCGTCTGCGCCCGGATCACAGCAGACGACATGAGGAAAGTACGTGCCGCACCCGTGAGCGGTCAAGTTGATCACACGTTTCAGTGCTCGTTACGCATGGCAGCGATAGCCTTTCGCAACTCCGATACAAGCAGGATCGGCTCGACGGGCTTGGCGAGGAATATGCCGTGAATCGGCAGCTCGTCAGCGCCGGGGCAAACCCGGCCGGAGACGACCACGACCGCCAAATCTGCGTTGGTCGCACGGGCGCGCCGCGCCAGCACGTATCCATTCGACGCGCCGGGCATCTCGACATCCGTTACCAGTCCCCGGAACACCGACCCGTCGCCGAACTTGAGGAGCGCTTCGCACGAGTTCGACGCCTCGACGACAATGAACCCCGCATCTCGTAGCGTGTCAGCCGTGGCCATGCGCATGAACGCTTCGTCGTCGACGACCATGATGCACATAGGCCCGCACTTGGGGTCACGGGCAGCAAGGATGTCGAGCCCGACCGTTATCGACTGCGCACGGGTTGTGCGATTGCACGTTTGGACCTAACGCGTCAGGACTCTCAGTGTTCCGATTAAACTAGGGAGACAGCGCTATTCGGAAAATACCTATCAGACACCAGCAGGGGATACCGAAATGGGCGGGGAATATTCCGCCCATTGAGCAAGCCCGTCGCAAATCGGACCGTCACCAGCGACCACCTCGTCGGACGACCCTCAGGAGAACCAGCAGGATCACAGCGCCGATCGTGGCCGAAGCAATGGCGCTGACAAGCCCGACGCCGATGCGAATACCCAGCTGCGGCAGCAGCCAGGCGCCGATGAAGGCGCCGATGATGCCGATGATGATATCCCCGACGATACCAAAGCCCGTGCCTTGCACGAGCTGCCCGGCAAGCCAGCCAGCGACCAGCCCTACGAGCAGAATTACGATCAGACCTTCATTGGAAATTGCCATTGCCTCTCCCTTCCCGGAGTTGCCAATAGTCGTGCGACGCGGACATCGCGGCCGGGACTAGGCCGCGGCCCGTTCTCAGAGCTTCTTGTGAGCTTGGTCGGCGACCTTGTCGGCCGCGTCCTTGATGGCGCCTTTGGCTTTGCCCACGGCCTTCTGTGCGTCACCTTTGATCTCCTGTGCGGCGCCTTTCGCGCGCAGGCGATCGTTGCCGATGGCCTTGCCAACGGCTTGCTTTGCCTTGCCAGCTGCTTCATTGGCGTAGCCTTTGATCTTGTCGGTGGTGCTTCCCATGACGCCCTCCTCGCGGGTGGTGATCGCAAGCGTGGCCTGCGCTGTACGAGAGAGAACTCGCCATTGTCGAGTTGGTTCCGGACGGTGCCAGACCTTCCGCGCCAACCCGTCGTTCCGGGTCGGTGCGTCCGGCAGCCCAAGCAACTCGTTACGCGTGGGGTGGACGGCTACGCAAATCGAAGAACAGCGCCTGGCTGATCACTGCCTTCAACCCGTCCGCCTGGAAGGGTTTGCTGATGAGGAACGTCGGCTCGGGCTTCAAGCCTGTGAGCAACCGCTCCGGAAAGGCTGTGACGAAGATCACAGGGACGGGGAACATGCGCAGAAACTCGTTCACGGCGTCGAGACCGGAGCTGCCGTCTGCCAGTTGAATATCCGCGAGCACCAAACCCGGACGGGCTTGTTTGACGGCCTCGATCGCCTGCCGTTCCGTGCGCGCTACTCTGACGACGCGATGACCGAGTCCTTGCACCAACTGCTCCAGGTCCATCGCGATGAGCGGCTCATCCTCGATGATGACCACGTCGGTGGCAAGTTGCGAAGCGATGTCCTGGTTGGCATCCTCGAGAAGAGCACTCACTTCGGCGGGCGACATCTCGAGCACCAGCGCGGCGTCCGGCAGCGAGAATTCCTCCATGGCCACCAGCAGAAAGGCTTGCCGTCCCACCGGCGTCAGTGCAGCAAGGTTGCGTTGCACCGGATCGACCACCTCGGACGCCTGTGCCGGCGCAATCATCGGACGCGCCTCGCGCGCATCGACCTCCGCCAGCACCGAGCGATAGAGGACGATGCGAGCGGGAATATTGGCCGCTTTGCCTGCCAGGATGCCTTCGATTGCTGCAACCACACACGCATCGCCGAGCGTTTGACTGCCGGTCAGGGCACGCGCGAAGCGGCGCAAATAGGGGACGTGACCAACAAGGCCTTCGTCAGTTGGCATATTTCTCTCTGCTGCAACACATAACTGCCGTATAGGCGCTGCCAGGATCGCCAACAAGCGCTTTTGCCGGGCCAGGCAACAAGTTGCACCAAAGCTCAAGGTGATCGGTATGAGTGACGACGACGAGCTTCCGGTTGCAGACAACATGCCTAAGGCGAAGCTCGAAGATGCATCGGCACTGCCGGCTCAGCTGGGAAAGAAGCTCCGCAGCCTGTTCGCCGACGTAGAGGCACAACCTTTACCGGACCGCCTGCGCGAGCTTCTCGAAGCACTTGCCGCCAAGGAGAACAAAAACTGAGTAGTTCGCATACTCGCAGACGCCATGCTTGCGCAGCTTCCGACGCTACGCGCGTTCGCGGTCTCGCTTTGCGGCAACCTAGATCGCGCCGACGACCTCGTGCAAGAAGCGCTGCTGAAAGCCTGGAAGAACCTCGACATGTTCGAGGAAGGTACTAATCTGCGCGCTTGGCTCTTCACGATCCTGCGAAATAGCTATTTCTCCGAGCTGCGCAAGAGGCGCCGCGAGATTGAAGACGTCGACGGCAAAATGACCGCTTCGCTTTCCGTTCGCCCTGCCCAGCACGGGCATCTCGACATGCAAGACTTCCACAAAGCGCTGAGCACTCTTCCCGCTGATCAGCGCGAGGCCTGGTGCTCGTCGGCGCGGTCGGGATGTCCTATGAAGAGGCAGCCGGAGTGGCTCAGTGCGCCGTCGGTACCATCAAGAGCAGGGTTAACCGCGCCCGCTCGAAGCTGGTAGAGATGCTAGGCTTGACCGACGCAGATGCATTCGGTCCTGATACGGCCGCGGCAGCGATTGTGACCGGAGAACGGTAGGGACACCCACCGGTCGGGCGTCGGGCTCGTCGAGGTTCACGCCCTAAGGGCGGTGTGGGCCGCCTACATCGCGGCGTCGCGCAACGGGCGAGAGGGCGCGGCGTCGACGTCGAGGGGCCGGCCGAGCTGCTGCGCCGCCAGGATCATGGCGCGCTCGGCAAGGGCCGTGATCGTCAGCAGCGGGCTGACGCCGATCGCCGAGGGGATCGCCGCCCCGTCGCACACGTAGAGCCCGTCGTGAACGCCCGTCGGCCCCTTGCTGGGATCGAACACGCGCCCGTCCGGGGCCACGACGCCTTTCTCCGCCGTCTCACCCATGCCGCATCCGCCGAGCGGATGGGCGATGATGCGGTTGCCGCCGAACGCGGTCATGGCGAAGGGGTTGCCGACGAACACGCCCCCCATGCTCTCGATCATCGCCTTGACCTTCTGCTCCGCGCGAACGCGCTCCGGCGCCTTGCTGTAGCCCGGCCAGTCGACCACGACATGGTCCTTCTGCAGCCGCAGGCGGCCGCTCGAATCGTCGTGGGCGACGATGTAGAGGATCTGCGACCGGCTCTGCTCGGCGCCGTAGATGCCCTCTCTGAGGATCCGGAAGGCATTGCCGATCCTCAGCGTCAGCAGGTTCTCGAGGGGAGCGAGCGAGGCCATCAGGGCCATCATGGTGCCGTCGTGGACCCACAGCGGGCCGTGCTCGTCGCCGAGGTCGATCAGCGCCATGCTGTGAGGCCCGACCGCCGGCGTGCCCCGCGGCGCCTGCGGCGGGAAGCCCGTGGCGATGGCATGGACCGGCTTGGCGAGCTTGTCGGCGAAGACGAGGTCGTCGCCGTTGGCCGAGAAGTTCTCGCCGAGCCTGGCGGAGAGCGCCAGGCCGCGCTCGCTGGCGCGCAGGAGCAGCTCGTTGGTCCCCATCGTGCCGGCCGCCAGGACGACGATGTGCGCCTCGATGCGCCGGCTCGGTGCGCCCGCCCGCGACAGATCCTGCACCACGATCTCCCAGCCGCGCTGCGTCCTGGAGATCGACTGGGCCCGGCTTTCGCAGAACACCGTTGCGCCGTGGTCGACGGCGTCGGCGATGTAGGTGATGCCCACGGTGTTCTTGGCGCCGACGTTGCAGCCCGACCAGCAGTCGCCGCAGTACCGGCAGGCGTACTGCATCACGCCGGCAACGTTGGGTCCCGGCTTGTGGGAGATCGTCATCGGCGGCAGCTGCACCGCACGGCCCGTTGCTTGCGCCGCCCTGCGCATGCCCGCGAGCTTGGCAAAGCGCTCCGGGGCGGGCACCGGCGCGACGCCCAGCATGGCCTCCGCCCGCGCCAGACCCTTCTGCAGGAGGCCGTCGCCGACCACCGCATCCGGCCAGCCGGCCTTGCGCAGCCTGCCGAGATCGGGCCGCAACGTGACGCCGGCGTTGATCAGCGACCCGCCGCCGAGGCCGGATGCGCCGAACACGGTCAGCCCCTTGCCGACCGACAGGTAGTAGAGACCGGCAGGATCGCCCAGCTTCGGCGCGCGGCCCGTCAGCCGCAGCGTCTTGAGCCGCCCCTTGCCCGTTGTCGGAAAGTCGCCGGGCCGCCACAGCCGCCCCTGCTCGAGGACCGCCAGGCGCAGGCCCATGCGGGCGAGGCGGGACGCAGCCACGCCGCCGCCGTAGCCGGAGCCGATCACGACCGCATCGTAGTGCGGCGTCGCTTCGCCGATTACCTTGGTTGCACAGACCATGAAACGCGCGATCCACCGCCCTTAACGAGCTCACGGAGGACGAGCGTACTCCCGCGTGTGGAAGGATTTGGCTAACGGATCGCGAAGGCGGACGACTTTGCCGATCGGGAGTCCTGGAGTTTCTCCGGCAACTGGACGTGGAAGCGTGCCGAAAGGCTTGGGGGGGCGGCCGTTGCCTGGGCAGACAAACGGTTGCCCGGACCGATCGTCTCTGCCAGGATCGATCGGCCTGGAGTTGAGGCAGCCGCTTGCATGCAGCTCCAGGAAGTCGGCTCAGCATACTGTAGCGCACATTGATTGGGGGACATCATGGGTTTCGAGAACACAGGGCGCGTTTGGACCGTCGACAGCTTGAAGAGCGATCTTGCCCAGATCAAAAAGCCCGACTGGTGCAATTCCGTCACCTTGCATCACACCGGCGCGCCGAGCCTTGCACAGCGGCCCAACGGCTTCACCGCACAACATCTGCGCAACATCGAGCACTACTACCGGGTGACCAAGGGGTGGTCCTCCGCGCCGCATCTGTTCGTGGACGAGGACCAGCTCTGGGGAATGTGCGATTTCCGGAAGAAAGGCGTCCACGCCGTCAGCTTCAACGGCCGGTCGATCGGCATCGAGGTGCTGGGCGAGTACGATACGGAGGCTCCGGGCAGCGGTCGCGGGCTGGCCTGCTGGAAGAATGCGGCTGCAGCGACGAAGGTCGTGCTGGACTGGCTCGGCAAGGGCGCCAGCAAGGAGACGGTCCTCTTCCACCGCGACGACCCGACGACGGACAAGTCCTGCCCCGGCACGAAGGTGGCGAAGGACTGGGTGCTGGGCCTGATCGGCCAGCCGCTCCCGACCGAAGCGACGGAGCCGACCAAGAAGCCGACCCCGAGCGTGAAGCTTGCGAAAGACGAGCTGCGGTTCGAGGGCGTGCATTGGGTCGCGCCCGTACGGGTGTTCCTCATGAAGAAGGGTGTCAGCGAGGGGCAGATCGCCGAGCGGCTGAAGAAGCGCGGGAAGTTCTTCTTCTACGGCGAGGAGCTGCTCGAGGACGCCTTCTACGACAAGGCGACGGAATCGACGTGGGCATCGCTGCACGAGCTCGAGGCGCTGAAGGTCGGTTGAGGACGGCGGAGATTGCGCGGGGTGGCGGACTCAAGTTGCTGGCGGGCGCGCGCGTGGTGGTGCCGCCGCACCTGGTGCTTGAGGGGCGCTTCGGCGTGGGCGAGAAGGCCGTCCTCGACAGCCACAACCTCCCGACCGCGTGCACGCGGCGATGTTTTTGGGCCGGGGGCGCGCGATCTACCCCTTCCGCTTTCGGTGCAATCCTGCCGCACGCACGCGGCTGCCGCGGCGAGTCGTGACCCTAAACCGACGAAGTCCCCGGGCGGGGTAGGTGTTCTCTGCTCAAGCACATTCTGATGCCGCGCTCGACCCCGCTGGCGTCGGCGCCTCGACCAAAGCATACTGAGAACTTCATTGAACACGCTGGAGGCGAGAGTGGCGGGCAAGGTATTCATCAGCTACCGTCGCGACGACGTGAAGGCAGACGCACAGAACATCTACAATACGCTTGTTGATAAGTATGGCACCGCTGGTGTCTTCATGGACGTGCGCGACCTTTCTGGGGGCCATGTCTTTGACGAGGTCATTCTCGACGCTCTGTCACAATCCGACGTGCTGTTGGCAGTCATCGGCCCGAACTGGATGAACCTGTTGTCCACACGGATGGCTGCGGGCGGCAGTGACCTGATGTGCGAGGAGATTGCCACCGCGCTCAAACGCAGAATGATCATCATCCCAGTTCTGATAGAGAGGTCGCCACTGCCGGCTGCCGATAGCCTACCAGACGATATCCGGGCGCTGGTGAAGCGCCAGGCCGAGGAAGTCCGTTTCAGATACTTCGAGCGTGACATGGAGAACGTCGTCGCAGCGATTGACGCGCGGCGAAAGGAGAAAAAACTAAAGGCTATAAGAACGAGGAGCAGCTTTGGGTTTGGTTGAAGGAGCGACCAATTGAACTCTCGCGGGCGATCGCGGCGCGGTCGGCACTCCGGGCGTTGCCTTGGACCTGCGGTACAATGGAACGCCTCATACAGAAGCGTGCTCAGGCAACCCCGCCGCCGGCGACGCTTCAACAAGCCGGCCAAGGTCTGTCGCAGGCCGATCAAGACTATAGGCAGGCCATGCAAAACTATGAAGCAATTGAGGAGGCCGCGTTGGAGATGGCCGACGACCGTTTGCTGAAGGTGTTTCGGGGCACCGCAACAGCGTGGTTTGCGGCTGCTGGATCAAGCCACGTCACCGAGGAAATTAAAGCTGCTGCCCTCGCAGCCGGCCGCGACATCGAGGCTCTTTCTCTTTCTCTTGATATGCGCGTCTCTGTCCCCGCGCATAATGCCGCTATCACAGTAGTAGCCGACACTGCCCGCACCCGTACCAGCACGCTGCATCTCGACCCCGCTGGTCGCTACGCCGCGAAAGCTGGAGACCCCAGTTTCTGCGCCTCGGACGCCACCGCGACAGGGTTGGCTGCTGATCTTGAATGGTTTGATTGGCGCCAGTCAGGTCCAACGCTGACGGCCAGGCCGCTTTGGCCCGCAGGTGCCGCGCCGGAGGATTGGGTGTCACGCTCGCAACGTCTGCGAACGGCCCTGCTCACTATCGATCCGACTTGGGAGGTATGGACCAAGTGGTACGACGACCGCGCTCGTGGAGCCCCGTTCGATGTCGAGACTGAACGCAAGCGAGTGCTAGTCCCCGCAGAAGTCTGGCGTCAGCCGCCGGCTTCCGTCAACACGTACATCGCGAAACTTCTGAAATGAAACCAGCCCTCCGCCAAGCTGCAAACAAACGATGTCTGTTGTTGGCACGAAGCCTCCGGTTGCCGATTGTCAGGTTTCGGGGGGAAGCGGGCGTTGAGGGGTGACGGAACGGTCACGCGGCGCCCCAGTGCGGGCGAGACACCCCCACCCAGTGCGTCCAGCGGTTTAGCTCGGCAGTCGAGTGCGGGGCGCGGTCGGCGATGGCCGAGCTAAAGCCGCGGACGCACGTCCCCCGGATCAAGTCCGGGGCAGGCTCTCCCCCCCTCGAGGGGGAGGGGGCGTCGCGTGCGGGGCCGCCCCTCACCCTAACCCTCTCCCCGTTCGCGCCGAAGAGGCGCGACGGGGAGAGGGGATTCGCCGAGGTAGGCTTGGACGATAGCGGGGTCGGTGCGGAGGGTGGCGGCGGGGCCGGACTGGCGGATGGTGCCGGACTGGAGGACGTAGGCGCGGTCGGCGACGGAGAGGGCGAGCGCCGCCATCTGGTCGACGAGCAGGATGGTGGTGCCTTCATCGCGCAGCTCGGCGAGCAGGTCGTAGAGGCGCTCGACCAGCATGGGCGCGAGGCCGAGCGAGGGCTCGTCCAGCATCAGCACGGCGGGGCGCGCGATCAGGCCGCGGGCGATCGCCAGCATCTGCTGCTCGCCGCCCGAGAGCAGGCCGGCGCGCTGGTCGCGGCGCGCTTTCAGCTGCGGGAAGCGGTCGATCAGGCGGTCGGCGCGCTCCGCGACGTCGGGGGTGGCGCGCGCATAGGCGCCGAGGCGGATGTTGTCGACGACGCTGAGCTCGGGGAACACCTGGCGGCCCTCGGGCACCAGCACCAGGCCTTCGCCGACGATGCGGCTCGCTGCATACAGCTCGATGCGCTTGCCGAGCAGCAGCACGGTGCCGCCGACCGGGCGGTTCAGCCCCGAGAGCGCGCGCATGAGGGTGGACTTGCCGGCGCCGTTGGCGCCGAGCACGGCGACGAGCTCGCCCTGGCGCACATCGAGGCCGATGTCGCGGATGACGTCGAGGGCGCCGTACCCGGAGGAGAGGCGCTCGGCCGCGAGCAGGGGGCGCGCGTCGGGGGAAAGCGGCGCTGGGCGGTCGCGGGCGGCGTGCTTGGCCTCGCCCAGATAGGCCTCGAGCACCCTCGGGTTGCGGGCGACCTCGGCGGGCGGGCCTTCGGCGATCTTGTGGCCGGCGTCGAGCACGACGACGTGGTCCGACACGCTCATGACGAGCTTCATGTCGTGCTCGACGAGGAGGACGATGACGCCTGACGATGCGACCCTGCGCAGGAGCTCGCCGAGGCGGCGGGTGTCGGCCGTGTCGAGGCCGGCGGCGGGCTCGTCGAGGGCGAGCACGGCGGGCGCGGTGGCAAGCGCGCGGGCGATCTCGACGAGGCGCTTGTCGACGTGGGCGAGCGCGCCGGCGGGGCGGTCGAGGGGGCCGGTGTAGCCGACGAAGGCGAGGAGGCTCTGCGCGCGCGCGATGCGGTCGGCGTCGCGCTCGGGAGTGAGCAGCTCGCTCCAGGCGAGGCGGCCGCGGCGGAGCGCGACCAGCACGTTGTCGATCACGCTCATGTGCGCGAACAGCTGCGTGGTCTGGAAGGTGCGGGCGATGCCGGCGCGCGCGATCCTGTGGGAGGGGAGGCCGGCGATGTCGCGCTTGGCGAGGCGGACGGCGCCGCGGTCGGGCGCATAGAAGCCGCAGGCGAGGTTGAGCACGGTGCTTTTTCCCGCGCCGTTGGGGCCGATCAGGCTGGTGATGCGTCCGGGCTCGGCGGCGAAGGTGACGTCGGCCACGGCCTTCACGCCGCCGAAGCTGACCGCGAGGTGCTCTACCGCAAGCGCGCCCGGCGCCTTGCCGGCGGCGAGCATCGCCGTCACATCGTGCGAGGGCGCGGCGAAGCGATCCTTGTCGGTGCGGGCGAAGAAGCGCTCGGCGAGGCCGACGAAGCCGTCGGGCGCCAGCCGCAGGACGATCAGCAGCAGCAGGCCGACGAACAGCAGTCGATACTGCGCGAGCCACGACAGCAGCTCCGGCAGCAGCACGACCACGAGCGCGCCGACCAGCGGCCCGAGCACGCGGTCGGCGCCGCCGATCATCACTACCAGCAGGAACAGGATCGACTGGAAGAAGGGAAACGACTCCGGGCTGATGAAGTCGCTCATGGCGGCGAACACGGCGCCGGCGAAGCCCGCCACCGCCGCGGAGAGCGCGAAGGCGACGGTGCGGATCAGCGTGGGGTCGAGGCCGATGGCCTGGCTCGCGATCTCCGCGTCACGAACCGCGCGCATGGCCTTGCCCCACGGGCTCGCCTGCAGGCGGGCATAGAGCCAGAAGGCCACCAGCGTGAGGGCGAGGACGAGGATAGCGATTTGGCGCTCGGCGAATGCCCGTCCGGCGAGGCTCGGCGGGGGTATGCCGATGATGCCATTCCAGCCGCCGGTGAGCCAGCCGAGCTCGGCGGCCCCCTGCTCGACGATGAAGCCGAAGGCGATCGTCACCATGGCGAGGTAGGGACCGCGCACGCGCAGGGCGGGGACGGCAAGGAGGACGCCCGCGATGCCGGCAAGGAGGCCAGCAAGGGGGAAGGCGGCCCAGAAGGAGAAGCCGGCGCGGGTCGTCAGGATGCCCACCACGTAGGCGCCGATGGCGTAGAAGGCGACGTGGCCGAGCGAGATCTGGCCCGAGAGGCCGAGCAGCACGTTGAGGCCGACGCCGACAATGGCGGTGAGGCCGACGAGGGCGAGGACGTAGAGCTGATAGTTGTCGGCGCGGGCGATGAAGAGGCCGATGAGGCCAATGAGGCCGACAACGGCGGCAATGAGGGGCAGGCGAGGGCCCAGGCTCATACCTTGCGCACCTCGGCGCGACCGAAGAGGCCGTTCGGCATCAGCGCGAGGGAGAGGATGACGAGGCCGAAGGTGACGATCTGGGTGTAGATGGAGCCCAGCAGGGCGGTGATGAGGGCCTCGGCGAGGCCGTAGATGAGGCCGGCGATGACGACGCCCCAGGCGCTCGATATGCCGCCGAGGATGGCCACGGCGAAGGCCTTGATGCCGAACAGGGTGCCCATGGTGGAGGAAATCGTGAACAGGGGCGCCACCATGATGCCCGCGACGCCGGCAAGGAGGCCGGAGAGGGCGAAGGAGAGGGTGGCGACGCGCTCCACGTCTATCCCCATCAGGCGGGCGGCAAGGGTGTTCTGCACCACGGCGAGGAGGGCCTTGCCGTGGCGGGTCCGCTGGAAGAAGAGGTGGAGCGCGAAGGCAAAGGAGAGGCCGACGAGGGGGATCAGGATCTGCAGCAGCTGGATCTTGAGGCCGGCAATGGTGACCGATTGCGTCGTCAGGAAGCCCGGAGGCATGCCCCGCGGGTCCTTGCCGAAGGTGAACAGGACGGCATTCTCGAGCACGATGCCGAGCGCCACGGTCGCCATCAGCCAGGAGTTGGACCCGCGACGGACGAAGGGACGCACCGCCACGCGCTCGACGATGACGCCCCAGGCGGCACAGGCGAGCAGCGCGAGGAGCACCGCAAGGGGCAGCGGCCAGCCCAATGTCACCCACAACGAGAAGCACAGGACGGCACCGAGCATCATGGTGCCGCCCTGCGCGAAATTCACGGTGCTCGACACCGCGTAGGTGACATGGAAGCCCAGCGCCAGCAGCCCGTACATGCTGCCGAGGCCGAGACCGGTGATGAGCGCCGAGCTGACGAGCATGGGTTCCCTCTCCCCGCGGCGGGCGGGGAGAGAGCGAGGTTACTGCGTCGGCACGATCTTGTCGCCGTCGTAGCGCACCATGATGTAGTCGGCGGCACCCAGCGCATCGTGGTTGGTCTTGGAGAACGGCTTGTCGTAGGTCTTGATCAGGCCTGCGAACTTGGCGTTGAGACCCTCGAGCGCCTCGCGGATCTTGTCTCCGTCGGTCGATCCGGCCTGCGCGATGGCGAGCCCGAGCAGATGCATGGCGTCGTACGCATTGGCCGTGCCGACAGGCGCGAAGACGTCCTCCGGACCCTTGATCGCCGGATATTTCTTCTTGAGCGCAGCGAGCACGCGCTCGCCGGTCGGGTTGAGCTTGCCGAAGAAGCTGTAGGTCTGCACGAAGTGCGCATCGCCCGCGGTCGGTCCCGCGAGCTCGGGGAAGCGGCCGCCGGAGATGCCCCAGTGCGAGACGACCGGAACCTTCCAGCCCATGCGCTCGCGCGATTTCATCATCTGCGCGCCGGGCGGCGTGTTGACCACCAGGATGATGGAGTCGGCGCCCTTCTCCTTGAGGCGCGTCAGCTGGGGCGTCATGTCGACATCGTTGTTCTCGAACTTCTCGATGCCGGCGATCTCGACCGCGTTGTTGTCCTTGTCGGCGGCGACGAGGCCCTGCTCGTTCGAGGCGCCCCAGGGATTGTTGATGAGCATCAGCCCCGGCTTCTTGGAGCTGAACTTCTTCGCCGCGTAGTCGAGCAGCTTGACGTCGACCAGAACGTCGACAGCCGAGACGCGGAACACGTAGTTGGGGTCGGCGCCGTTGCGGGTGATGCCGGTGCCGGCAGCCCACACCGCCATGTAGGGCACCTTCTCCTTGTTGACGACCGGCACCGTTGCCAGCGCCACCGGCGTGTCGATGCCGCCGAACATGGCGACCACCTTCTCCTTCGACACGAGCTCGCGCGCGGCCACCACGCCCTTGGGTGGGTTGGACTCATCGTCGCGTTGGATCAGCTCGAGCTTGCGGCCGCCGAGCAGCCCGCCCTTGGCGTTGATCTCATCGATGGCGATCACAAGCCCGCGCGTGATCGCCTCGCCCGACTGGGCGGAGGCGCCCGAGAGGGCCGCCACGTGGCCGATCTTGATGGTCTCCTGCGCCGCCGCCGGGTGCACGGCGAGGCCAAGCGCCAGTGTCAGGGCTAGCGCGCCGCCGACGGAAAGCGCGCGCCATTTCGAACGCTCGTTCAACATCTGAGATCCCCTTGATCCTAGTGGGCGGCTTGGCCGCCGGACGCCGACCGGGACACGCCCCCCGACGTGGACGCGGGAGCGCCGTGCGGGCCAGCGGGACGGACCTTACAAGGAAAGCTCGGAGCTTGCGACTCCAGCGCTTTGCACCGCAATTGTGCCGAATGCCTGCAAGACGAGCACGGCGCCTGCGAGCGCATCCCAGCCGGAGGTGTGGCCAATATGGCCTAGGGCTTCGAGATGCCGAGCCAGCGATTCGGCACGGCCGGAAAGCAGCTCGCAGATCGTCTCGTGCAATGGCTCGGCGCCCAACCCTTCCGCCGCTGCGCGCAGGAATGCTCCGGAAAGCCGGGAGGTCGCGGCGGGTGCGGCCTTGTCGATCGCCCGGGCCAGGAGACCCAACGCGTCAGCCCGTCCGACCGCGTGCAGGGCAACGAGCGCCCCACAGAGGACGTCGTCTCCGGACGGCGTCAGGCCCGGTCCCAGGCCCAGCAGGTCAACGGGCGGGGTGTGGTGCGCGGGCGGAAATCGACAAGCGTCGAGCCAAGCCCGCATCCGGCCGATGCGGGGGAGGGCGACGCGCTCAAGCGCCGTTCCGGACCCCACTGTGGGTGCGAGCACCATCCGTGCCAATCCGTCCCCGGGCGCACGCGCAACGCAGAGCTGCGTGAACCGGTCGACACCTTCCGCTACGCGTCGCCGATCCGGAGCCAGCGGCCAGGGCGCGGGACGCCAGAGCTTAGCCTCGGCGATATTGATGCTCGCTGGGCCGATGCGAAACCTGCGGTGATCGACGAGCACCGTGCTGCCGACCGGCGGGACCGCACGGCCAAGCCTTGCCCAAGCTTCAGTCGAGACGAACGCGTTGAGCGGCCCGCGGCCGATGCTCGCATCGCCGAGGCAGAGGAAGTCGCCGTTCGCCTCGATGTGCAGGCTCCGTTCAAAGACCGCGGCGATCCGCCCTACGCAATGACGCGTTGCAAAGCGCCGGGCATGCGGACCCCACCCCTCGACCCGGAGTGGCGTCATCGCACGCATTGTATGGCGAGCGCCGCCGCCGCGGCATTCGACGGCGCGACGATGATGCCCGCGTCCGCCAGCTTGCGCAATTGCGCGGAGCGCACCTGCGGATCGGCGTCCGTGCCGGTCACTGAGGCGATGAGCGCGGGCGCGTTTGACGGCCGTCCGCCGACGACCCGGACAAGCTCGCCCGCCGGATCGGCGTGAATGCCCCATCCCAGGATTACATCCAGCAGGATGACGCCCACGCCCTGGTCCGCCAGTCCCTCGCGCAACGGCCCGTCGCGCAGGGCCGGCTCGATCATCGGGTGCGGCCGTCCATGCGTGAACGCATCATCGCCGAGGTCGATCAGCGTGTGGCCGCCCGGGCTTTTCCCGAGCCGCGCCGCGCCGGGGATCGGTGCATTCGACGCAACCGCCAGCCCCGCGCCGCGCAGCACCAGCTGTGCCTCGGAGCACAACGTGCCGCCGCAGAACAGCCCGCGGATCAGCTTGCCGCGCCCGGACAGCTTGGGCGCTGGCCCCTCGTATCGCGGCAAGACCCGCCCCAGCGCAGCTTCCGCCGCCTCGCTCAGCGTGCTCGCGACCCTCACATTGGCCGGCAACGCCCGCGTCGGCTCGCCGCCGATCAGGCACACGGTGAACGGTTTGCGGCTGCGGCCGGCGCGCGCCAACACGGCATCTGCCACCTCCGGCGCCGGCGGCTTGGAGATCAACACCACGTGCGCGGTTGCAGGATCGCGGTCCAGCAGGTCGATCGCCATCAGCGTGGTGATGGCGCCGACCTCGGCGGAGAGATCGCGCCCGCCCGTGCCGATCGCATGCGAGATGCCGCTTCCCGCGTTCGCAAGCAGGCACGACACCTCCTGGATGCCGGTGCCCGATGCGCCGATGATGCCGACATCGCCGCGCGGCACCGAGTTGGCAAAGCCCAGCGGCACGCCGCAGATGATGGCGGTCCCGCAGTCCGGTCCCATCACGAGCAGCCCGAGCTCGCGCCCCTCGCGCTTCAGATCGACCTCGTCACGCACGGCCACGTTGTCGGAGAAGATCATGGCATTGAGCCCGCGCCGCAGTGCCTTCCTCGCTTCTGCCGCAGCGAAATCACCGGGCACGGAGATGAGCGCCAGGTTGGCGTCGGGCATCTGCTGCACAGCCCCGCGCAGCGTGTGCGGCTGCCACGCGCTGCCGCCCGTGGCCGCACGGCGCGGCTGATCGAGCAGGCGCTGCGCCTCCGCCATGGCAGCAGTCGCTGTCGCCGCGTCCTTCGCTCTGAGCGCAATCGCGAGATCGCCGGGACCCGCGTGCTCGCCGTTGGCGCCGAGAATGCCCGCCTCGCGCAGGATCTCCTTGTTGGCGGGCGTGGCGATCATTAGCCCCGCCTCCTCCACGCCCGGCAGCGCCGCCACGGCGCGCGAGATGCGCATCAGCGCGACCGAGTCGAGGTAGAAGCCGCGGCGGATCTCGTTCAGCACCACCGCCATCACGCCACACCCATGGTCTTGGCAAACGCGGTGAGCGCCGCCGTGAAGCAGGCCATCGGCGCCTTGACCACGCCCGCTCCGACCTGCCCGATGCCCGGCCGGCGATGTGCGATGCCCGTATTGATCGTCGGCACCAGCCCCGTCTCCACCACTAGGCGGATGTCGATGCCTGTCGGCACGCCGGCCCCGTCGAGCGCCGGAATTGTCCATTCAGGATTGCTGCCTGCGGTGATCTCCCCCATCGCCCGGGTGAAGGTCACGGCGCCTGAGGCAGGCCCCGCGCCGACAAAGCCGACCACGGCCGGCGCCGCTGCCATGGCGAAGCCGCCGAGGCCCACCGTCTCCACGATCGCGGAGTCGCCCATGTCCGGATTGGCGTCGGCTGCCGTGTAGCCCGGGAAGTAGAGCCCGACCGGCATCTCAACTGGCGCCGTGAACCAGGTATCGCCCGTGCCCGACACGCGGATGCCGAAGTCGGTGCCGTTGCGCGACATGGCTGTCACGACAGACGCGCCCTCGATGTTGCGCGCAGGATCAGTGATGGCCTTGCCCATGGCCATCGCAATGTTGAGGAAGAACTGATCGTTCTTGGCCGCGAAATCGAGACAACGTGCCAGCGTCTCGGTGTCCCTCGTGGTTCGCGCCAGCGCTGGCGCCAACAGCCGCAAGAGCAGGCTCGAGCAGGCGACGTTGCGCTGGTGCATCTCGTCGCCCATGGTTAGCCCGCGCGCGATGATGGGCTTCAGCGGTATGCCGCCAATCTCCCGCAGCGCCCGCCCCAGGGCCGGCCCCAGCACGTCGCGCAGCCAGGCGAGCCGCGCCAGCACCTCGGCATCGTTGCCGCCGAAGCGCATCACCTTGCCGAGGCCCTCGTTGATGGCGCAGTAGGCGCGGTTGCCGAACGCGCGGTTCTCCACCACCAGCAGCGGCTGGCTGACCGTGGTCATGCCCGTCATCGGCCCGACGGCGCTGTAGTGGTGGTTGGGCTCGAAGCGGAACGCACCGGCCGCAGCCTTCGCCTCGGCCTCCTCGAGGTCCTTCGCCCAGCCCTCGAACACGGCAATGCCCATCACGGCGCCGCGCATCGGGCCGCACATGCGCTCCCAGGCGATCGGCGGCCCCGCATGCAGGATGTGGCGCGCACCGAGACCGGCGATGGCCTCACCGGCCGGCACGACGTCGATCAGTACCGGATCGCCGGCAAGCATCCGCCTGAGCGCCTCGGCATTGGCTCGCTCGATTGTCTGCACGAGGATTGCCGCCTCTCCTAGGTGCTTGCCGCCAGGTCGATGGCCCGCGGGGCTTGGCCCTCGCGCCAAAGTTGCCACATCGCCTCGTAGGCCGCTTCCAGATTCCGCGTGAAGCGTCCGGTATCGAACAGGGCCGATGTCGTCCGGTTGCGCAGCACTTTCGACCGCATCTCGGCCAGAGCGTCCATATCTGTCGCGAGCTTCATGGCAATTGCCTCGTAGTCGCCGAGCGACGCAGCGATCAGCTCCGGCAAGCCCATCGCCTGCAACAGGCTCCCCGCCACGCGCGCCTGGAACGACCGGCCGGGGCACGTCACGATCGGAACGCCCGCCCACAGCGCATCGCTCGCCGTCGTGTGCGCATTGTAAGGCAGCGTGTCGAGCACCAGATCGGCACACTGCAGCCGCCTCACGTGCTCGGCGAAGGGTACATTTTGAGCAAGCACCAGCCGCTCGCCCGCAACTCCGAGCGCCCCCGCATATCGGCGCAGGTTGGCGACGGCAACGCCACCCTCCCGGCTATCGGGTGGCCGCAGCAGCCACAACACGCTGCCGGGCGCCTGCTCGAGAAGGCGCATCCAGATCGCGAACAGGTCCGGCGTGATCTTGTCGGTATTGTTGAAGCAGGCAAACACGAACCCCTGCTCCGGGAGCCCAACCGCGCCGCGCTCCGGCCGCTCGCCCGCCGCCGCGCGCTTGTCGTCGTTGACCTGGTAGCAGTCCGGCAAGTAGACGAGCTTCTCGCTGTAGCATTGCGCGGCTTCGGGAGGCGCAACGAACCGGTCGGCGATCAGGTAGTCGATCCACGCCGCGCCCATCGTGCCGGGATATCCCAGATACCCGACCTGGATCGGCGCGGGTCGCCCGGCGAGAATTCTGCATCGGTGGCCCCGCGTGAAGCCCTTGAGATCGACGGCGATGTCGATCTCGTGCTCGCGGATAAGCTGGGCGACGGCCGCATCCGGCATGGCGCCGATGTCGACGAACCGGTCGAACGCCGGCTCCAGCCGACGCCGCATGGGGCTGTCGTCGCAGTCCCACGCCAGCGCCGTCACCTCGAAGCGACCGCGGTCGTGATGCTCGAACAGCCCCGCCGCCAGCAGCGCCGTGGCGTGCACGCCGAAGTCCGACGAAAGGTAGGCGACCTTCATCCTGTCCGGCCGCGCGCCACGTGTCGCCCCGGGTGGCGGCGCGCTCGGTGCGTTGTCGGCTGCGGCAAACTTCGCGGCGAATCCAGCCGCCGCCTTGCGCTGCAAATCGGGCTCGTCGACCAATGCCAACAGCTGGAATGGATTGACCGATTGGGCCCCCTGCGCGAGCCTCTTCTCCAGCCGGGCAATGAGCGCCGCATGCTCGGTCCAGTCCGCCGTCTGCAGCCGCGCGTACAAGAGGCTGGCGAGCAGCCTCGCATCGTCAGGGGCAAGCTCCGTCGCCGCCAGGAAGTGCCTTGCCGCATCCTGGAAGCGACCCTCCAGCAACTCCGCCTGCGCCAGGCCCTCCAGCGCCGCCAGCGACTTGGCATCGCGCGCCACGACCTGCCCGAGGCAGTCGATGGCAGCCTGCGGCTGCTGCCCCTCGAGCAGCACGAGCCCGAGCTTGGTCATGACGTCGCCGGGGTCCTTGGGACCGCGCGCCAGCGCCGCCTTGAGGCTCTCGACCGCATCGGCAAAGCGCGCCTGGTTCGCCAGCGCCAGGCCCAGCGACACGTGCGCCACGGCCAGCCTCGGAGCCTGCGCGATTGCCCGGCGCGCCGTGGCCTCCGCCTCCGCAACCTTCCCCGATCCGAGCAGCGCCAGGCTCAGATTGTTCAACGCCTCGTAGTTGCGCGAAAGCAGCCCGGCAGATTTCCTGAGACTGTCGATGGCCTGCTCATGACGCTGCTGCCGCAGCAGCGCGGTGCCGAGGTTGTAGTGCGCCTCGCCCGAATTCGGCTTCAGGCGAACGGCCTCCGTGCACAGTCGGATCGCCTCGTCGGGCTTGCCCTGCTCGAGGCAGAGGACGGCAATGAACTGCAGCAGCTCGGTATTGCGCGGCTCCGCGGCCAGCACCTTGCGTGCGAACTCCTCGGCCTTGTCGAGCTTGCCGCTCTTGAACAGCGAGAGCGAGTTGTTCAGCAGCAGCTGGCTTGCCGGTGATCTCTGGTGAGCCATCGTCATCCCTGGCGCGAGCGGCCGGCGTCAGGTGCCGAGCTTCGACAGCAGCGCCGCGAGGTGCGCATCGCCGCCGGCAGGAGGCGACCATGCCACGTGCCGAACGGCAACGCCCTGCGCGCCAAGGTCTTCCGCAAACCGCTCGAGCCCTACGTTGATCACGCGCGGCGACCCCTCGAGCAGGCCCGGCTTCTTCTTCTCCGATGTCGCCTTGTCGTCGCCAGCCATCACCGCCGCCGTCTCCGATCGCTCAAGCGCCCGCGTACACTTTGTAGGCCGCATCGACCGCCGCACCCGGCGGCACCTTCAAGCCATTGCGCAGCAGAACGGCCTCCAGCGCAGTCAGGCAGCGCAGCACGTTGGCCTTCCGGCACACGTAGCCCATGGTGCCGATACGCCAGATCTTGCCCGCCAGCGGCCCGAACGAGGTGCCGATCTCGATGCCGAAATCGACGAGCATCTCGCGCCGCACCTTCTCGCCGTCGGCAATTGCCTTGGGGATGATCACCCCCGTCACGTTGGCCATGCGGTGCTCGGCATCGCCGAACAGATCGAGCCCCATGGCCTCGAGCCCCGCGCGCAGCGCGCCGCTGGCGGCCCGATGCCGCGCAAAGCCCGCCTCCAGTCCCTCGCCCAGTACCACGCGGGCGCACTCGCGCGCTGCATAGAGCATGGAGGCAGCCTCCGTGTGGTGGTTGAGCCGCTTCGGCGACCAATAGTCCATCAACATGGCGAGATCGAAATAGTTGGAGCGGATGATAGGCCCGTTGCCCTCCACCATCCCCGGCGTCTTGATGCCCTGCTCGACATGCTTGCGGGCGTTGACCACCTCCGCCACGCGGTCGCTGAACGAGACGGGCGAGGACCCCGGCGGCCCCGACAGGCACTTCTGCAGGCCGGCGGACGCGATGTCGATCTGCCACTCGTCCATCTCGAAGGGGTTGCCGCCGAGCGACGCCGTGCAGTCCACGTAGAGCAGCACGTCGTGCTTGCGGCACAGCGCGCCGATCTGGCTGAGCGGCTGCAGCATGGTGGTGGAGGTGTCGCCCTGGCAGATCGCCAGCACGCGCGGACGATGCTGCCTGATGGCGGTCTCGATCTCACCCGCCTCGAACACGCGGCCCCACTCCGTCTCGATCGAGGCGACGTCGGCGCCGACCCGCCGGCCGATCTCCACCTTGAGATGGCCGAAGCGCCCGAAGATCGGCACCAGCATCTTGTCGCCCGGCGACACGATGGAGGCGAGGCACGCCTCGATGCCGGCCCTCGCCGTGCCGTCGATCAGGAAGGTCCAGTGGTTGGCGGTGCGGAACACGTGGCGGTAGAGCGCCATCGTCTCCGTCATGTAGGCCGTGAACTGCGGGTCGAACTGTCCCTGCAGCGCCACCGACATGGCCCGCAGCACGCGCGGATAGACGTCGACCGGCCCCGGCCCCATCAGCAGGCGCGGCTCGGGATCGAGCTCGGCGAACAGCTCGGGCACCGCGGCATCGGGCTTCCTGGTGTTGCGAGGCTTGCTCACGAATTGCGCTCCGTCGCGGCCGGGCGCCCGGCGCAGTCGAGCACGAGTACCTTATCGGGCCTGGATCGCCAAGCCGGCCCCTGGCACTTGTGACCCTTGGCAGGAGAAACGGTGGGCAGGGAGGCCAAAGCATAGGCAGACGCGGAAGTCGCGCCGGCTTTGAAAATCCCCTAGTCTCGCCCCATGCACCCACCGACCGGAGGAGTATCTATGCGGATCGTCAAACTGATCGCTGCCGGCCTTGCTGGCCTGATCGCACTCGCCGCGGCAGCGCAGGCCGACGTGCTAGACGACATCAAGAAGCGCGGCACGCTCATCGTCGGCGTCAAGCCCGACTACAAGCCGTTCGGCTTCCGCGATCCCTCGGGCGCCCTCATCGGCCTCGAGCCGGACCTCGCCGCCGACGTCGCCAAGAAGCTCGGCGTCAAGCTGGAGCTGGTGCCCGTCATTTCCGCCAACCGCATGGAGTTCCTCAATCAGGGCAAGATCGACCTGATGATCGCCACCATGTCGGACAAGCCCGAGCGCCGCAAAGTCGTGCAGGTGATCGAGCCGCTCTACTACTCCGACGCCGTCAACATCCTGCTCAGGAAGGATGCCCCCGTGAAGAGCTGGGACGACATCAAGGGCAAGAAGCTGTGCGGCACCACCGGCGCCTTCTACAACAAGGACATCGCCCAGAAGTACGGACCCGAGATCGCCTCCTTCGACGGCTCGGAGAAGCCGCTGCTTGCCCTCAAGAACGGCGACTGCATCGGCTACCTCTATGACCAGACGTTCGTGGTCGGCAAGCTCACAGACGACGACTGGAAGGGCGGTTATCACATGGTGCTGCCCGGCATCATGGAGACGCCCTGGGCCATGGCCGTGAAGACGGGCGAGGCCGGATTGCAGAAGTTCATGGAGGACATCACCAAAGAGTGGATGAAGTCCGGCCGCATCGTCGAGCTCGAGAAGAAGTGGGGCGTGCCGCCGACCGACTATGCCAAGCGCATGCACGACAAAGCCAAGAGCGGTAGCTGATGCGTCATCCCGGGCCTCGTGCCCGGGATCCATCTCTCAAATTGCTCCGTTGCTTGCTGATGGGTGGATCCCGGCGACAAGCGCCGGGATGACAGTGCCCCGCGGCTCCGGTCCCTGAGCATGCAGCCCATCTACGACTGGTTCCGCGAGTTCTACGAGCGGACCGGCATCAACCTCACCTTCATCTACGACGACTTCGACCGCGCCCGCATGGTCAAGGGCTTCTTCCTGACCATCGAGCTGTCGGTCATCACGATCCTGCTCTCGATCCTGATCGGGATCGCCGGGGCTTGGCTGCAGGGCTCCAAGCTCGTGTGGGTGCGCCGGATCATCGCCGGCTTCATCTCCGCCTTCCGCAATACGCCGCCGCTGGTCCAGATCTACTTCTTCTACTTCGGCCTCGGCTACCTGCTGCCGCGCGTGCCCGACGGCTCGGGCGCCCTCATCCCGATGATCTCGAATTTCCAGTGGGCGGTCATCTCGCTCTCTCTCTTCGCCGGCGCCTTCAACATCGAGATCTTCCGCTCCGGCATCGAGGCGATCCCGAAGGCGACGGTGGAAGGAGCCACCAGCCTCGGCCTCAGCCGTTGGCAGACCTATCGCCTCGTCGTCCTGCCGATCGCCATCCGCGTCTGCCTGCCCGCGCTCGGCAACAACCTCGTCAACCTCCTCAAGACGACCAACCTCGCCTACGCCATCGCCGTGCCCGAGCTGCTCTACGTCTCCAAGCAGATCTGGAGTGATGCCACCAACGTGCGCGAGATGATGATCTTCGTGCTCGTGGCCTATCTGGCGCTGGTGTTCGTCCTGGTGGGTATCCTGCACGCCATCGAGCGCCGCCTCGTCATCCCGGGATTCGGCCAGGAGGGCGCCAAGCCCGTGGCCGGCGGAGACATGGCCGTACCGGCTCCGGCCACCCCAGCCCTCGAGGAGAAGGGCGGCCGCCCGGCCATAGCCCGCACGATCCTGTTGTTCCTCCTCATCGTTGGCGCCGGCGCCACCATTGCGCTCGCGCAACAGCCGGCCGCCGTGAAGTCCTCCGCCAGCGAGATTCTCGTGCGCTGGGCTCCGCTGCTGCTGTGGGGCTTTGCCTTCAACATCCTGATCTCGCTGATGGCGATGGCGGTGGGCACCCTCGCCGGCGTGCCGGTAGGGATCGCCCAGATCTCCCGCTTTGCAGCGGTGCGGGTGCTCGCCCGGATCGTCACCCAGCTCTTCCGCAACTCGCCCTGGCTGGTGCTGCTGTTCCTATGCATGTTCCTGATTCCCTTCGAGATTCGCATCTTCGACCTGCGCATCCCGTTTCCCGACTGGGCCAAGGCGATCCTGGGCTTCTCGCTCCCCGTCATGGCCAACACGTCGGAGATCGTGCGCGGCGCGATCCGCTCGATCGCCACGGGACAATGGGACGGCGCCCGCGCGCTGGGGCTCACGCGCTGGCAGACGCTGGGCCTCGTGATCCTGCCGCAGTCGGTCAAGCGCATGCTGCCGCCGTGGATGAACCTCTATTCGCTGATCACCATGGCGACCGTGAACGCCTCCATCGTCGGTGTGAGCGAGATGATCACGCTGACGGGCCAGGTGCACGCCGCGGAAGGCTCGCGGCCCGAGCTGCTGGCGCCCCTTTATGCCTTCGCGCTCGTGTGCTTCTTCCTCTACTGCTACCCGATCGGCAAATGGACCCAGGCGCTCGAGCGCCGCTACCAGCGGGCGTCCTGATCCTCTTGCATTCCCGGAACGCGCGCAGCGCGTATCCGGGACCCTGCCGCGTCTTGCCACTGACTACGGAACCGCCGGCAACGTCCCCTCGATCGGCACCCAGCCGTCGCCCGCCCGCTCGAACAGCGGACACCCGAACACGCCGCGCACGCAATCCCTGAGCGCCGGGCTCACCTCGCCGACCGGCACCTGCCAGCGTGTCGTCTGCTTCATGGCGACCACCACTGCCGCCAGCTCCAACCCCAACGCCGACAGAAGCCGGTGCGCGGCCAGCAGCGATGATCCCGTCGACACCGCATCGTCGACGAGGCAAATGCGCTTGCCTTGCAGAAGCGGCACAATGTTGGGATCGAGGTACAGCTTCTTCTCGCCACCTGGGCTGGTGATGGAGAAGACCGGCTCCGACAGTGCGTCCTCGTACCAGAACTTGCGCGAGTATCCGAGCGGCGCGAAGCGCTCATGCCCGAGCCGTTCGGCCACCAGCGGCGCGAACGCCAATCCGAGCGTCGGCACGCCGACGACGATGTCGATCCCTGCTGTGCGCGCCAAATCAGCCATGTGGTCGGCCAAAGCCGAGACGACGCCGAATGACGCCTGGTTGGCAATCAGCGAGGCGACGGCGCGGCCCCCCTCTGGCAGCTCCCGCAGCGGCAAGAGCAGCACCCGCCCGTCCGGCAGGCGCACCGGATAGTCGAAGCGATAGGGCGGCCGCGGCTTGATCCCGTCCGGCCAGTCGTCGAGCAGGCGCTGCCAGTACGTCGTCGTCGGCCTGGTGCGCGCCCCGCTCATCGGGCCTTGGGTCCGCCGCTCTCGACGCGGGCGAGGAATGCGAGCAGCGTGGCTGCGGCCTCCTTGCCGTGCGACAGCGGCAGACCGTGGCGTGCGCCGGGAAACACCGCGATCTGCGCCTGCGGCACCAGCTCCGCCAGCGTATTGGCCTGCGCCAGCGACACGTAAGGGCTGCGGTCCGGCATCATCAGCAGCAGCGGCAGCTTGAACCCCGAGAGCTGGCTGGCAAGGTCCGTGCCCACCAGCAGCTCACCCAGACCGATCGCAACATGCGGCGGTGATTTCTCCTGCACGCTCGCAAACCACGCCAGGGCCTCCTGCGGCACCGTGCCCGGCACGAAGCGCATCTCCATCAGCCGGTCGCTCCAGCCCTTGATGCCGATGCGCGCGATCTCCGCCCGCCAGCCCGGCGCATGGGCGATCTGTCCGCCCTTGATGGCCGCATTGCTCATGGCGACCGAGGCGAAGCGCGCCGGCTGCGCCAGCCCGGCGGCAAGCGCAATCGTGCCGCCGATCGACTCGCCCATCAGGTGCACGCGCTCCCCGCCGAATGCCGCCTCGGCCACGTCGCCCACATCGGCGATCATCTCCTCCATGCTCCAGGCGTGGCTTTCGCCCGGCACGACCGAACGGCCCCATCCCCGCATGTCGAAGCGCACCACTGGATGCCGCGTCGCGACGATCGGCATCCACTCGTCGAAGATCTCGAGGCTCGTCCCCACGCCGTGATGGAATACGACCGGACGGCCGATGTCCTCCCCCCGCTGCCACGCCGACCGCAGGTCGGTGACCTCGTAATGAAGACCGCGCTTCGTCTTGGGCATGGGGCTCCCACTCCTGCAACGTCATTCCCGCGGAGACGGGAATCCATGTCACCAGCCCACGCCGCTGTCGAGAGGCACCCCCGCAAGACACCTGCGCGGGCATGACAGTGGCGCCGGTCACGAACGTGAACTAGCCTCGCTCCCTGCCGCAACCTCCCCGCCACATCCACCGGACCGATACCTTGCCCGACATGCCCCAAAAGAGCGGCCACCGCATCGCTGCCGATATCGGCGGCACCTTTACCGATATCGCGCTGCTGACCCCCGACGGCCACCTGGCGACCGGCAAGCTGCTCTCCACGCCCGCCAACTACGCCGATGCCGTGGTCGCCGGCGTGATCGCGCTCATGCAGCGGCTCGGCCAGCCCATCGGCGACATTGCAGAGGTCCTGCATGGGTGCACGGTCGCCACCAACGCCATCCTCGAGCACAAGGGCGCCCGCACCGCGCTTATCACCACGCAGGGCTTCCGCGACGTGCTCGAGCTGCGCCGCGTGCGCGTACCCCGCCTCTATGCCCCGCTCTGGCGCAAGCCGTCGCCGCTGGTGCCGCGCAACCTGCGCTTCGAGGTGGCCGAGCGCATCGGCGCCGACGGCTCGATCGTCCGCCCGCTCGATGCGGCCAGCCTCGATGCCGCCATCGCCGCCGTGCGCGCCGCCGACGTGGAGGCGATCGCCGTCTGCCTCATCAACGCCTTCGCCAACCCGGTCCATGAGCAAGCGATCGGCGCCCGGCTGAGGGCCGAGCTGCCCGGCCGGTTCGTCTCGCTCTCCACTGAGGTGCTGCCGCAGATCCGCGAGTACGAGCGCACCAGCACGACCGTGGTCAACGCCTACGTCGGCCCGCCCGTGAAGCACTACCTCTCCGCCATGATCGGCCAGCTCGCCTCCGCCGGCGTCAAGGGCCGCCTGCTCGTCATGCAGTCCTCCGGCGGCGTGCTCTCGGCCGACGCCGCCCTCGACCGTCCTGCCCAGATTGTGGAGTGCGGGCCCGCTGCCGGCGTCATCGGTGCGCGCCACCTCGGCCGCCAGCTCGGCTACGACAACATCATCACCTTCGACATGGGCGGCACGACCGCCAAGGCCTCTCTGATCGAGCGAGGTCGCCTCTCCACCTCCGAGCAGTACGAGGTCGGCAGCGCCATGTCGGCGACGAGCCCGCTGATGGGCGGCGCCGGCTACGCGCTGAAGCTTCCCGTCATCGACGTGTCGGAGGTCGGCGCCGGTGGCGGTTCGATCGTGCGCGTCGACTCAGGGGGAGCCCTCAAGGTCGGCCCCGAGAGCGCCGGCGCCGATCCGGGCCCCGCCTGCTACGGCCGCGGCGGCAAGGAGGCGACCGTCACCGACGCCAACGTCGTCCTTGGCTATCTCAACCCACGCACTTTGGCCGGCGGCACCGTGCCCATCGACGCGGAGGCCGCGCGCCGTGCCATCGCCGATAAGATCGCGACCCCGCTCGGCCGCGACCTCGTCGAGACGGCATACGGCATCCACCTCGTGGCCAACACCAACATGATGCGCGCCGTGAAGGCCGTCACCACCAACCGAGGCCGCGACACCCGCGACTTCGTCATGTTCGCCTTCGGCGGCTCGGGTGGGGTGCACGCGGCCTCGCTTGCGCGCGAGCTCCGGATCGCGCGCATCGTCGTGCCGCCCGCCGCCGGCGTGTTCAGCGCGCTCGGCCTCCTGTTCGCCGACCTCGAGCTCAACGAGAGCCGCGCCTGCCTGCGCAGGCTCGCCGCGTTGTCCCAGGACGAGATGGACCAAGTTTACGACGACCTCGCCGAGGGCATCGCCGCGCGCCTCGGGCGCTCCCGCGCCGAGGTCGGCTTCCAGCGCCTCGCCGACCTGCGCTACGCGGGCCAGGCCTTCGAGATCACCGTGCCCCTGCCAGACGGCCCCTTCGACGATGCGGCCCGCAAGGAGCTCGCACGCCGCTTCGACGCCGAGCACGAGGTGCGCTACGGCCACTCCTTCGAGGGCCAGTATGCGCACGAGGTGGTCAACCTGCGCCTCGTCGGCAGCGTCACGCCGTCGGGGGCGCGCCGCATCGCCTCGCTCGATCCGCCGTCATCCGCCGCCGAGGAGGAGCGGCAGGCCTATTTCGGTCCTGCCGCCGGCATGCTGCCCACGCCCGTCATTTCCAGGAGCCGGCTCGACGAGAAGCCGCGCCAGGGTCCGCTCGTGATCGAGGAATACGAGGGCACCGTCGTCGTGCCGCCCGACGCCACGGCCGTCCGTGATGCCGACGGCAACATCCTGATCGACCTCGCAGTCGTCACGCAATGAGCAGCCCCATGCGCAGCAATGTCGATCCCTTCCTGCTCGAGATCCTCAAGAGCAGCTTCGACACCATCGCCGACGACATGGCGCTCAACCTCATGCGCACGGCCTATTCCGGCATCGTCCGCGACTCCATGGACTTCTCCACGGCCATCCTCGACCACCGCGGCCAGACGCTGGCGCAGGGGCTCACAACCCCCATGCATCTGGGCTCCTTCTACGACGCCATGACCGGCCTCATGCGCCACTTCGAGGGCCGCATGGCGCCCGGCGACATCTACATCTTCAACGATCCCTACGTCGCCGGCGGCATGCACCTGCCCGACATCTACATCGTCAAGCCGATCTACTTCGAGGACAGGCTGTCGGGCTGGGCCTGCTCGCTCGCCCATCACTCCGACGTGGGCGGCATCGTCGCCGGCTCCAACGCGCTCTCCGCCCACGAGATCTACCAGGAGGGCTTGCGCATCCCCTATGTGAAGTTCATCGAGGCCGGCAAGCCCGTGCAGGGCATCTGGGACATGGTGGCGACCAACGTACGCCTGCCCGACAAGGTGATGGGCGACCTGCAGTCCCAGCTCGCCGCCTGTGCCACCGGCGAGCGCGAGCTGATCGACGTCTTCAAGCGCTACGGCCTAGCCACCGTGATGGAGTACTACGACCATCTTCACGACTACGCCGAGCGCCTCGCCCGTGCCGCGTTCCGCGCTGTCCCCGATGGCACCTATCACTTCACCGACCACATCGACGGCCTCGGCGACGAGCCCGAGGATGTCGTTTTCCAGCTGGCCCTAACTGTCGAGGGGGACCACGTCACAGCCGACTTCGCGGGGTCCTCGCCCCAGGTGAAAGGTGGCATCAACGCGCCGTTTCCCTTCATCAAGGCCTCGGTTTACGCCGCGCTGCGCTCGATCATGCCGGAGGATGTGCCCAACTGCCACGGCTACACGCGCGCCATCACCGTCACGGCGCCCGCGGGCACCGTCGTCAACCCTCTCATGCCGGCAGCTTGCGGCGCCCGCGGCATCACAGGCTACCGCACCATCGACTGCATGTTCGGCGCGCTTGCCCAGGAGCTGCCAGACGGTGTCGCTGCCGACAACTCGGGTGGCTCGACGCTGCCCACCATCAGCGGCTGGCGCGGCGGCAAGCCCTTCGTGTTCTGCGAGACCTTCATGGGCAACACGGGAGCCTCCGCCGATCACGACGGCGAGGAGGGGGTCGCCCACATCGGCGCCAACCAGTCCAACGTCCCCATCGAGATGATCGAGGCCGAGTATCCCATCCGCATCGAGCACTACGGCATCATGCCCGACACCGGCGGGGCGGGCCGCTTCCGCGGCGGCCTCTCCCTGGTGCGCTCCTATCGGGTGCTCGCCGACGAGGCCGACCTCAACGTCCGCTCCGACAAGCGCAAGCATCCCCCGCATGGGCTCTACGGCGGTGGGGCGGGCGCCGGTTCCATGAACCGGGTGCACCGCGACAAGGGGGCCACCGAGACGCTCCCCGTCCTCCTCACCCGCACCGTGCCGATGCGCAAGGGCGACCTCTTTCACCATGTCATGGCGGGCGGCGGTGGCTATGGCGATCCCCTCGATCGCGATGCCGCCCTGGTCCTCCAGGACGTGATCGAGGAAAAGGTCTCCCGCGCCCACGCCGAGGAGGCATACGGAGTCGTCATGGCTCCAGGCTCGCAGCCCGCCGTTGACGCCGCCGCAACCGAGGCCCTGCGCACCCGCCTTCGGCTCACACGTTAAGTCTTTGAGGCTAGGCTCCGCTTCGGCGGATTGGTCTCCGCTCCGCGGCAGGCGCATGGCTCTTTGGCTCCCGTGCACGACGAAGGGGTTGCGGCCCTGGCCCGGCATGGCATTCTCTCTCATGCGGGACTGCAAGAGGATGGCGTGCCGTGGCCGAGACCTACACGATCGACTGCTGCCAATACTGCAACTGGTCGGAGAAAATATTTCGCCAGATGCGCGAGGGCGGGGTCGACGCGGTCCACGTTACCGTCTGCTACCATGAGGACTTCCGCGAGACCGTCGAGGAGATCATCGACTGGAACCGGCGCTTCGAGCGCTACGGCGAATTGATCACGCTTGGGCGCACGGCGTCCGATATCGAGCGCGCCCGCGCCGCGGGACGCACCGCCATCTTCCTCGGCTTGCAGAACTCCTCCGCCATGGAGGACGACATCGGGCTCGTCGAGATCCTGCACACGCTCGGCGTACGCTTCATGCAGCTCACCTACAACAACCAGTCGCTGCTCGGCTCCGGCTGCTACGAGGCGGAGGATAGCGGCATCTCGCGCATGGGCCGCGAGGTGATCGCGGAGATGAACCGCGTCGGCATGGCGATCGACATGTCGCATTCGGGCGAGCGGTCTACTCTCGAGGCCATCGACCTCTCCGCCCGGCCGATCGCGATCACGCATGCCAACCCGGCGTGCTGGCACAAAATCCCGCGCAACAAGTCGGATGCCGTGCTGAAGGCGCTGGCCGCCCGCGGGGGCATGATCGGACTCTCCATCTATCCCCACCACCTCAAGGCCGGCTCGGAATGCACGCTCGAGGGCTTTACAAGCATGGTGGCGCGCCTCGCCGAGCTGATCGGCGTCGACCACATCGGCATGGGCTCGGATCTCTGCCAGGACCAGCCCGACAGCATCGTCGCCTGGATGCGCAACGGCCGCTGGACCAAGGGCTCGGCAGGCATCGGCCTCGGCGCCGCGGTGTTTCCTCCGCAGCCCTCCTGGTTCCACGACAACCGCGACTTCAGCAAGATCAGAATGGGCCTGGTGCAGCAGGGCTTCTCGGCCCGCGACGCTGCCAAGATCATGGGCGGCAATTGGCATCGCTTCTTCGCCGATGCGTTCACGCCCCGCACGGGAGCCGAATGACGGCCGGCGAGGCGCGTACGTTGGCTGAGAGGTCGGGGAGGCGAGATGAGCGCACGCAGCGAGACGGCCGGCTTCATGGCCATGAAGGGTGCCGGCTACTACTCGAAGGCCACCGTCGGCGCGCGCGACGTCATCAACGCGGCAGCCCCGCTGATCCTGGCGGCCATCGACCGCATTCCCCGCAACGACCGCGGTCGCGCTTTCCGCTGCGCCGATCTCGGCTGCGCCGACGGCGGCACCTCGGTGGAGATGTGGCGCCGCGCGCTCGCCCACCAGCGCGCTCGCGAGCCCGCCCGTCCCATCGAGATCGTCTACGCCGACCTGCCGCGTAACGATTTCAGCCAGCTCTTCCGCATGATCCACGGCCAGACGGACGTGGCGAGCTACTACGGCGAGATCCCCGACGTCTATCCGTTCGCCTCCGGCACCTCGTTCCACCAGGCGATCTTCCCGCGCGACAGCCTCGACCTCGCCTTCTCGGCCACGGCCTCGCACTACATCTCCAAGGTGCCCGGCAACATCGCCAACCACGTGCACATGGTGGGCGCCGCCCCCGGCGAGCGGCGCGCCTGGGAGGAGGCTGGCCGTACCGAGTGGGAGCGCCTGCTGCACCTGCGCGCCCGCGAACTCGTCAAAGGCGGGCGGCTCGTGTTCCTCAATTTTGGCATCGACGCGGAGG
Organism: Hyphomicrobiaceae bacterium; assembly: GCA_041288195.1. Lineage (GTDB taxonomy): Bacteria > Pseudomonadota > Alphaproteobacteria > Rhizobiales > Hyphomicrobiaceae > AWTP1-13. The sequence goes on from JBGGME010000418.1 coordinate 31,894, forward strand.
GCCGCTATCTCGGGCGCACCGGCGGTGTGAGCATGTTCGACACCTTCAACGACCTGTGGGCCTCCCTCGCTGGCGAAGGCATGATCACGCGCGCCGAGTATGAGGCCACCAACTTCCCGCAGGTCTACCGCACCGCCGAGGAGTTCACGGCGCCCCTGCGCGACAGCGCCAGCCAGGTCTATCGCGGCGGGCTGCGCCTCGAGCACGTCGAGGAGCGCCATCTCGTGTGCCCATACGCCAGGGCCTTCGGCGAGCACGGGGATTCCGAGCGCTTCGCTCGCGAGTACATCCCGACCTTGCGCTCCTGGAGCGAGCCGACCTTCGCCAGCGGCCTCTCCGCAGAACGCGCTCCCGAGGAACGCGCTCGCATCCTCGACGAGTTCTTCGGCCGCTACGAGCGCCTGGTCGCGAAGAGCCCCGCCGGTCACGGCATGGACTACATCCACATCCACCTCGTGTGCGTGAAGGAATGAGCCCGGCCATGTCCGCCGCCGGCTCCGAGGTGTGCGGGCCCGAGGCTGTGGCGTTACGGCCCCCCGATGTCGTCATGCGACTTGCGCGCATGGGCGCCGCGCACCAGACGCGGCTGAGCTTCCTGCGCGCCATGCTCCGGCACGCGGTGCGCGAGAGATGGCAGTTCACGCGGCCGCGCTTCGACATCGACGCCCGCGGTGTCGGCGTGGCCGTCTATCGCGTAGGGGTCGGCGAGCGCACATACAGCCTCGTCGCCTTCGGCCACGACCTGGCGCCCGAGCAGCGCACCGACCGCGTCATCGCCGAGGCCTGGGACGCGACCTTCGCCCTCTACGACGGCGTGCCCGACGATGCCGAGATCGAGCGCCTGCGCCGGAACGTGCCGGTCCAGGAGGCCGGCCGCTATCTGCCGAGCGACCTCATCCTCGCCCGCGCCAACCGCAGCGTGCGCCTGTTCGACCGCGTGGTGGGGGCCCTGAGCGACGGTCGTCAGCCGGACGCAGCTGAGATGGAGGCAACCGGCTATCTCATGCGCACCACGGCCGTCTACGGCAACGGCAAGTTCGGCATCGCCGATCGCGCGGTCATCGCGGGTCGCCCGGAGTTTGCCGGCCCCTTCCGCGCGGAGATGCTGACCGTCTACCTCATCCGCGCCTTCACCGCCGATCTCGTGGAGCACATGGCCGTATTGCGCGGCGGCGCCAGAGCCGCCACCCTTGCTCCGCCGCTGCGGCACCGGCTCGGCATCGGCAACGCCACCGGCCTTGGCATGGCGCCGTTCCTCGTGCGCCATCCGGCTCTCATCGATCGCTGGATGACCGCGCGCGAGACCGCGCTCGCACGCGTGCGCGCCCTGCCAGTTGCCACGCGCGGCCAGCAGGAGCATTTCATCCGGGCGCTCGCTGGCGCCCGCCGGCAGGTCGCCGGCTGGACGACCGACGATCCCGTCCAGGCGCCCCGCATTGCGGCCCTCGCCGCCGATCTCGAGCGCCTCCGCGCCCACGTTGGCACCGGCGCCTTCGACGGCCCCATGCCGTGGGACCGTCTTTATCGCTGGGCGGAGCATGCTCTCTCTGTTGAAGGCCAGGAGATGCTGGTCTCCCTGCTGATCGAGCCGCACGGGGCCCTCGTCGACGACCTCGCCGAGACCATGGCCATCGACGAGGCCGAGGTCTTCCGCATCGACGGCGCCATGCGCGTCCGCGATCTCGCCGCCATCCTCGACAGCACCTACGCGTGGGCCCGCGCCGCCGACTTCTCGCAACCCGCCGCCAACGCGCGCTTCTGGTACGTGTCGGAGGAGAAGCTCGAGCCCCGGCTCGGCCAGCGCGCCGACGAGCCCGGCGCCGAGCTGGAGCAGCCGCTGGCCGTGGCGCGCGACGTGGAATCTCTGCGCGCTGTGTTGGCGCGAGCCCCGCCCGACGAGACGCTTGCCGCCTTCCTGCTGCGGGCGCCCGAGCATCGCCACACCGTGCGCCGGGTGCAGATCTCCGCACACCACCCCTACGGCGAAGTGCGCGACAACCTGATCGCCGCCGACTTGCGCGCCATCGATCTGCTGCGCTGCAAGCTCGCCTTCTTCGGCGTCACCCGCTTCGACCCGCAGTCGGACAAGTGGCTGCGCATCACCCTCTTCCAGGGCGCGCCCTACCCCCACGAGCTGCACGATGGCGACTGGGACGGCTGGATCTGGGGTGTCGCGGACGCTCAGCCATGATCGTATCGCTCAACGAGATCGAGAGCCTCGCTCTCAAGTCCGCGCGCGGCGCCGGCATGAGCTGGGGCCTGGCGGAGGAGGCTGCCGTCGCCGCGTCCTGGCTCGCGGCGCGTTCCCTGCCCTGGGCCGAGACTTTGGCTGACCTGCTGGCCCAGCAGCCCGTCGCTTGTCAGCCGCGCATCGAGGGTGATGCAATTGCTCCCTCTCGTGCCGGCGCCCGCCTGTGCCCAATCCTGACCGGCGCTCTGCTCTCCGACGTGGGCGTGTCGGTCCGCCCTATAAAGGTCCGCGACATCCTCGCCCCGCTGTGGCTCGCGCCCTTCGTTGCGCGATGGACGACACCCGGTCGCGTCGTGCGCCTCGCGTGGGGAGAGGTCTCTCTTGCGATAGGACCGAACACCCTCTCGAATCCCGGCGCGGCTGCCATGGAGGCGCTTGCTGCGCCGTTCACGAGCTGCGTCGAAATTGCATTGGTGCCGGGCGCCGATACGGCTCATTCCCTGCGTCAGCGCAATCGCGACGGCTACCCCGTGGCCGACGACGCCTGGCGCGCGCTGCAGCTGCTCGAGCACCGCACCTACGTCCCGGCCAGCGCGCAATCGCGCCTCTCCGGCGCCGGCGCCGGGCTCCTGGACAACGACTAGGCGCGCATCGCCTGGGCGGCCATCAGGATGCGCTCGGGCGTGGCCGGCGCATCGAGCGGCACCTGCCGGCCGGGCCGCAGCGAATGCAGCGCATCGAGGATTGCCGAGAACACCGAGATCGCCAGGATCAGCGGCGGCTCGCCCACGCCCTTGGAGCGGTAGATGGTCGGCACCGGGTTGGCGCCTGCCGCCAGCCGCACGTTGAATTTCTCCGGCACGTCGGAGGCGACCGGGATCTTGTAGGTCGATGGCGCATGCGTGGCGAGCCGGCCATTGCCGTCGAATACCAGCTCCTCCGCCGTGAGCCATCCCATGCCCTGTACGAAGCCGCCCTCGATCTGGCCGATGTCGATGGCCGGGTTCAGCGAGCGGCCGACGTCGTGCAGGATGTCGACCCGCTCCACCTTCATCTCGCCCGTCAGCGTGTCGATCGCCACCTCCGAGCACGCGACGCCATAGGCGAAATAGTAGAAGGGCCGCCCCGTGCGCTTCTCCCGGTTCCAGTCGAGGTCGGGCGTGCGATAGAAGCCCGTCGCGGAGAGCTGCACGCGCCCGCGCCGGCACAGTTGCGCGAGCTCGCCGAAGCGCATGGACTTGTTGCCAGCGAGGACGCGGCCGTCGCGGAACACGATCTCCTCCGGAGCCGCGCCCCACAGCTCGGCGGCGAACGCCGTCATGCGATCCTTGATCGCGCGCGCGGCGATCTGGGCCGCCATGCCGTTGAGGTCGGAGCCCGCGGAGGCTGCGGTCGGCGAGGCGTTGGGCACGATCGCCGTGCTCGTGGCGCTCGGCCGCACCATCTCCAGCGGCACGCCGAGCTCCTCCGCCACCACCTGGGCGACCTTGACGAACAGACCCTGCCCCATCTCCGTGCCGCCATGATTGAGCAGGATCGAGCCGTCCTGGTACACATTCACCAGTGCGCCCGCCTGGTTCATGTGCGACAGCGTGAATGAGATGCCGAACGTCACCGGCGTCAGCGCCAATCCTCTGCGCAGGATGTCGTTGCCCGCGTTGAACGCCGCGATCTCGGCCCGGCGCGCGCGATAGCCGCACCAGTCCTCCAGCTCCGCCACCATGCCCTCGAGCTTCTCCGGGTCCGGCACACGCAGCCCGTAGGGCGTCACGTCGCGCCCCGACGCGTAGAGGTTGGCCTTGCGCACATCGAGCGGATCGCGCCCGGTGGCGTGGGCAACCGCATCCATCGCCCGCTCGATCGCCAGTATCCCCTGCGGGCCGCCGAAGCCGCGGAACGCCGTGTTGGAGACCGTGTTGGTCTTCAGCCGTCGCGAGGCGACATGCGCGGCCGGCATCCAGTAGGCGTTCGCGGCGTGGAACATGGCCCGGTCGACGACACCCTGCGACAGGTCCATGCTGCGGCCGCAGCGCGCGTTGAGCATGACGTCGTAGGCGGCAAGCCTGCCGGCATCGTCGAAGCCGATCCGCCAGTCGGCGCGGAAGTCGTGGCGCTTGCCCGTCGCCGCGAAATCCTCGTCGCGGTCGAGCCGCAGCTTGCAGGGGCGGCCGGTAGTGCGGGCGCCGAGCGCCGCTATCGCCGCCCACACGCAAGCTTGGCTCTCCTTGCCTCCGAACGCTCCGCCCATGCGGCGCGTCTCGACCATCACCATGGCGTCGGGTATGCCCAGCACGCGCGCCGCGATGTGCTGCACCTCGGCCGGATCCTGCGTGGAGGAGACGATCGTCAGCTGCCCCTCCTCGCCGGGGATCGCGAGGGCGACTTGGCCCTCGAGGTAGAAGTGCTCCTGCCCACCGATCGCAAGCTGCCCTTCGAGGCGGTACGGCGCGGCTGCCAGCGCAGCTTCCGCGTCGCCGCGGCCGAAGGCGTAGTCGGGTTGCACCAGGCTCCCGGCTGCGATTGCATCCTCGATGCTGAGGATCGGCGTCTCCGCTTCTATCTCGACGATGGCGCGGCGCACGGCCCGGCGGGCGGCATCGCGGGTCCTTGCCACGACCGCGAACAGGGGCTGGCCGTGGAAGATGACATTGTCGGAGGCAAACACCGGCTCGTCGCCGGCCGCCGGCGAGATATCGTTGCGGCCGGGAATATCGGCGGCGGTGAGTACGGTGACCACGCCCGACGCACTCCGCACCGGCTCGAGATCCAGCTTGCGCAGACGTCCGCGCGCGACCGTAGCCAGCCCCGGTGCGATATGCAGCGTTCCGGCCGGCTCGCGTATGTCGTCGACGTAGGTCGCCGCGCCCGTGACGTGCAACCGCGCCGAGTCGTGGGGAAGCGGCTTGCTGACGACGGCGAGCGCCCCGGTCTCCGGAAGATCGTCATCCGGCATGGACCTGCTCCCGGCTCGCCCGCAACCGCGTGGTCTGCTCGGGCGCGCCCGCGATCTCCATCAGCGCCTTCAGCAGCAGGTTGCGCAGCGCCGCCGTCCTGTAGGCGGCACTGGCGCGATGGTCGCTGATGGGCGCGAAGTCGGCCGCCAGCGTGTCGAGCGGCCGGTTCCAGGTGCTCCTGTCGTCGAGGCTGGCGCCAACGAGCGCCGCCTCGCAGCCTCGCGCGCGGGCGGGAATGCCGGCCACGCCGCCGCAGGCAACGCGCGCCGCCACGATCGTGCGTCCCTCCACGCGGAGCTTGAATGCTGCCAGCGCGGCCGAGATGTCCTCGTCCATCCGCTTCGACAGCTTGAAGGCGCGCAAGTGCTCGTTCACGGCGAGCAGGGGGACGTGCACGCGCCGGACGTACTCGCCGGGTCTGCGATCCTGCTTCTTGTAGGCGAGAAAGAAATCCTCCAACGCCAGCACGCGCCGCTCGGTGCCACGCGCGAGCTCGAGCCGGGCACCGAGCGCGATCAGGCACGGCGCAAGGTCACCGATCGGCGACCCATTGGCAATGTTGCCGCCGACCGTGCCGGAGGCGCGCACCTGTGGGCTGCCGAACCGTCGCATGATCTCGCCGAGGTCTGCATCGATGCCGGCGAGCAGGGGCATAGCCCGTGCCAGGCTCACGCCGGCGCCCAGCACCAACTCGCTTCCGGTTCTCTCGATCTCGGCCAACTCGCGCACGCGGCCTAGCCAGATCACCTTGCGCGGCTCGGCCAGCGCCTTGGTCACCGCCAGGCCGAGATCGGTGGCACCGGCGACCAGCCAGGCATCCGGATGACGCAGATAGAGGTCGGAGAGAGCCGCCTCGCTCGCGGGAGCGGCGAAGAAGTGATCCCTGTCTCCGACCATCACATCGCGCCCGTCGTCCAAGGCAGCCAACCCAGCGGCCTCCTCGGCAGAGGCCGCGCGGACCGGCGCCGCTGCACACGCCTGCAGCGCCGCATCGACGATGGGTCGGTAGCCGGTGCATCGGCACAGGTTGCCCGCGAGCGCATCGAGCACGGCCTGCCGTGCCACCGGCCGCGGCGCCGACTGGTGCAGCGCGTAGAGGCTCATGACGATGCCCGGCGTGCAGAAGCCGCATTGCGAGCCGTGCTGCTCCAGCATTGCCGCCTGCACCGGGTGCAGCCGACCGTTGGCGGCGCCCAGGTCCTCGACCGTGATCACCTCGGCGCCGTCGGCCTGGCCGGCGAGCAGGATGCACGAGTTGACCGGCTCATAGACGACCGTCCCGTTCCGTGCCCGCGCCAGGACGACCGTGCAGGCACCGCAGTCACCCTCGGCGCAGCCCTCCTTCGTGCCGGTCGTGCCATCGACGAGCCGCAGCCAGTCGAGCAGCATCGTCAGCGCTTCCGCACGACCCAGCTCCACGACGCATCCGCGCCGCCGCAACCTCACGCACTGTCTTGGTCCGCTCGCCATGCCGCCGATAATGCCCGCACAGGTGACCGGCTACCAGCGTAACCGGACGGTATCGCCAAAGGTCGCCTCGACCCGCGCCACTCTGCCTGCGGGATCGCCAGGGCAGCCATGCGACCCGCGGCGCGCTGGCGGACAATGGCCGCGCGATGCTCTAGGCTTGTGGCGGTATCAATGGGTGGCGTGCCTACCCTGGGCGTCGCCCGACAGCTTCCCGGGAGGAAAGACATGGGCGGTCTTCTGGAAGGTCACATTGCCGTCGTCACGGGCGGCGGCTCGGGCATCGGCGAGGGGATTGCGCTGGGCTACGCCAAGGAGGGCGCACGCGTCGTCGTGCTCGACGCCAATGCCGAGGCGGCAGCCGCGACCTGCAAGGCGATCTCAGACGCCAAGGGCAAGGCCTGGAGCTACAAGCTCGACGTGACCGACCGCGACACCTGCCGCAAGGTCGCCGACGAGATCGGCAGCAAGATCGGCCAGGTCTCGATCCTCGTGAACAATGCCGGCATCAACCGTCGCAACGCCTTCACCGCCGACCCCGATGCCGTTATCAAGGACTGGCAGGACGTCATGGCCGTCAATCTCAACGGCGTTTTCAACGTCACGCACGCGTTCTTGGGTCAACTGCGCGCCACCAAGGGCCGGATCGTCAATATCGCCTCGATCCAGTCGTTCATGCATGTGCGCACGCCCAACTCTCCCGCCTACACCACCTCCAAGCACGGCGTTCTGGGCTTCACCCGCGCGCTCGCCGCCGAGCTCGGCAAGGACGGCGTGCGCGTCAACGCCATCGGTCCGGGCTTCATCGAGACGCCGCTCAATGCGCAGGTGCGCGCCACCAATCCGGCGCTGATCAAGACTTTCCTGGAGCACACCCCGCTCGGCCGCGCCGGCAAGCCGGAGGACATCGTCGGCCCGGCGGTCTTCCTCGCCTCAGACCTCTCCGCCTACGTCACCGGCTCGATCATCATGGCCGACGGCGGATATCGCACCATCTAGACCGGCGCGGAGGACCGCGCTCGCGGCACGTCTCGGACGCGACCGCGCCTTTTACCGCCGGCTGGCCTCGAACAGGAACCAGGTCCGCCGCTCGGCCTCGTCGATCCAGTTCTCGATCAGGCTGGCGCTCGCCACGTCGCCGTGCTCGTCGCACAGTCCGTGTACCTCGCGCATCCGCTGCGTCAGCTCCTTGTTGTCGTCGCGCAGCTCGGCCAGCATGTCCTGCGGCGACACGAAGTCCGCGTCGTTGTCGAGCACGCGCTGGAGGCGCGCGATGTGCCCGATGGAGCGCAGCGTCGTACCGCCGATCTTGCGCACGCGCTCGGCGATGTCGTCCGTGGTAGCGAAGATCTGGGCGGCCTGCTCGTCGAGCAGCAGGTGGTAGTCGCGGAAGTGCGGGCCCGAGACGTGCCAGTGAAAATTCTTGGTCTTCACGTAGAGCGCGAACATGTCGGCGAGCAGCGTGGTGAGCGCGCCGGAAAGGTCGCGGGTGGCGTTCGAGGTCAGATTGGTCGGCGTGTCGAGTGCAGCCTTGCGCCGCGCCTTGGCATCTCTTGCTTGATTGGCGTCCATCGCATGTCTCCTTCCGATCGGTTGCATCGCGGCCACCGGGGCGGCCCTTGCAGGCTCAGCCCTTGATGAAGGCGAGCAGGTCCTCGTTCACCTGGTCCTTCAGCGTCGTGCACATGCCATGCGGTGCGCCTTTGTAGACCTTGAGCTTGGTACCCTTGACGATCTTGGATGCCAGCAGGGCCGCAGCCCCGATCGGCACGATCTGATCGTCGTCTCCGTGCAGGAACAGTGTGGGGATGTCGAACTTCTTCAGGTCCTCGGTCGTGTCGGTCTCCGAGAATGCTTTGATGCAGAAGTAGGAGGCCGGCATGCCCGCCATCATTCCCTGCAGCCAGAAGGAGTTGCGCACGCCCTCGGATACCTTCGCGCCCGGCCGGTTGTAGCCGTAGAACGGCAGGCTCAGGTCCTTGAAGAACTGCGAGCGGTCGGCGAGGACGCCCGCCCGGAGCTGGTCGAAGACCTCTATCGGCGTCCCCGCCGGATTGGATGGCGTCTTCAGCATCAGCGGCGGGATAGCCCCGATCAGCACGGCCTTGGCGACGCGCTTGGTGCCATGCCGGCCGATATAGCGCGCTACCTCACCGCCGCCGGTCGAGTGACCGACGTGCACGGCATCCCTCAGGTCGAGGTGGGCGACGAGCTCGGCCAAGTCGTCCGCATAGGTGTCGAGGTCGTTGCCGTGCCAGGGCTGGCTCGAGCGGCCGTGTCCGCGCCGATCGGCCGCGATGCAGCGATAGCCGCGGTTGGCCAGATAGAGCATCTGGTCCTCGAAGGCGTCCGCCGTGAGGGGCCAGCCGTGGCTGAAGACCACGGGTTGCCCCTTGCCCCAGTCGTTGTAGTAGAGCGTGGTGCCATCGGCAGTGTTGAAGGTGGCCATCTTCTGCACTCCGTCTTGATGTGCTGAATCGGTCAGGACAATTGAAGAACCTTGTCGAGCGTGATGGGCAGGTTGCGAATGCGCCTGCCTGTGGCGTGATACACCGCATTGGCGATCGCGGGCGCGACACCGACGATGCCGATCTCGCCGACGCCCTTGAGGCCCATCGGGTTGCTGTCGTCCGCCTCGTCGACGAAGATCACCTCGATGTCGTGCACGTCCGCATGCACGGGTACGTGGTATTCGGCGATGTTGGCATTCATGATGCGGCCTAGGCGGTGATCGATCGCCGTCTCCTCGTGCAGGGCCATGCCGATGCCCCACACCACGCCGCCCAGGATCTGGCTGCCTGCGGTCTTCGGGTTCAGGATGCGCCCGGCAGCGACCGCGCTGACCACGCGCGTGACGCGGACCACGCCGAGCTGCTCGTCGACTTTCACCTCGGCGAAAACTGCCGAATGCACGTTGTGCGCGCGGGTCTCATCGTGCGCAGGGTTGGTGGTGAGCTCTTGCTCGATGCGGTCCACGGCGCCGTGGCGCATCAGATCGGAAATGGATACTGCCTGCGAGGCGTCGCGACGGCTCACCAGCTTGCCGTCGGCGAGCGCGACGTCACCCACCGCGAGCTTCGCGAGCGGTGAGCCCGGCATCTTCCCGGCCAGACCCAGCAGGTCGCCGCGGATCACTTCCGCCGTCGCCGCGATCGCGTTCGCAACCGAGGTTGCGATCCACGATCCGCCTTCGACCGGGGATTGCGGGAGGCTCGAGTCGCCGAGCTTGATGCTGATGTTGTCGAGCGGCAGCCCCAGCATGTCGGCCGCGACCTGCGCCATGATGGTGTAGGTGCCGGTGCCGATGTCGGAGGTCGCGCACGCGACCTCGGCATGGCCATTGGCGGTGAGCACGATGCGCACGGTGATCGGCACCTGCAGGGCCTCCCACACGCCCGTTGCCGTGCCCCAGCCGACCAGATCGCTGCCCTCACGCATCGATCGCGGCTCCGGATTGCGCTTGGCCCAGCCGAAGGCCTCGGCTCCCTGGCGGTAGCACTCGCGCAGCGCCTTGCTGCTGTAGGGCTTGTTCTCGTTCTGGTCGCGGTCCGAATAGCAGCGCAGGCGAAGCTCGAGCGGGTCGATCTTCAGCGCGACTGCAAGCTCGTCCATCGCCGATTCGAGCGCGAACAGCGCCGGCGCGGCGCTCGGCGCGCGCATGTCGCACGAGGTTGGAAGATCGAGTCGCGCGAGCCGGTGCGCATATTTCGCATTGGCGGACTTGTAGAGTAGGCCAGACCAGCCCGTCTCCTGCCGATGGAAGTCTTCGTATTGCGAGGTCACGGTGACCGCATCGTGCGCGATCACATCGAGCATTCCACCGCTGTTTGCACCAAGCGCGACGCTCTGAATCATCGCGGGCCGGTAGCCCAGCACGTACATCTGCTGCCGCGTCAGCACGACGCGCACCGAGCGCTGCAGCGCACGCGCCGCCAGCACAGCCAGCACAACCTGAAACTGCGGACGCAGGCCCGACCCGAACCCGCCGCCCATGTACGGCGACATGACGCGCACGTCCTCCGCCTTCATGCCGAACACGTTGCAGAGATAGCGCTGCACGTTCTGCACGCCTTGGGTCTTGTCGTAGACCGTGAGCTTGCCGCCTGCCTCGAAGACTGCCGTCGTGGCGTAGAGCTCCAGCGGGTTGTGATGCTCGTTCGGAATGAAATATTCGGCCTCATGGCGCACCGGAGCGGCAGCCAGCGCCTGGTCCGGCGTGCCGCGCGTCTTCGGCGGCGCGAACATGGCCTCCATTGGATTGGTGGGAGCCTTCCCCGGGACGGCCGCATCACGCTGGCGATAGACGTCCGTGACATGCGCTTGCGTCTCGTATTCCACCCGAACCTGAGATGCCGCAAATCGCGCGATATCCAGCGTCTCGGCGACGACCAGCGCGATCGGCTGGCCGTTGAACATGATCTTGCCGTCGTACAGCGGCCGGTACGGCGAGCCGTCCGGAGCCACATCGTCCTTGTAAGCCTGATCGTTGTCCGGCAAGGGGGGGCGATTCTCATGTGTGAGCACGTCGATGACGCCGGCCACACGCAGCGCGGCGCTGGTATCGAGGCTCCTGATCCGGCCCTTGGTGATCGTGGACGGGACGAAGTACCCGTGGAGGAGTCCCGGCACATTGAACTCGGCGGCGTACTTGGCCTGGCCGGTGACTTTGGCGCGACCATCGATCCGGGATGTTGGGGTGCCGATGTAGGGTGACATTGATTTGCTCGCTCGATTGTCCTGAACCGCGGCTCTTGTAGGCTTGCGCGCATCATCGGCCTCGGCAACGCCGCCGACGCCGACCGTCCCGAGGGCGACCGCACCCCCCAGTACGTTGCGACGGCTGACGTCCTTGGCCATGTCTTCTCTCCGCCGGGAACGGCTCGTTCCCGGCTATAGAATCTTCTTGTTGGACTGCGATTGCGGCGTGCCTCGCGCGGCCTGAGACAGCGCGCGCACGATGGCGCGGCGCGCCAGCTCGATCTTGAAGGTGTTGTGGGCATAGCCCTTGGCGTTGCGCAGCACAGTGTCCGCCGCTCGCGTGAACGCTTGCTCGTTTGCCTGCTGCCCGCGCAGCGTCGCCTCCGCATCGGCATCGCGCCAGGGCTTGTGCGCGACGCCGCCGAGCGCGAGCCGCGCCTCCCTGATGGCGCCGCCGTCCAAGTCCAGCGCGGCGGCGACGGATATGAGCGCAAACGCATAGGACAGTCGGTCGCGGATCTTCAGGTACGTGTAGTTCGCCGCGAAGCCCCGAGCAGGAAGCTCGATGGCGGTCACGATCTCGGCGGGCGCGAGATTGGTATCGCGCTCCGGCGTATCGCCGGGGAGCCGGTGGAAGTCCGCAAACGCGATTGTGCGATCGCCCGACGGCCCCACGACATGCACGTTGGCGTCGAGGGCAGCGAGCGCGACGCACATGTCGGAGGGATGCGTCGCGATGCAGGCCTTGCTGGCACCGAGGATGGCGTGACCACGGTTGAGGCCGTCGATGGCGGAGCAGCCGCTGCCGGGCTCGCGCTTGTTGCAGGGCGTGGTGGCGTCATAGAAGTAGGCGCAGCGCGTTCGCTGCAGCAGGTTGCCGCCGGTCGATGCCATGTTGCGCAACTGCTGCGAGGCGCCCGCGAGTATGGCGCTCGACACCATCGGGTAGCGGCTCTCGACCAGCGGGTGATAGGCGAGATCGGAATTGGGCACGAGCGCGCCGATGCGCAGGCCCCCGTCCGCCGTCTCCTCGACGGCCTTGAGCGGCAGGCGCGAGATGTCGATCAGCTGCGACGGGCGCGCCACCTCGTACTTCATCAGGTCGACCAGGTTGGTGCCGCCGGCGATGAATTTCGCAGTCGGGTCGGCTGCAATCTGTCGCACGGCGTCGGCGACGTCGGTTGCCCGCGCGTACTGGAAATTGATCATGACCGCCCCATCACCTGCTGGATCGCCGCGAGGATGTTGGGATAGGCGCCGCATCTACAGATGTTGCCGCTCATCAGCTCGCGAATCTCGTCGGCGGTCTTCGCTTTGCCCTCTGCGATCAGGCCCGCGGCGGAACAGATCTGGCCGGGCGTGCAATAGCCGCACTGGAAGGCGTCGTGGTCGATGAAGGCCTGCTGCAGGGGGTGCAGGGTACCGTCCTTGCCGGCAAGCCCCTCGACGGTGGTTACCTTCGCGCCGTCCTTCATGACCGCGAGTGTCAGGCACGAATTGACCCGGCGGCCGTCGACAAGCACGGTGCAGGCGCCGCACTGGCCGTGGTCGCAACCCTTCTTCGTGCCCGTCAGCCCGACGTGATCGCGCAGCGCATCGAGGAGGCTCGTCCACGGCGCGAGATCGAGCCGCTGCTCCACGCCATTGACGGTCAATGTAACCGGCATCTTTGCCGGCAGTTGGCTGGTCTCCGCTCGAGCCATTTACACGCTCCCCATGTCGATCAACTCATGCTGCGTCATCGCATGCCTCGATTGCACATACTCATCTGATCTTGCGATATCTCGAGGCCGCAGCTCTTAACAATAGCTCAATGTTGCCGCGCATCTTGAAGTTCCGAGTGCACAAAATTGTGTCACCCGCGAACTGTCGCGCAGCTCGGAGCGACCTGGCCTCAGCGTCATAGGGAGAGCCTGCGATAGCATCATGTAGCGTCGAACCTGGTCGCGACCACCGCCCTCAGCAGCGATCGCAGGTTGGCCGCACGCTTGGCGCCGAATGTCGCTTCGAAGCGAGCCTGCGCATCGGTCCAGCAATTGCGCGCGGCCCTGAAACGATCTTCCCCGGCCTTGGTCAGCCGCAGCACCTTGGCACGGCGGTCGGATGGTGCCGACGCCGTCGCGAGCAATCCGTCCCGTTCGAGCGGCAGGATGTTTCGCCCAAGTGTTGTGCGGTCCATGGCCATTTCCTGGGCAAGCGCGTTGATCGTCCGCGGCCCCTTCTTGAGATGGGCCAGGATCGAGAATTGTGTCGTGCGCAGGCCGGTCGGGGCCAGGATCTGGTCATAGAGCTGCGAGACGTGCCTGGCCGCGGAGCGGATCGCGAAGCAGTTGCAGTCAGCAGGGCTGGTGGCCGCATTGCCGGGCATCGCTGTGTCCCCTCCTTGACATGGGCGCATATGCGCTTATGTAGGCGCACATACGCCTATATCAAATCCAGCGATGCGTGAGGAGCCACTCATGAGCACGCAACAGATCGTCCTTTCCAGCCCGGTGCGCACCGCGATCGGGGCCTACAACGGTTCCCTCAAGACCGTGCCTGCAACCGATCTCGGGGCCACCGTCGTGCGGGAGACGCTGAGACGCGCCAAGCTCGACCCAGCCGCGGTTGGCAGCGTCGTGCTGGGCAATGTGATCCAGGCCGGCAACAAGATGAACCCGGCGCGACAGGCAGCGATCGGCGGTGGCGTTCCGGTCTCGGTGCCGGCGATGACGGTGAACCGCGTCTGCGGCTCTGGCGCGCAAGCCATCGTCACGGCCGCGCAACAGATCGCCACGGGCGAGGTCGAGGCGGCAGTTGCCGGCGGCATGGAGAACATGGACCGCGCGCCCTATCTGATGGACGGGGGACGCTGGGGGTACCGCATGGGGCCAGCGGAGATCCACGACAGCATGCTTCGCGATGGCCTCAACGATGCCTTCTCGGGCAAGCACTCGGGCTGGCACACCGAGGATCTCGTCGCCCGCGCGCAACTCTCGCGCGTCGCGCAGGACCGCTTCGCCGCCCGCTCGCAGGCGCTCTTCAGTGCGGCCCAGAAGGCCGGCCAGTTCGCGCCGGAGATCGTCGCAGTGGAGGTCCAGGGCAGAAAGGGCCCCGAGGCGTTCGTGGTCGACGAGGCGCCCAGGCCCGACACCACATTCGAGATCCTTTCGAAGCTGCGCCCCGCCTTCCGCGAGGGCGGGACGATCACGGCCGGCAACGCGCCCGGCCTCAACAGCGGGGCCGCCGCCATGATCGTGGCTGACCGCGCCTTCGCTGAAGCCAGGTCCGTCGAGCCCATGGCGCGGCTGGCGTCCTATGCGGTGGCTGCCGTCGAGCCGGGAATGTTCGGTCTCGGACCTGTTCCGGCCGTGCGGAAAGCCCTCGAGCGCGCAGGGTGGAAGCTGAAGGACGTCGAGCGCATCGAGATCAACGAGGCCTTCGCGGCCGTGCCGCTTGCTGTTGCCAAGGAGCTCGGCCTGCCGGAGGACATCGTCAACGTCGAGGGTGGCGCCATCGCGCATGGCCATCCGATCGGCGCAACGGGTGCCGTGCTCACGACGCGCATGCTGCACTCCATGCGCCGCGACGGCCTGCGCCGTGGCATCGTCACGCTCTGCATCGGCGGCGGCCAGGGCATCGCTCTGGCCCTCGAGGCCGTCTGAGCCAACCCCCAGCCTGCCCTGCGCCTTGCGGGGCCGAAGACGCACCCAGAACGGGCTGGCCGGGCGGGACTTGGCTGGGGCGGAAGGAATCGAACCTTCGCATGGCGGAATCAAAAGACGACCAGCATATGTGAAGCTCTGAAGTTTCAGTAGGTTAGCAGGACGCCCGTTGCAAGATCCGCTCAACCGCGCAGGACAGTGCATGACCAAACCCCGCAAATCTCCCGCAGGAGCTCCTGGCGGGATAGGTTCAATCGCTAGCAACCCTCTTGATTTGGAGCTCACGCAGCTGTTTGTCTGCGGTCCGGGATTACTGACCCCAGTCTGGGACTGGGGGTCGGGAGTTCAAACCTCCCCGAGATCGTCGACCGAGCGGGTCGAAACGCCCTGCACATAGGCTTCCTGGATCACCGCGGTCAGCGCCTTCTCGCTCGCACGACGGGGCTCCAGGGACGCGGGAAAGTACGAACCCTTCCAAAGCTTGGGAATCTCCTCCGGTTCTGCCTCGGTCAGCAACATCGCCGACATCCCGGTTCTCGCCATGGAGAAATTCCTCGGCCTGAACGTCGTCTTCAACAACTTGGATCGACACCCACAGGAACACCGCCGTCGAGCGCGTCATCCACCACTAGGAACCATACCGCCCGCGCGCCGTTTCCCTCCATCGGCCACATGGAGGTGGAACCATGACGTATCAAGGCGACCCCAACAATCCGAAGCGGCCTGACGACTACATCGACCGCGCGCCGACCGGTTCACCCACCGGCTTTATCATCGGCGGACTTGCCGTCCTCGGCGTCCTTGCCCTGCTGATGTTCGGGTATTCAGGTGATCGCAGCGGCGACCCGGTGACCCCGCGCAGCCCCGGTGCCACGGCTCCGACGACAGCGCCGCCGGCGAACAAGCCCGTACCGGCGCCCGTGCCGGCTACGAAGCCTCAGTAAATGCGTTAGACTCCCAGCCTAGCCCCGCTCCGGCGGGGCTTTTGTTTTGGACGCTCCACATCTCCCTTCTCGCAATCCGGTACAAACGCCGATTGAACCCGAAGCGATAGCAGTCCAAGGCAGCCCTGGCTGCTGGTTTTTATTCAGGAGTATTCATGGCGTATACCGGCTCGCCGCAACGCGACGACAGCCCACAACCTCCTCGCACCCACCGCAGCAACATCCGAAATCGGCGTGGGTCTGCTGTGAGCTGCTCTTCTCATGCGGCTACTCGCCGAAATACTTCAACGCGATCTGGATTCCCTCATCGTACATTTTCTGAAAGTTGGCCTGGAACTGGTCACCAGGTTTCGTGCTGCGAGAGAAGTACTCGATGACATGCGCGATCGTTGTGCGATTCTGCCTCTCGAGCGCCTCGATTTTCGTCGTCGACCCCACGTCAATGAGGCCATCGAGATCGTAGTCGACCATGTAGTAGAACAAGGCGTCGATGTAGGCGCCCCGCGCTGGTTCGTTGCGGA
>JBGGME010000419.1:0-3088 GCA_041288195.1 Hyphomicrobiaceae bacterium
CCGGGGGACGGTCATTCTTTCTATCGAGCAGTCCCTCAACTTTACTTAAGCCGAAAGTTGCTGCCATCGGCATTAACCCCTGGAACGATCCCCACAACCCGCATCCAACTTCGGGATGGAGGACACGCCCCAAGTATAGGCAAACGCCATGTCGACAGTAGCCCCTCGAAGTGGTGACGCCGGCGACGCGGGTTGTACTTCAATAGAGGAACAACTGTGCGAGCCCTCGACACGGGCCATGCCTCCCCAACATGACCGGGGAGAGGCGGAGTGCAAACGACAATCGAGGCCCACCCATGGAGCCACAAGCACTTGTCGCGTTGCTGGGGAAATCCGAAGTGTTCGGCGCGCTGGCCGCGTTAGACCGAGGCGCGATCGCCAGCCGCATGCATCGCATACACTTCGAGCCAGGCCAGATGATCTTCTCCCGCGGCGATCCAGCCCGGGAGTTGTATCTGGTGCTGGAAGGCAAGGTCCGCCTGTCGGTCTTGACCACTGATGGCCGGGAGCTTTCTTTCGCGCATGCCGGGCCAGGCAAGATTTTCGGCGAAATCGCCACGCTCGACGGCGGCGAACGGACCGCAAGTGCCACCGCCATCAACCGCGTCCAGGTCATGGCGCTGCCGCAGCGGGCGATTTTGGACCTGATCGAGAACAACCCAAAACTGGCCGTCGCGGCGATCCGCTTTCTGTGCACGCGCCTGCGCGAGACCGACCTGCTGCTCGAGGCGATCGCACTGCACCGCATCGAGGTCAGGCTTTCCCGACTGTTGCTGTCGGCGCTGAAGTCGCAGGCGAGGACCGCCGCCAGCGAGGAGGTGCCTCTCGACCTCGGCATGTCGCAAGGCGAGCTTGCGCTGCTGATCGGCGCCAGCCGGCCCAAGGTCACCAATGCCCTCAGCGCTCTGGAAGACATGGGGGCAATTGCCCGCAAGGGCGAGCTAGGGAAGCTCATGTGCAATACGGGCATGCTGCAGGAAATCGCGGAAACGGAATGAGCGAGCCACGCTCGCCCTCAGTCAGGGCGACGCCTGATGGTCTGCCTCGACAAGGCCGACGAGCCAGCCCCGCCCGGCACCGACAACACCGACGTGCCGAGGTCGCAGGCGCCCGCGCCTGGTGCGCAATTCCTAAGTGACTAGCCACGCCAGAGATCCGCGGAAACATTGGCCTGCGCGTCCCTCGAAAAGCCGGCGGGGAGCGGCCCTGGCGGCCCGAAGATTCAGAAAGGTCAAGAAGCCCCGGCGCCCGGCCGAGGCTTGCTTGCTCCTTGCTGCTTGTGATTCAGAAGGTCGGCCCGAGCTGTCGACGGCTGACTGGACGGTCGAGGCGACCACGCCAGACTGGCCCACCACGTTTGCAGGGGCGATGGCGGTCACGCCCGGCACGGCCGGCTTTGCGGCTACCTCTTTGCTCGCGACCGGCTTCTTGGACTGGGCGGTGCGGTAGGCTTTGCCGTGGCTGCCCCCGCAGTGGGCGAAGGCCGGGGTGACCGCCATCGTGGTTGCGACGGCGAGGCTAATGGCGATCAGCGTGGTCTTCATGGCGAGGCTCCTTCGACAGGGTGCGTGTGGCGTCCGTGAGGGCCACTATCCCAGCAAGCCTCGGTTTTCCCTGTATCGCCTGTGATACCTCACGGACTGTTGTCCATTCGTGATTTCATGTCGGATTGCTGGACGATAGCACGCCAATCGCGCCGCACGCCCGGGACTGCACCCATACAGTTCGCCACAGAACCGCATTAAGGGGTAATTTATATCTCAGGCGGACACTGACGTTTGCGTGGACCTCACCCACCAACCGCGCATCGTCGAGGCCTCGCTCTCCCAGGAGCGGGGTCTCATCATTTTGGAAGGGGAAGGGGGCGGCCCGCCGAGACCGCCCCTGGCAGCCGAGGAGGGGTCTCCGGCCGCCTTGCCCGCGGGAGAACATGCTGGCTGGTAACACGGTGCGCGCGGCGAGCCGACAGACTCAAGGCCGAAGCGAGGTTATTGGACGTAATACCCTCGAGCGTAATGGGTGACTCATGTTGCGGTCCAGCGATTCCCAACGCCGCACACTCGTGGTTGCGTCGTCGTGACGATTCGCGACGGGGGCTGCGATGGAAAAGCTGAAGATACGCAAGGACCGCACGCCGGCGATGCTGCGCAAGCTGGCCAAGGCCGAGAGCGACGTGCGCGTCGCGCGTCGCCTGCTGGCGATCGCCAATGCGCTGTGCGGCATGAGCCGGGCGGCAGCCGCCGAGAGCGCCGGCCTGGACCGCCAGACGCTCAGGGACTGGGTGATCCGGTACAACGAGCACGGCGTCGTTGGACTTTGCGACCGCTGGAAAGGCGGGCGGCCGTCGCTGCTGACGGCAGACGAGCAGGCGGATCTGCTTGCCATCGTGATGGCCGGTCCCGACCCGGAGAAGGACGGCTTTTGCGCTTTCACGCGCGAGGATCTCGTGGCTGTGGCCGAGAAGAAGTTCGGCAAATCAATGCATCCGACCTCGATGGGGCGCCTGCTGCGACGGCTCGGGCTGTCGCGCCAGAAGGCGCGGCCCAGCCATCCGATGCAAGACCCGGCCGCCGCAGCGGCCTTTAAAAAGAGCCCGGCGGATCCTGCAAAGAATTCAGCGTACGCATAAAAACAAGCGCCTGCGCCTGTATTTCCAGGACGAGGCGCGCATCGGGCAGAAGGGGCGCGTGTGCCATATCTGGTGGAAGCGGGGCGAGCGACCGCCGGGCCTACTCGATCAGCGCTTCGCGTCTGCCTACATCTACGCGGCCATCGAGCCCGGCACCGACAATGCGTTCGCGCTCATCCTGCCGGACGCCAACGGCGTGGGCATGCAGACGTTTCTCGAGGCATTCGCCAAGACGATCACGATGGACGAGCATGTCGCGCTCGTTCTCGACGGCGCAGGCTGGCACAGCGGCAAGGCGCTGTGTGTGCCCCACAACATCACACTCGTCCCGCTGCCACCCTATTCGCCCGAGCTCAATCCGGTCGAGCGCGTCTGGCTCTATCTCAAGGAGCGCTTCTTATCGCTGCGGCTGCACAACGACTACACGGCCATCGTCGCTGCCACCTCGAAAGCCTGGAA
>JBGGME010000420.1:0-6063 GCA_041288195.1 Hyphomicrobiaceae bacterium
AGGGAAACGTGCTTACAATCCGTGCCAACAGGATTGGACTGTGCAAGCGGCGGCTGGCTGTTCTCGATAACCGAGGTTTGCGAGAATTCTCACGGGGACGCGTATTCGGCCTGTCGATCGGGCTCGTTTCCCTCGCAAAACCATTCCCGTAACTTCGTGACCGCGACAGCATCGCAGAGATGAGCTTTGAGAAGCCGTTGCAAGCGCGTGTCCCGATGGGCCGGGCACCAGTCGCTATCAGTGGCCCGCAGCTCGCTGCCATTGCACGCCCTCGCGAACGAAGAACCGCAGCGCCTCCACGGCGTCGAGCATGGGCAATGGCAGCCGCCCCGTGTTGCACGGTCGGCCCTCGAGCCCGTCGATGACCTCCGCCACCAACGCTGCTGCTTTTGGCCCCATGCGCGCCTCCCCATGCCAAGACCACGGGATACTGACATCTACTCAACATGGTGCCGACGAACCCACCAGCGTTCTGCAAACCACCCTTTACTCCAGGACGTGCAGTTCCACGACGGCGAGCCCGTTCAAGCTGCCGAGGAACAGGTCGCCGCCTGATCTCGTACACCAAACTTGCGCATAGCCCTGTGGTCCACCTCCACGCCCCTGTCGACGAGCATGCGCTCGAGCTCACAATAGCTGACCGGGAACTGCAGGTACCAGCGGACAGCTCAGAAGATGACCTCGGCCGGGAAGCGGAAGCCGCGGAACAGCCGGGCATCGGTCATAAGCAGCGCTCTCGGAAGGGGTAGCGGGGCGAGCGCTGCTCCTACCCGCTCACAGGCCACCGCTCAATGCAACAGATCCCGAGATCTCGATGCAAAGCTCATGACGTGGCGTTTTGGATGTCAGCCTTGCGCGTTCCGCCATGAAGCTGGGAATTGCCCCAACTCTGCAGTGCCTTTTGCACAATGCTGGTGATCTTCCACGAGCCAGGAGCCTTGCTGAACAAGAACTCGTATGCCCCGCAAGAATGGTAGAAATTCTCACCGAATCCCTTGAAGTCACGATCAAACCTCAGGATCAGATAGTTGCAGCGCCCCCGCACAGCATCGGCTTCTTTCGAAAGCAGCAGGTTGGAGAAGCTGTGATGCTTTGCCAGGGTATCAACGGCATCTCGCCGACGCTGAACGAACTCGGCGCCACTCATCACCCTGGGCTGCTCGCGCCCTGATGAGGAATAGTCGATGAACACCTCAGGCGCGAGGCAGTTGGCCATGGCCGTCCAGTCCCGCTCATCAAATGCGGCGAAAAAGCGGCAAAGGACATCGTTGATGGCGATATGGTCGCGAGCATCTAGGTCGTCCAAGTCAGTCATCCTCTACTGCAAAACGGGATCGGTTTGCTCAAGCATCATTGTGCATCGCCAAGGCTGTTCGCATGTCTGCAAAGAGCTCATGACCTTCGCCCAGCTCACATCTCGCCGATCAGTTCTTCGACGAGCTTGGCCGCAGGCCGCTCCCGCGCGAGGGACGCACCCTGCCCGGCCCATTGCGCCGCGAAGTCGCTGCTGCCTTTGGCGAAAGCTGCAGCATGCAGAGCCTTGGCCGCGTCGTAGGCGACCGGATAGGCGGGAACGGCCGGACACCCTAAGGCGATGCCGGCGAGCATCAGGCGGTTGACCAGGCCGCGGGCCGGTCGGCCGGAGATGGCGGACGTCAGCCGTGTGTCGTAGGCGCGCTCGCTTTTCAGGGCGGCGCGATAGGCGGCATCGGCCGCCGACTCCGGGCAGAGGATGAACGCCGTCCCCATCTGAGCGCCCGCCGCCCCTAGGTCGAGCGCCGCCGTGATGCCCCGCCCGTCCATGATGCCGCCTGCCGCGATGACAGGGATGCGGATGCGCTTGGTCAGGATGCTCACCAGCACTGAGGTGCTGAGCGCCGCGTCGTGCTGATCGATCTCGAACAGGCCCCGGTGGCCACCCGCCTCGATTCCTTGCGCCACGATGACGTCGATGCCGGCCCGCTCGATCAGCTCCGCCTCTTGCGGGCTCGTCGCGGTGGCCATGGTGCGAATCCCCGCGTCCCGGAACGCCGCGAGGCGCTCCGCCCCGGGGAAGCCGAAGTGGAAGCTGATGATTGGTGGCCGCGATGCCAGCAGCATCCGGAACATGTCCTCATCGTCGCCGAAGGATGTGTAGATTTCCCTCAGCTCGACAGGTGGCGCGCCGCCGAATTCCTCGAAGAACGGGGTGAGGTGGACCAGCCAAGCTGCTTCGGCCGCCGCATCGCGCTGAGCGGCGCAATGGCAGAATACATTGACGTTGAAGGGGCGCGAGGTTCGCGCGCGGGTCTCCTCGATCATCCGCTGCGCCGCCGGCACGGGGCTGGCTCCGTGCCGAGGGAGCCAAGGCCGCCAGCGTTCGAGACGGCAGCCGCCAGCTCCGGCGTGGACACCCCAGCCATGGGCGCTTGGATGATCGGCACGGTGATGCCGAACAGGCGTGAAGGGTCGAAGTGTGGCATGGGTGGTGGTCCTTCTTTGGAGATATTGGATTAGCCGCCCAGGGGTGAGAAGCAACCGGATGACGCGGTGGCGTGCTGATGCTCAATCATGCCTCATGCCTACCGCCGATTTGCGCCATGCCCGTCAGCCCGCGTGAATAATCCGGATCAGGCGTCTCGCTGCGTCTTCAGCACGACATAGTGCCCGAGCTCTTCGACATCCGGCTCGATGCCGAGCCCTGGGGCTGCCGGCACGGCCACCATGCCGTCCGTCACCCGCAGGACCGGGTCGATCAGCAGGCTACGCAGCGGGTTGGGGTTCGCGTCCATCTCAAGCATCCCACGGCCGCGCACGGCGGCGAGCAGGTGCAGCGAGGTGAGCTGACCAATCTCGCCCCCGAGGAAGTGTGGGCAGTAGGCGCGCCCCGTGGCCACGACGGCGCGCGCCACCGGCAGGGTGGCCGAGGCACCACCCCACTTGCAGCAGTCCGGCTGCACGAAGCCGAGGTGGGAACCCGCGAGCGTTTGGTGGAATTCCAGTACGCCGCGCAGGTTCTCACCGGCCGCCAGCGGCGCCGTGCTCGCGCCGGCCACCTGGCCCCACTCCCAGGCTGGCCGGTCGCAGGCGAGCGGCTCCTCGATCCACGTCAGCGGGAACTCGCCCAGCACGCGCACCATGCGCGTCGCCGTGCGGAGCTCCCAGCCCTGGTTGATGTCCACCATTACCTGCTCGCCGGCCCTAAGATCCGCGAAAACGGGGCGCAGCGTGGCGAGATCGCGCTCCTCGCCGAAGCCGATCTTGATCTTGAACGCGTGGTGGGAGGCAGAGCGTGCCTCGTCGACCTGTGCCAGGGCCTGCGCGTCCGGATTCAGGCCGCTCGCGTAGACCGGCACCGGTCCGCCGTCATTCCCGCCGAACCAGCGCCAGAGCGGCACCCCGGCACGACGCGCCAGCAGGTCGTGCAGCGCGATGTCGGCACCGGCAAGGGCAGCCGAGAAGGCGCCCGGCTCGCCCGCCTGCAACCCCCACAGGTGGAGGCCTCGGTCCGCCTCGGCCCAGAAGACGGCAGGATCGCGGACGGTGAGGCCCACCAGACGGGGTGCGACGAAGGCGTCGAACAGCCGTGCCCGGTGCTCCGCGCCGAGGGTCGGGAAGTTGGACCAGATCTCGCCCCAGCCGCTCACACCGTCCGCGTCCGTGAGGCGCACGAAGACCGCGACCCGCTCCGCCATTGCGCCAAAGGCGGTGACCACGGGTACGGCGATGGACGCCCGGCAGACGAAGCTCTCGGCACTGACGATGCGTGTGGTCATGGTTCCTCCCAGGGTTCGGCTTCAGGCATTCACGTGGCAGCAGCGGAGTCTGCCTCCGTTGCCCGCGCCCCATCAGCGGGAGGCCACCCAGTACCGTCTGGCAATGCGAGGGCAATCCCAACGGCGTGGCCGAGCAGTTCTGGCCGATGGCTGAGGAAGAGCTGCTGGCCAATGGCAGGGGCTTTCGGGTGGCCCACCGTAGGATCGTCGCGACCAGCTTCGGGCCGAGCTGCAGGTCGAGTAGTTTCCGCGAGCCGACCCGCGGTAGCCCTCCCGCGCGTTCGCAAAGGCAGGACCGACAAAGTATCGGGCCAAGCTGCTGCCCTTTTTGACAGCTCGAACATGCACGACATCCTGACCGGCTCGCGGCCGGACGGCACGGCGTTCGCCGGCCCGGATGGCATGACCCGTGGCAACTGGGCCAGGAGCAGTGCCAAGGGCGCGGCCATGGTCGGGCACCACCACCGGATGGGGCTGCGCGATAATGCGCCCTCCAGGTCGTGGAATGCATCGCATGCCTCGCGCGGTGGCTGCAGCCAGACGGCGTTGCAAGGCACCGGTGGCGCCGGGCTGTTCTATTGCTTTGCGGCGGAGCAAGGCGGGGAGCTCCGTGAACGGGAAGCCGACCTGCCAGGGGCGTGAGCGGTCCGGATCTGGATCGTGGCCAGAGCGTCGACCCTGAGTGTCGCCAAACGGCGTGTTCTCTATAGTGGCTCAGCCAAGCAGCCGCTTGCGGTGCCCGCTCTGGCGGGTGGCGGAGATGGAACGGTTACCGCACATCGTCTACGCAACAATCTTCCAATAAGAAACCTTCCGCACCACCAGCCCGTCGCGGAAGGTATAGAAGTCGCAGCCCTTCACCTCGAGCCGGCGGCCCGTGGGGGTGGTGCCGGTGAGGGTCCATTTGGAGATGCCGGTGTCGGCGTCGACGAAATGGCTGGCATCGCCGTAGTGGACATCGGGGAGGCCCTGGAAGCGGCCTGCGAGGGCTTCGCGCACGGCGGCCTTGCCCTGCGAGCGCGCTCCCCAGGGGTCCGGACCGCGCGGCATCTCGAGCACGCAGTCGTCGGCGAAGTGAGCCATGATGGCGTCCAAATCGTGCGCGTTGAATGCGCCGCACAAGGCTTCGAGCGTACGCCGGATATCGCTCATCACACCCTCCCGCAAAGGCAAGGCCACGTCGGTGCCGACAAAGGCAGGATCTCAGGATTCCCCAGTTAGGGGAAGTTCGCCGGGCGTGCGTTAGCCGTCGTCGGCGCGCGATAGCGTCACAAAACATCCGGATAGCCATTTTTGTACGACATAGTTTATACGACAGGAAAGGTGACGAGTTCGGTCGGGCTTTGCCGGCCGGACGGCTCTGTCACCCAAACGCTTGTTTGCGTGACAGTTGGCGGAACGCGGGCCGCTACTCGAGGCGCATAACTGCGTCCGATAAATCTACCGTCCGATCTGGCTCATTCCTGTCTCGATTTCATCACCGTCGGTCGTGTCTGTCGTGGTCTGGGCGATCCAACAGCGGAACGCCTCGACCTTCGGCAAGGCCGCTTTTTCGGGGCGGCACACGAAGTAATATCCACCCAATTCCTTCATCGCGACCGATCCCTCAAAGGGGGCGATGAGGCTGCCACGGGCGAGATGGGGCCTCGCGAACAGCGGGTTGTCCAAGGCGACGCCCAGGCCGCTGCTCGCCGCCTCGAGCGCCAGGGCGGCGCGGTTGAAGCGCAGGCCGCGGTGCGCGTCCACGCCCGTCACTCCTGCCGCTTCCAGCCACATGGCCCAGGTCACCAGCTTGGTCTCGGTGTGGATCAGGGTATGGCCCGCGAGGTGGGCGGGCGTGTGCAGGGGCGGTGCGCCGTCGCGGAGGGCCGGGCTGCACAAGGGCACCATCCTCTCCTCGACAAGCCGGTCGACGACGAAACCCGGCCAGTCGCCCCGGCCGTAGACGATGGCGGCGTCAACATCCTCGGCCACCATCTCCGTGAAATCGACCGCGGCGCGGACGCGCAGGTCCACGTCGGAGTGCGCGGCGAGGAATGCCTTGAGCCGGGGCATCAGCCAGACCCGGGCGAAGGTCGGCATGCTCGCGAGCGTTACCAAATCGGCCCGCTTGCGCGCCGAGATCTCGCGCGTGGCCGCGCTGATCGTGTCGAAGGCGCCTGGTGGTGCCCGCGGCGGCAGGCGGGACCACCGACATCGTGGCGCGCCTCATTGCAGAAGGAATGACGAAGGAGCTTGGCCAGCAATTCATCGTCGACAACAAAGGTGGTGCCAGCGGCAATATCGGCATCCGCACTGTAGCCCGAGA
>JBGGME010000421.1:0-2505 GCA_041288195.1 Hyphomicrobiaceae bacterium
GAACGCGGCCTGGACCGACTCCTGCCGGGAGAGATCGAGCTCGACGATCATGCAGTCGCCGCCCTGGTCCTTGATGGCCGCCATCAGGCCCGCCGCGTTGGGCGCGCTGCGCGTCGTCAGCACGACGAAGAAGCCCTCGCCCGCGAACTTCTGCGCGATCGCGCCGCCGATGCCCCAGCGCACGCCGACCGGCAGGACGCTGTCGTCCACCGCCTTGCCATGGATCAGCCGCGTGTTGCGGCCGTCCGCCTGCCACTTCGACGTGGCGCCGATCACAACGGCGACCGGCTTGCCCTTGGTCTTCTCGGCCATCTTGGATTGTCCCCTTTCGAAAGTGACAGCATTGCTAGCACTTTTCGGGACGCCTTTTACGGCACGCAGAAATTCTCTCTTTGTTGCTTTCTGGTGTAACTTGAGTTATATTCAGTTATGACCACTCCCGGCCGTCCCACCGCCTATCGCCGTTAATTCTGCGAGCTCGCGCACAACTACTGCCTGCTGGGCGCCACCAATGTCGAGCTGGCGGGCTTCTTCGATGTCGCCCCGCGCACCATCGACAACTGGATCGCGAGCCATCCCGCTTTCGCCGAGGCGGTGCGCGAGGGCCGGGTGGTGGCGGATGCGCGGGTGGCGCGCTGCCTCTATGAGCGCGCGGTCGGCTACGAGCGCTCCGTCGAGCGCACGGTGCTGCATCAGGGCAAGGAGTGGACGCTGAAGAACGTCGTGCACTATCCGCCTGACACGCGCGCCTGCATCTTCTGGCTGCGCAACCGCCGGCGCGATGCTTGGTCCGAGAGCCGCGCGGCCCGGCCGGACGGCGGCTCCGGCGGCGAGCAGGGTGGTTTCATCGACGAGTTGGACGCCGAGAACAGGGCGCTCGAAGAGTTCAGGAGGGAACGCCTGGCCGAGCTCAGCCTCGATGCCTGCGGCTCAGGCGGCCCGTTTCTTCAGCGCAAGCCCGATGCCGAGCCAGCTCGAGCCGATGAATATGAGGTCGATGCCGAGGAAGATGCCCAGCGTATAGGCGCTGGAGTAGGGCCACTTGGCGACGATGATGACGCCCAGGAGCAGGGTGACCAGCGCCGAGACGGCGACCCAGCCCCACGGCTTGCCGGCCTCGCGCACGCTCCAGGCCAGGAAGCCGCGCACCACGCCGCCGATCATCAGCGCGATGCCCAGCATCAGGGTGACGATGGCCGCGGCCTCGAACGGCCGGAAGAAGCAGATGACGCCCGCCGCGACATAGAGCAGGCCGAGCAGCAGCCACAGCGCGAACTTGCCCCAGTCCTTGACGCTGAAGGCGGTGGCGATCTCGGTCACGCCCGCCATGATCATCATGACGCCGATGACGTAGATCGCCGAGACGGTGGCCATCACGACGCTGCCGAGCGCGATCACGCCCGCGATCATGAAGATGATGCCCAGCGCCACGATCCAGCCCCACTTGGCGTGGAGCGCCTTCAGACCTTCGCCGAGGCTGTTGGGAGCCGGGCTGTTGCTGGTCACCGACATCGTTTCCTTCTCCCTGCGGAATGGCCGCTCCGCACGATACACCGGCCCGTTGGCAGTGTCGCTGAGCCTATGGGACAATCGGTGCATGACTGAACAACAGAAAACCGCGCCAGAGCCGCGTGCCGCGGCTGTTCCGCGTCCGGCGACCACTGTCCTGCTGCTGCGTCCCTCGGTGCCGGGCGAGCCCAACTCGACCCTCGAAGTCTTCATGGTGGTGCGCCACCAGGCGATCGATTCCTTCTCCGGCGCGCTGGTCTTCCCCGGCGGCAAGCTCGAGGACGCCGACGGCGATGCGCGCCTGCGCGCGCGCTGCGGCAACGCCGACAAGATCAAGCCCGAGGAGCTGAAGTTCCGCGTCGCCGGCGTGCGCGAGGCCTTCGAGGAGTGCGGTGTGCTTCTGGCGCGCAAGCGCGGCGAGCGCGCCGTCATCGCTGCCGCTGACCTGAAGGGCATCGAGGACCGCTGGCGCAAGAAGCTCGCCAAGGATGAGGCCAGCATCGTCGACCTGGTCGACGCCGAGGATCTCGAGCTCGCCACCGACATGATGGTGCCCTACGCCCACTGGATCACGCCCACCTTCGCGCCGAAACGCTTCGACACCTGGTTCTTTTTGGCCGAAGCGCCCGAGGACCAGATCGCCCTGCATGACGGCTCGGAGTCGGTCGACTCGGTGTGGATCGGCGCGCAAGCCGCGATCGACGAGGCCAACGCCGGCAAGCGCACCCTGGTGCACGCGACCTTGAAGAACCTCGAGCTCCTGGTCGAGGGCAAGACCGTCGCCGGCGCCATTGCCGCCGCCGCCAACCGCAAGATCGTCACCGTCCAGCCCTGGGTCGAGACGCGCGACGGCAAACGCTATCTCCACATCCCGCCCGACGCCGGCTACCGCAACCTGTTCCGCGAGCTGCCGCCGGCGGCGGGGAGGTAGATTCTTCCGGACCGCCGGCTTCCAGCCGGCTCAAGCTCATGAGCCGGCTGGAAGCCGGCGGTCCG
>JBGGME010000422.1:0-25758 GCA_041288195.1 Hyphomicrobiaceae bacterium
TCTCCTGCTCGGCCGAACGGGCGATGCCGGCGAGCGCGACGAGGCCGGCGAGACTGCGGGCCTGGAAGGCGCCGCGCGAGAAGCCGATGACGTAGATCTCGTCGCCGTCCTCGTAGTTCTCGCACAGGAACTTGTAGCCGCGCTGCATGCGGTCGCCGACGCCGAAGCCGATGGCGCCGACCGTGAACGTCAGCCGGCCAAGGTCCTCCGTGGCGATGCCGACCACGTAGTGCGCGAGCTGGCGCACGCCTTGCGCGTCGCTCTCGGGAATGAAGCGGTGCAGCTTGACCACATTGGTGATCTCGTCCTCGTTGCCGGGCTTGTTCCAAGTCCCGTCGAACAGCACCACCAGCCGCTTCATGCCCGTCTCCCCCGATGGGCCGAACCACCCCCACAATCACGCTACGGGCGCCCCGCTGCGAGGAGCCGGCCGAACGCCGGCCCCGGATATCAGTAGATCGTCTCTTTGAGCCGCTGGGGATAGGCCGCGTCGTATTCGGCGCCGTCGACGGTGCCCTTGCTCAGCGCCGCGATCATCTCGCCGGCGGAGGGCAGCTCGGAGCGGTCGACGTGGGACTCGGGGCTCCACAGCCGGGAGCGGACCAGGGCCTTGGGACACTGCGTGTAGACACGATCGGCCGTCACCACCAGGACGCACTTCGGCAGCTTGCCGTTCATCGCGAAGCTCTTGTTGAGCTCGGGATCGATGACGATCTCGGCCCTGCCGTTGATGCGCAGCGTCTGGCCGATGCCCGGGATCATGAACAGCAGTGCGATGCGCGGGTCGCGCACGAGGTTGCGCAGCGTGTCGACCCGGTTGTTGCCGCGCCGGTCGGGGATCAGCACCGTCTTCTTGTCGCGCACGCGCACGAAGCCTGCCGGGTCGCCGCGCGGCGAGCAGTCCATGCCCTCCGGCCCCACCGTGGCCACCACCACGAACGGCGCCTTGTCGATGAAGACCTTGTAGTGGTCGGAGATGTAGTCGATCTCCTTGGTGATTGCGGCCGGTACTGGCTCGCCATAGAGGGCGTCGAGCTCCTCGATCGTGGTAATGCGGTGCATGAGGTAGGGCTCTCCGGGCACAGAGACGACAGCTTTGTTCAGGGCTAGGGTAGGCTGCAGCAAACGTCAAGGTTGCGTGCCTCACCGCAGTGAAAGGCAAGAGGCGCGCCCAGGGAGGGAGAAGCCAAATGCCCGCAAGCGTGCAGCAGACGCCGCCATTTCGTGCCGAGGTCATCGGCAGCCTGCTCCGGCCCCGCGCACTCAAGGATGCGGGCCGAGCGTTGCAGGAGGGTCGGCTGCCCATGTCCGGCTTCGAGGCGCTGCTGGAGCGCGAGATCGCGCGGGTGATCGCCCGGCAGGAGGACATCGGGCTGCCCGTGGTGACGGATGGCGAGCTTGCGCGCTCGTCCTGGTTCGGCTTCTTCTTCGAGGGGCTCGATGGGTTCCGCCTGGCGCCCTCGCATTTCAGGTTCAAGGATGCAGAAGGCCACGCCTTCGAATGGCCGACCTGCATGGCTGAAGCGCGTATCCGCCGCCGCGGGCCGATCACCCTGCCCGAGTTCGAGCGTGCGAGCCGGCATGTGCGACGTGCGGTGGTCAAGGCAACCATGCCGACACCCAGTGCGTTCCATTTCTTCCGGCTCGCCGAAGCCGTCGACCGGACGGCCTACCCGAATGTCGAGACCTTTTTCGACGACCTGGTGGACGTCTATCGCGCCGAGCTCGAGGAGCTGGCGAGAGCCGGCTGCCGCTACGTGCAGCTCGACGAGGTGCCCGTCGCGATGATGTGCGACGGCGAGGTCTGTCGACAGGCAGCCGCGGAGGGAGCCGACCCGGCGAAGCTGCTCGACACCTATATGGGTCTCCTCCGGCGCATCGGCGCCGGCCGCCCCGCCGGCATGACGCTCGGGCTGCACCTGTGCCGCGGCAACTTCCGGGGTCGCTGGATGGCGGCCGGCGGCTACGAGCCGGTGGCGGAGAAGCTGTTCAACGAGACCCCGGTCGACGTCTTCTTTCTCGAGTACGACAGCGAGCGCGCCGGAGACTTTCGGCCGCTCCGATTCCTGCCCAAGGGCAAGCGTGCCGTGCTCGGGCTCGTCTCCTCCAAGCAGGCCGCGATCGAGGACCAGGCAAGCCTGCTGCGTCGCATCGAGGAGGCCCAGCGCTTTCTGCCGCTCGACCAGCTCGGGCTCTCGACGCAATGCGGCTTTGCCAGCGTCGCCGGCGGCAACGTCCTGAGCGAAGATGAGCAGTGGGCAAAGCTGGCGCTGATCGTGGATACCGCCATGCAGGCGTGGGGGACGGTCTAAAGGCCCGGCTTGGAGGGCCGTCCCGGTCTCCGTCAACGGGTATGTGGCATACCAGACCGAGTCGGCGGTCGTTGAAAGCAAACGAGACGACGGCCCTTGGCGGGGGCGAAACCCCTGTCTAAGATCGCAGCCAACCACGCGACGGAAACTGCTCACCGCAAAGAGTGAGGCTTCGTCCATCGCTAAAGAGTGGGACCTGGGAGGGTTCATCATGCTGGCCGGCTGGCCCCGTCACCGTTTTGGGCATCAGCCCACCGCCCCGATCTCAAGGGCGGTCTGATGAACTTCACGCAGTCGGCTGAGAAGATCACGGCGGCTTCGGTTCAGCTCTCGGTCGCCGGTGTGTCCAAGCATTTCGGCGGTGTCAGCGCGGTCGAGGACGTGTCGCTCGACGTGCCGAAGGGGCGCATCCTCTCCATCATCGGCCCGAACGGTGCGGGCAAGACCTCGCTGCTCAATATGATATCGGGCTTCTACAAGCCCGACACCGGGCGCATCACGCTCGAGGGCCGCGACATCACCCGCAATGCGCCGAGCCGAATCGCTGCCCTCGGAATCGCCCGCACCTTCCAGAACATCGCCCTCTTCAGCGGCCTCACCGTGCTCGACAACCTGATGCTGGGCCGCCACGTGCGCATGCGCTCGGGCGTACTGCGGTGCGTGCTCTACTGGGGGCTGGCGCAGCGCGAGGAGGTCCGCCATCGCGCCGCCTGCGAGGAGATCATCGAGTTCCTGAAGCTGCAGGACCTGCGCAAGCAGCCGACGGCCGCGTTGGCCTATGGGCTGAGAAAGCGCGTGGAGCTCGGCCGTGCGCTTGCCCTCGAGCCCAAGCTTCTGCTGCTCGACGAGCCCATGGGCGGCATGAACCAGGACGAGAAGGAGGACATGGCGCGCTACATCCTGGACGTGAACCAGGAGCGCGGCATCACCGTAGTGCTGATCGAGCACGACATGGGCGTGGTGATGGACATCTCCGATCACGTGGTCGTGCTCGACCGCGGACGCAAGATCGCCGAAGGCGCGCCTTCCGAGGTGCAGGGCAATCCGAAGGTCATCGCCGCCTACCTCGGCACCGGCAGGGGAACCAAGACATGAAGAGCGCCAGGCTCGTCGATGACACCGCCACAGACACTCTGCCGAAGCTGCTCCGCCGCAACATGCAGAGGTTCAGCAAGCAGACGGGCATGCGCGAGAAGGACCGCGGCATCTGGCAATCGTACTCGTGGCGCGAGTGCCACGCGCACGTGCGCAACTTCGCGCTGGGGCTCGCCGCGGCGGGCTTCAAGCGCGGCGACAAGCTCTCGGTGCTGGGCGACAACCGCGCCCGGCTCTATTGGGCGCAGCTCGCCGCGCAGGCGCTAGGCGGCATGTCGGTCCCGCTGTACCAGGACTCGATCGCCAGCGAGCTCGCCTACGTGCTCGAGCACGCGGAGGTCTCGGTGGTGGTCGCCGAGGACCAGGAGCAGGTCGACAAGGTGCTCTCCATCGCCGACAAGCTGCCCAACCTGCGGCTCGTCGCGTACGAGGATCCGCGCGGCATGAACGCCTACGAGCACGGCATCCTCAAGTCGTTCGACGATCTCGAGGCAACGGGCGCCGTCTTCGGCAAGGAGCATCCCGGCTTCTTCGAGCGCGAGGTCGACCAGGGCCGCGCCGACGACATCGCCGCGATCGCCTACACATCGGGCACTACGGGCCGATCGAAGGGCGTATTGCTCAGCCACGCCAACATGATCGCGACAGCGGAGAATTTCGCCGCCGTCGAGCCGCTGAAGCTCGGCGACAATTGGCTGTGCTACCTGCCGATGGGCTGGGTCGGCGACATGACGTATTCGCTCGGCACCAGCATGGTGTCCGGTGCCGCCTGCAACTGCCCCGAGAGCCCCGAGACGGTGCAGCGCGACCTGCGCGAGCTTGGGCCAACCATGTTCCTGGCGCCGCCGCGCATCTGGGAGAGCATGCTGACGGGCTTGCAGGTCCGGGCCGCGGACGCCTCCTGGCTCAAGCGGAAGGTGTTCGAGCGTTTCCGCGCGCTTGCCGAGCGGTGCGAGCTGC
The DNA here is from genome assembly GCA_041288195.1 of Hyphomicrobiaceae bacterium. Taxonomy (GTDB): domain Bacteria; phylum Pseudomonadota; class Alphaproteobacteria; order Rhizobiales; family Hyphomicrobiaceae; genus AWTP1-13. The sequence continues at coordinate 4,368 of JBGGME010000422.1, forward strand.
TCAAGACCGACGGCAAGCCGATCCCGGCGATGGCCAGACTCGGCTACCGACTGGGCGAGTTCTTCGTCTACGGGCCGGTGCGCGATCAGCTCGGCTTGCGCAACGCGCGCACATGCCTGACCGGCGGCGCGCCGCTCGGCGCCGACACGTTCCGGTTCTTCCGCTCCTTCGGGGTCAACCTGAAGCAGGTCTACGGGGCCACCGAATGCTGCGGACTGGTCTCGCTCCAGGACGACAAGGATGCCGATCCCAACACGGTGGGGCGTACGGTCCCCAACATGCAGGTTCGCATCGGCGACCGGGGCGAGGTCGAGGTGAAGGGTCCCGGCGTGTTCGTCGGCTACTACAGGCAGGAGGATGCGACGCGCGACACCATGACGGCCGACGGCTGGCTGAAGACGGGCGATTCGGGCCTCGTCGATCCCCGCGGGCAGCTTGCCATCATCGACCGCGCCAAGGATGTGGGCAAGCTCGCCGACGGCACGCCATTCGCGCCGCAGTTCATCGAGAACAAGCTCAAGTTCAGCCCGCTCATTCGCGAGGCGGTGGCGTTCGGGGACCAAAGGCCGTTCGTGGCCGCCATGATCGCCATCGACATCTCTACGGTCGGCAAGTGGGCGGAGCAGCGCAGCCTCGCCTACACGAGCTTCATGGACCTGGCGCGCAAGCCCGAGGTCGCGCGACTGATCGTGGATGAGGTGACCAAGATCAACGCCACGCTTCCCGAAACGATCCGGGTCGCCCGCATCGTGCTCCTCAACAAGGAGCTGGAGGCCGACGACGCGGAGATGACGCGCACGCGCAAGGTGCGCCGCGGGTTCGTAGCTGAGAAGTATGCGCCCGTGATCAAGGCGCTCTACGACGGCTCCAAGGAGACCGAGCTGACCATGGACATCACCTTCGAGGACGGCCGCAAGACCCAGCTGACCACAAAGCTTGCCGTGTACGACGTCGTGGCGCCCGAGGGCGCGCGGCGGATGGCGGCGTGAGGGCACCATGTGGGATGAAATCCAGTTCGCGATCGCGCTCTCCGTCAGCGGCCTGTCGATCGGGCTCATGTACTCGCTGATCGCGCTCGGATTCGTGCTCGTCTACAAGGCCACCGAGGCCATCAACTTCGCGCAAGGCGAGTTCGTGATGCTGGCTGGCTTCGTGGCTGCGGTGGCTCTCGGCTACAGCGGCATGCCGGTCCTCGGTGCGGTGCTGGCGGCGGTTGTCGTCATGGTTGTCTTCAGTTTCGGCCTCGAGCGCGTCGTTCTGCGTCCCCTCCTCGGCCGTCCCGTGGTCGCCGTCATCATGGCCACGATCGGCCTCGGCGCCATTCTGCGCGGCCTGCCGCCAATCACGGTCGGCGGCGAGACGCGCGCCTTGACACTGCCGATCGGCGATACGCCGATCGAGCTTGGGCCGGCCTCCCTGCCGCCGATCCAGGTGCTTGGCGTGGTCGTCACCCTTGCTTTCCTGGGCCTATTCACCTGGTTCTTCCTCAAGAGCCGTATGGGCGTTGCCATGCGCGCCGTGGCAGACAATCAGCAGGTGGCCATGGCTATGGGTATCAACGTCGAGCGCTACTTCGCGCTCGCCTGGGCGATGGCCGGGATAGTCTTGGCGCTCGGCGGCGTGATCTGGGGCAGCATGCTCGGCGTCGACACGCATTTGGCCCTCGTCGGCCTCAAGGTGTTCCCGGTGGTGATCCTGGGCGGGCTCGATTCCGTCATCGGCGCGGTCGTGGGCGGGCTCATCATCGGCCTCGTCGAGAGCCTGGCCGCCGGCTACCTCGACCCCTACGTCGGCGGCGGCACGAAGGATTTCGCGCCTTATGTGGTGATGATCATCGCCCTGATGTTCAAGCCCTACGGGATATTCGGCACGCACAAGATCGAGCGGGTGTAGGGCGTCATGCTGCATCGCGAGTCCGGAGTCTTCAAGACCACCTACGCCGCCGACATGGCGCTCTACCCGCTGCCGATCGCGCGCTGGACCGTGGCGGCCATCGCCGTGCTGCTGGTGCTCGTGCTCCCGCTGTCGCTGCACGAGTACTACATCTCGGTCCTCAATCTCGTGCTCATCGCCGTGGTGGGCGCGCTCGGCCTCAACATCCTCGTCGGCTACACCGGGCAGATCTCCGTCGGCCACGCCGCCTTCATGTCGGTCGGCGCCTACACGGCCGCCAACCTCGCCGTACACCTGCATCTGCCGTTCTGGGTGACGCTGCCGGCGGGCGGGCTGATGGCGGCGCTGATCGGTGCAATCGTCGGCATCCCAAGTCTGAGGATCAAAGGCCTCTATCTCGCCATCGCCACGCTGGCAGGCCAGCTCATCATCGAGTGGATCATCAATCACACGCCCGCCATCTCCGGCGGCGCGCAGGCCTCCATCGAGGTGCCGCGGCCGACCGTGTGGGGCCATCAGCTCAAGACCCAGGGCCAGCTCTACTATTTCCTGCTGTTCTTCGCGGTATTGGCGACCGTGGCGACCCTGAACATCGTCAGAAGCAGGATCGGCCGCGCCTTCGTCGCCATCCGCGACCAGGACATCGCCGCCGAGATCATCGGCATCAACATCTTCCGCTACAAGCTGCTGTCGTTCGCCATCTCCTCGTTCTACGCGGGCGTGTGCGGCGTGCTCTATACCTATTACTTCGGTATCGCCAACTATGAGGCGTTCCAGATCGGCGTGTCGATCGACTATCTCGCCATGATCATCATCGGCGGACTCGGCTCGGTCCTCGGCACCATCCTCGGCGCCATTTTCGTGACGATGCTGCCGATCGTCATCCGTCTGACGATGGAGCCGCTGGCGGGATTGTTTTTCAGTTCAGGAGAAATGTCGAGCATCATCGCCAGCACGAGGTTGGTGCTGTTCGGCTGCCTGATCATCTTCTTTCTCGTAGTCGAGCCGGAGGGCCTCAATCGCCTTTGGCGCAATATTCGCAACTACTTCCGGGTCTGGCCATTCTCTTACTGATAACGAGTGCAACAACAACGAAGCGAAGGAGGAAACCAATGACGAGCAGACCAAGTTGGCGCATGGCGGCGATCGCCGCGGGCGCTCTGGCGCTGGCGGCCGGTGCCGCACGGGCGCAGGAGAAGGAGATCGTGTTCGGGCTGCAGTGCGACCGGACTGGCGCCACGCAGCTCGTGGGCGTGCACCTCTGCCCCGGCTACCATGACTACATCGCGCTGCTCAACAGCAAGGGCGGCATCGAGGGCTACAAGGTCAAGGTCATCGAGATCGACCACGAGTACAAGGTGCCGCCGGCGATGGAGGCGCACGAGCGCTTCAAGAAGGATGGCGCGATCCTCGAGGGCATCTACGGCACGCCGCAGACCGCAGCGCTGACCAAGAAGCTCGAGGAGGACAAGATCCTCGGCACCTCGCCGGGCTTCGGCACGGCCGCGGCCACGGACGGCAAGCGCTACCCCTATCTGTTCCCGATCGCTGCCAGCTACTGGTCGCAGGGCACGGCGGCCGTCGCCTTTGCCAAGAAGCAGCTGGGCGGCAGCCTCAAGGGCAAGAAGATCGCCTATCTGTTCTATGACAACCCGGCGGGCAAGGAGCCCCTCGTCATCCTCGAGGACCTTGCGAAATCGGAAGGCTTCGAGCTCAGAACCTTTGCGGTGCCGGCGCCTGGCGTCGAGATGGCTGCCCAGGTGCTCGACATCACCGGCCGCTTCAAGCCCGATTTCATCATCGCGCACCTCTTCGGCCGCGCACCGTCCGTCTCCATCAAGGAGCTCAAGGGCAAGGGCTATCCGCTGAGCAAGGTGATCGCCTTCGTGTGGGGCTCCTCGGAGGCCGACATCAAGGCTGCCGGCGGTTATGGCGTCGCGGAGGGCTACAACACCATCCAGTTCGCGGGCGTCGGTCAGGACTTCCAGGTGATCAAGGACATCAATGCGATGTACAAGGCACAGGGCAAGCCCGCGCCGGCCGGTCAGGAGGTCAGCGTGCTCTATAACCGCGGCGTCATGATTGCTGCGATCCACGCCGAGGCCGCCCGCAATGCCATCAAGGCCAAAGGCGGCGCAAAACCCACCGGCGAGGACGTCAAGAAGGGCATGGAGTCCATCAAGGGCTTCACGCTCGGCGGCATGGTGCCCCCAATGGCAATCACGCCCGAGGACCACGAGGGCGGCGGCTGGGTGCAGGTGTGGACCGTCAAGGGCGGCAAGCTCGTCAAGGATGGCGAGTGGTTCCAGGCCTACCGCGACGTAATCAAGAAGCACCTGGCGGCGATCAACTAGCTTGGCCTAGGCGCTCCACATGCTCGATCATGGCATGCGTGGAGCACACGGGTGGGAAGGCGGCCACGTCCGTCACAGCCTGGTACTGCCCCTCACCCCAACCCTCTCCCCGCTTGCGGGGAGAGGGACCCCATGAGCGCTCTCAGCCCCTGACGGGTCCCCATGCTTTCGATCAACAATATCGAGGTCGTCTACGACAACGTCATACTCGTGCTGAAGGGGGTGTCGCTGGAGGTCACGGAGGGCGCCATCACCACGCTGCTCGGCGCCAACGGGGCCGGCAAGACGACGACGCTGAAGGCCATCTCGGGGGTACTGCGCACCGAGCGGGGGCAGGTCACCAAGGGTTCGATCACGCTCGGCGACAGGCGTATCGACGGCATGCGTCCCTTCGACGTCACCCGCATCGGCATCAGCCAGGTGTTCGAGGGCCGGCGGGTGTTCGAGCACCTGACTGTCGAGGAGAACCTGATCGCCGGCGGCCATGTGCAGCGCGATTCGCGCAAGATCACATCCGGCATCGAGCGGGTCTTTTCCTATTTTCCGCAGCTCAAGGCGCGGCGCCACCAGCTCTCGGGCTACCTCTCGGGTGGCGAGCAGCAGATGCTGGCGATCGGCCGCGCGCTCATGTCCGAGCCCAAGGTCGTGCTGCTCGACGAGCCCTCTCTGGGTCTCGCGCCGATGCTGGTCGAGGAGATCTTCGGGATCGTGGCGCGCCTCGTCGAGCAGGAGAAGCTGTCGGTCCTGCTGGTGGAGCAGAATGCGGTGATGGCGTTGTCCGTGGCGCAGCACGGCTACGTCATGGAGACCGGCCGCATCGTGCTCGAGGGCAGCGTGCAGGCACTTCGCGACAATCCCGACATCCGCGAGTTCTATCTGGGCCTCAACGAGGTCGGCTCGCGCAAGTCCTACCGCGATGTCAAGCATTACAAGCGCCGCAAGCGCTGGCTCTCCTGAATCGTTTGGCCGTGCTATGGTGTGGGCGGAGCCGTCAGCGGCGACGGGTCCGGGCGGTGCGCCTCGTTGACGGGCGAAGCCGCAACGGCCGTGCAGGGCCAACGACGGGGGCAGCCTATGCTTTCCTTCTTGGACCGCCATCTCAGGTTCTGGCATGTGGTGGTCGCCAACGCTGCGGCCTTGGCCTGGTTCCTCGGCATGCAGTTGGCGACCCAGGCGAGCCTGCCCGGCGTGAAGTTCTTTCGTTGCCCGATCGGGCTGTGTCTGGGCTATTACTCGCCGGTCGAGCTCAATGCGACGTTTGCGCGTATCGGCAGGAACGGCCGCGAGTTCCTGGTCGACACCCTGCTGCCGCTGGATATGGTGCTGCCGGCGCTGCTGCTCGTGGCGCTGACGACGACGTATGCCTGGTTCAGCCGCTCGGGCCAGGCCCTCGCCGTACCTCTGAGCCCCTGGGCCCGCTATGCGTTCCTCGTCGTGCCGCTGTTCTATTGCCTCGCCGACTACGCCGAGAACTGGACGCTTGCCGAGGCGTTGCAGGTCTACCCGAACATCTCCTACCGCCTGGTGCGCAGGGCGAGCTTCCTCACCGCCGCCAAGTCGCAGCTCATCGTCGCCGCAATCGGCTTGGCTCTAGCCCTCGTCATCGCCGCATTGGGACCGAGGCTGAGGGCCGGCAGCGACGACCGCCACCGGCTCGGCAACAACGGCTGACCGCCTCGGCCCTGCCGGTCATGCGCCCTTCTCGACCTCGGCGAACACCTTGCGCGCCACGCGGAAGCACTCCACGCCCAGCGGTACGCCCGCATAGATCGCGATCTGGTGGATTATGGCCTGGATCTCGTCCTTGCTGACGCCGTTGTTGAGGGCGCCCTTGAGATGCAGTTCCCACTCGTGCATGCGCCCCAGGCAGGCCAGCATGACGAGGTTGAGCATCGAGCGGGTCTTCTTGGGCAGGCGCTCATCGCCCCACACCAGGCCCCAACAGTATTCATTGAGGATCTCCTGGAAGGGCTGATTGAAGCTGTCGGCGGCCGCCATCGACTTGTTGACGTACTCCTCGCCCAGCACCGCCTTGCGGTTGGCGAGCCCCTTGTCCCTCAGTGCCTTGTCCATTGCCGTCTCCTTGTCTGCGATATCGACGATCATTGGCAGCCTTTGCAGGCCCGCTCAAGTGAGGGTGTTGCGGGCGGATCGCCGCGGTCCGCGTCCGGCGCCGAGACCTGGACCAATCCACGCGCCGGGGGCTGGCTGGGGGACTGGGAGCTCAAATCGCCCCGCTCCCGGCAATGATATGAGAGGCCTGGAATCCGTCCTTCATTTTGCAGTTTGCTCCAAGTTTCGACGGCCTGCCCAATCTCCGAGTTCCTCGACAAGAGCCGGCGCCGACCAGAACTTCTCAACCTGTAACCCGCCGTTACACGATAGCTCCCTCGCTGCCATTTTGTACCCTTGGCCGCCGACTAGTGCGGACCGGGGACATGTGCTGAGGGAGTTGACACGACCGTGCTCCGGCTGGCGCCGTTCACACCCAAGACGCTGCGCTGCCGCAGCGCTGTGTCGGTGGGTCTGTCTGGTCGCCTGGAGCGTCGCGTCGCGGGTCTGCTGCTCGTCGCGGGTCTGCTCTCGCCCCTCAATGGCTGTGCCGGGCCGCAACGCTTCAATGCTGTGCCTTCGGCCCTGGCAGGCGAGACCCGTTTTCTCCAGGTTGCCAACGCCCGCTTCGACGCCGACGATGGAAGCGCGCTGGAGGCGGAGCTGCGCAAGGCGCTGAAGCTCGGTGCGGCCTCTCCGTTGGATTTGCTTGCGCTTTCGGGAGGGAAGGAGGACGGCGCCTTTGGCGCCGGATTGCTCGTGGGATGGACCCTGAGGGGCGGCCGGCCGGCATTCAGGATCGTCACCGGCACGAGTACCGGCGCGCTTGCGGCACCCTTCGCCTTTCTGGGGAGCGGCTTCGATTGGGCCCTCGAGAGCATGTACACGAAGACGCAGCCCGATGACGTCATTGCCAGGCGTTTCATCATGGCCGCCGTCAACAGCGACGCCATGATGGATAGCGCACCTCTGCAACGGATGATCGCCACGTATCTCGATGGTCGGATCCTCGAGCTGATTGCGGCCGAGTACGAGAAGGGCAGGTTGCTCCTGATCGCCACCACGAATCTCGATACCGGCAAGCTCGTGATCTGGAACATCGGCGCCATTGCGGCAAGCGCTCATCCACGCCGGCTCGAGCTCGTGCGCAAGATCGTCCTTGCGTCTGCGGCCCTGCCAGGCATGTTTCCCCCGGTGATGCTCGACGTGTTGGTCGACGAAAGCCGGCACCAGGAAATGCATGTCGACGGCGGGACCGTATCGCAGATCTTTCTCTATCCCCCCTCTCTCTCGCTGAAGAAGCTGCTGCAGCCGCGCGATCGCGTCCGCGCGACCGCCTATATCGTTCGCAATGGTCGCATATCTCCCACTCCCGAGAACGTCGAGCGCAAGACCCTCGCCATCGCCGGTCGGGCCATAGAGACCATGATCACGAGCAACGGTGCCGGAGATCTCTATCGGATCTACACGACCACCCAGCGCGACAATGTCGGGTTCAATCTGGCTTTGATCGAGCGGGACTTCCAAGTCCCCTACACGGGAGTCTTCGATACGCACTATATGCGCAGTCTTTTCGCCTATGGGCGCGAAAAGGGCCTGAATGGCTACAATTGGCTGAAAGCGCCTCCCGGTTTGGCGAAATAGCCCCGGCGGGAAACATCTGCAACCCGAGCGATATGCGGGTCCTGCAATAACGTATCTCGCTCGAAAGCGGGAAGCCCGACGCCGAACCAATCGCCGCCCGTATAAAGGGGGGGAGAGCAGCGATCGCGTCCGGCGTCGGGCAGGGCAACGCCGCTGTCACTCTCAGGTGGGGGGAATCACAGCGGCGCGGCCAACCTATGTGAGATCGCTCCCGGCCAGCGGGTCGGCACTCTGCCCCCAGCCCGGAATCACAGCAATTCGGCGTCGATGGAGCAGCGTGTGCACCAGGCCCGGGACGCCGTCATTCTGGACAAATGATGGAGAAGCGAACCGAACTCGAGGCTCGGCCGCGCTCGGTGTCGTCAACCCCAGCAGGATGCCTGCCAGAATTAATCTAATACCCACGCGGCCCATAATTGGCGGATATGTCGCACGCATTGCATTCTCCTTGCCTCATTCGCGTGCGCATTCTAGCTGCCGCGGTCCAGATCCTGATGACCCTCGGATTTCCGAATGTAACCGACCGTTACAGGACAGCCCTTGAGCCTATTGCGCCAACCCCGTATGTCCCGTTCATCCCAGAAGGCCCGGGAGCCGGCTTTGAGCCGTTCCTTTCACATTCTGATCGTCGACGATGACCGGCGGATTCGCGCCGGGCTTTGCCGCTTTCTCACTTCCCAAGGATTGCGCGTCAGCCAGTCCAAAGATGGCGAAGAAATGTTCAACGCGTTCGAGGCCGGCAACATCGACCTCATCGTGCTCGACGTCATGCTCCCAGGCGACGACGGCTTCGCGCTCTGCCGCAAGCTGCGCGCTGAAAGCGAGGTTCCCATCGTGCTGCTGACCGCCGTGGCCGGCGAAACCGATCGCATCATCGGTCTCGAGCTCGGCGCAGACGACTACATTTGCAAGCCCTTCCAGCCACGGGAGCTTCTGGCGCGCATCCGCGCTATGCTGCGGCGGGTGAACAGTCTGCCGCCCGGGATGCGCGCGCGACAGCATTCGGTCTTCCGTTTCCTCGATTGGTGCCTCGACGTCCACAACCGCGCACTTTGCTCTCCGAGCGGGGAGCTGGTCGAGCTGACCAGCGGCGAGTTCGAGTTGCTGCAAGCCTTTGTCGAGCATCCGCAGATCATCCTGAGCCGCGAACAGCTGCTGGATCTCGCTCGCGGTCGCTCGAGCGTCCTGTTCGATCGCAGCATCGACGTGCAGGTCATGAGGCTTCGCCGAAAGATCGAGCCCGACCCTCAGCTCCCGGTGATCATCAAGACGGTCCGCAACAGCGGGTATCTGTTCACCCCCGCCGTGACCATGGACGAATGACGTCGGTTGCTGTGCCGCCATTGCCGTAGGGCTGTGGCCGGCAAACCGGCGTGCTCTGGCGCGAGGACCGGCTTCGCCTGGCTCGTCGCTGCCCTGCGTCGCAGACGAAACGCGTGCCCCGATAGCGGCAGTTCGCGCTGCCCGCGCCGCAGCCGATCTGGCCTCCTCCAGGTCCACCTTGCGCCATTCAAGCCCCTGCGTCCCGGGTCGGCGCACCTCGAGCAGCTGGAAAGGCTCCCCTTTGAAACATGCTGTTACCTGTTGAAACGCCCGCGTTATCGGTTTGGGCACGCTCATCCCTAAGGTGCGCCGACAAAATGGGGCGCATTCCTGACGGGGACTAAATGCAGCGCGAGTGGTGGCTGACGTGTTTGCTCCGGTCCGCGGTCCCGGCGGGGCTGCTAGCGGTCGTCGCGCCCTTTGCGCCCGCGATCCTGGAGTGGGCGTCGGCCCGCATGGGCATCCATCTGGCGCTCGCCGCCGTCGCGCTAGGTGTGGCGGCTATGAGCGTGTGGCGGCGGCACGCCTCAGTTCACGAGGTCCTGCTCGCTGCAGTCGCGGCCTTGGCGGTGTGCACGGCTGCGCCGCTGTCTGCCCAGGCGGCTGATGTCATCGGCACCATCGAGGTCTCCGGCAACCGCCGACTGGAGCCCGAGACGGTCCGCACGTACCTCAAGTTCAACGTCGGCGATGCCTACGATGCGGGCAAGGTCGACCAGTCCATCAAGTCCCTGTTCGCCACCGGCCTGTTCGCGGACGTGCGCATCGAGCGCGATGGTGCCGCTGTCCTCGTGACCGTTGTGGAGAACCCCATCGTCGCCCAGGTGGCCTTCGAGGGCAATCGCGAGGTCGACAAGGCAACGCTGGAGGGCGAGGCACAACTCAAGCCGCGCAGCGTGTTCACCCGCGCCCGCGCCCAGGCCGACGCGCAGCGCATCCTCGACGTCTACCGCCGGCAGGGGCGCTTTGCCGCCAGCGTGGAGCCCAAGCTGATCGAGCTCGCCGACAACCGCGTCAACCTCGTGTTCGAGATCGCCGAGGGTGCGGCCACCAAGGTCAAGGCCATCAATTTCATCGGCAACCGGGCCTTCTCCGACAGCCAGCTGCGCGACATCATCTCGACCACGCAGTCGGGCCTGTTCGACTTCCTCAAGGGCACCAACATCTACGATCCCGATCGGCTGATGCTCGATCGCGAGCTGCTGCGCCAGTACTACCTCAAGAGCGGCTATGCCGACGCCCAGATCGTCTCGGCCGGGGCCGAGCTCGATCGGAACGGCTCGGGCTTCTTCATCACGTTCGTTGTCGATGAGGGCGTGCCGTACAAGTTCGGCGCGATCGACCTGGAATCGGCGCTGCCCAGCGTCAATGCGGATGCCTTGCGCCGCGAGGTGCTGACCGAGAGCGGCGCGACCTTCGACCAGTCCAAGCTGGACAAGACGGTGGAGAGGCTGACGCTCGCCGTCTCCGAGCAGGGTGTAGCCTTCGCCCGCGTGCGTCCGCGGGCGGCCCGCGAGCCCGGCGCGCGCGTCGTCAACGTGCGCTACGTGATCGACGAAGGCCCGCGCATCTACATCGAGCGCATCAACGTCATCGGCAACGTGCGCACGCGCGACTACGTGGTGCGGCGCGAGTTCCGGCTGGCGGAGGGCGACGCCTACAACCCGCTGATGGTCGACAAGGCCAAGAAGCGCCTGCAGCAGCTCGGGTTCTTCAAGGCCGTCGACATCAAGCGCCGCGCCGGCTCCGCGCCCGATCACGTCGTCCTCGACGTCGAGGTGGTGGAGCAGCCCACCGGCGAGGTCTCGTTCGGTGCGGGGTATTCAACCAGCGAGGGCGTGATCGGCGACATCAGCTTCACCGAGCGCAATCTGCTCGGGCGCGGCCAGTTCCTGCGCCTGAGGGTCGGTGGCTCGATCGACCGTTTGCAGGTCGACCTCGGCTTCACGGAGCCTCGCTTCCTCGACCAGAACCTCGCTGCCGGGTTCGATCTCTTCCACAAGATGACATCGGTCTCCGACAGCCAGCCCTATAGCACCCGCACCAGCGGAGGTTCGGTACGGCTCGGGTTCCCGATCTCCGAGAACCTGTGGTTCAACACCTCCTACACGCTTTCCAACGGCGAGATCGCCGACGTCGAGTCGACGGCGTCGCGCGCGATCAAGGAGGCGGCGGGACAGTATTGGACCTCCGCTATCGGTACCGGTCTCAGTTTCGACACCCGCAACCACCCCAAGAACCCCACGAGCGGCTGGTTTCTCCAGATGGGCACTGAGTTCGCCGGCCTTGGGGGTGACGTGCGCTACGTGCGGCCAAGTGTCGAAGCGAGATACTACTACCCGATCAGCGACAAGATCGTTCTCGTCGGACGTGCCATTGGTGGTCACATTGTGGGTTGGGGGGGAGAGGATGTCCGCATGCTCGACCTCTATTACAAAGGTGGCGAGACCATACGCGGTTTTTCGCGCTCCGGGCTTGGCCCGCGGGATTTGTTGACCGGCGACGCGCTCGGCGGCACCACTTTCTGGGCGGCCACCGCCGAACTCCGTTTCCCGCTTGCGTTCGTGCCGAGCGACATCGGCATTTCGAGCGCTGTCTTTGTCGACGCCGGGTCGCTCTACGGCGCGGGCGCGAGCGCCAAGGCTCTCAACGCCAAGTGCAATGAACCTGGCACCTACGATTCCAGCACCGGGGTGACGACCTATCCCGGCGTCTGCCTGGCCGACTCGAGCGCCTGGCGAAGCTCCGTCGGTGTCAGCCTGATCTGGAACTCTCCTCTGGGTCCGCTGCGTCTCGACGTCGCAAAGGCCATCAAGAAAGAGTCCTACGACGACGAGCAGTTGATCCGGTTCGGGGCTTCCACGAGGTTCTAGCCGATGCGCCGATGGCTATTGAGCCCTGGCGTGCGCAGATCGGATTCGTTCTGTCTCGTTCCTTGGACTGTCGGCATTTGCCGAAGGTCGCGAACGCAGCAACCCCGTAACGCCCCGTTACACGACTCGAGGCTTTCAGCCACGTTCTCCGCCAACCGGTTGTCTAGCCCTGGGCTTGCGGCGAAGCGTTTGCAAACCGGGGCCCGATGCATGCGGCGGTCACTTCCATTCAGCCTGAGCGTCCAGGCGTTTCTGCTCGCCGCATGCGCCGGATCGGTGCCAGCCGAGCCGTGGCAGAAATTCTCGTTGCGCCCTCCTTCCAAGGCGACCGTGTCAAAGGAGCTGCAACAGACCCCCTGTCCCCGCCTCGCAAGTGCGATCGCCGTCTACGTCGAGCGCATCAAAGCCCTCGAGGCAAAAGCCAAGTCCGAGCAGGCCGCGCCGCCTCCCCATCTGTGGAGTGCCTTGCAGCGCTCATTCGGCGAGAAGGGCTCAGGCATTGCCGCGCTCGAGCAGCTCGCCAAGGAGCGCGCTGCGGCGGATGCGGCCAATCGGGCTCTCGAGGCCAAGGGATGCAGGACAATCGATGTCGACGCAGCCTTGAAATCGCCGGCGCCATCGCAGCAGCCGAAAAAGTGACGATCCGTTTGCAGCGCGCAGACGCGATCTCTCGTCGTCGCGGACGCGCGCAACATCGTCACGGTGGTGGGTTGTTCCCAGCCATGTGTCGAGCGGACGCCGGACCGTATGTCCGTGGGGTAAGCACGGGAGGGTCCGGCCCGGCGTCCTCCATCACCCCTGTGCGACGCAGTAGTAACTAGCAAATGCGCCAGGGATGACGGTAATGGTTCACCGCGGCGGCGGTGGCAGCGGAGGCAAGGTTCCAAAGCCGCGCGGGTGGTTTGGTGGACCGGCGCCGGGTGGTCCTGGCGGACCTGGCCGCGGCCAGGGGCCCTGCCGCAAGATCACCTCCGCCAGCCGGCGTTGCTGGTCCGACGCCAGCGCGCTCCTGAGGCGCGCAACAGCGGCACGCTGCCCTTCTTGCATCTGAGCGCGCGCAATCTCCCGGCGATCCAAGGCTTCGAGCTGTGCTACGGGATCGTCTGCCGAGGGCGGCGGCGGCGATTGGCACATGTCGCGGATCGGCTTTTCGGCCGCGCGCATGGCCCCCACAAAGGCTTCCCACGCTGGGCGCTGTGCCGCCTCGAGACCTATCTTGGCTTCGAGGAATGCCATTCGCGCCGCAAAATGGGCGTCGTGGTCGGCACACATGCGCTCCATCATCTGTGCAGGAGTGGCCCCTGGCTGCGGCGCCACTTGTGCCCCGGCCATTGTCGGCGCGGTTGCGGTGAGCACCAGGCTTGCGGCCAGGCGGCGAAAACATGGTCGCGTCAACGCGCGGCCGAAACGTGCTGTCAGCATCGCAGATCCCCGTCTCGATCGTTGCAGTCTAAGTCATGCCCGCGCGTTCTCGGATGACCGGCAGATTTCGGAATGTAACGGTCTGTTACAGAATTCCTCGAGAGATCGAGCCAAGTGCCGGCTCAGACAGAAGCCGCCTGCCACATTCCCACCGCTTCCGTCTTGTTGACGAGTGCAGCTATGTGCACGCGCGCCCTGCCCGCCGGCACTCACGACGCAGTTTCCGAGGGAGGTGTGTGGCATGTGGCCGATCCGAGGATTGTTCGAACGTCTCTGGGGCCGGTTTCGGGTCAGTACGCGGATTGCGGCAGCCATCCTCGTCAGCCTCCTGACGATTCAGGTATTTGCGGTCCTGCAGTTCCTGCTGCGGCCCGAGCCGCAGGCAACGCTGTTCGGGCTACGCTGGCTCTCTGCCGCCGCCGAGCGAGCCGCGAGTGCGGGCTTCTCCGGTCCCAGCCGGCAGCGCAACGAAACCCTGCAGGCGCTGGGCGCCTCGCAATGGCTCTCCCTGTCGTGGCAGCCCGACCGCCCGACGATGCGGACCGAGGATCGGCGGCCCCATCCGATGGAAGAGCGCATCAAGGCCACGCTGCGTCAGGCCCTCGACGGTCGCGTCAAGGATCTGCATCTCTCGATCGGCTTCGGCCCCCCCATGGGCCCCCCCGGTAGGCCGCCGGTGCGGCCTGTTACCACCATTGGGCTGACGCCCGGAGACTTGCAGAGGGCTCGGCCTACCGGACCGTTGCAGGAGGTCGAGCCCGACATCGCCGTTCCCGGACACTTTAGCCTCGCGCTGCAAGGTCTCGATGGCACGTGGCTCACCCTTGCGCCGCGGCATGGTCGGGCCGGCCACAGCATGGAGCTGTGGCCGCTCGCCCACCTGCTCGGGGGCACCCTGGTCGTTGTGGCGCTTTCGGTCTTCACCGCACGGCGCATTCTCTCCCCGCTGAGCCAACTGACCCATGCCGCCGAGCGCCTCGGCATAGAGCGCGAGCCGGTGCCGATCTCCCCGCAGGGGCTCGGCGAGTTTGCGGCCATCGCCAATGCCTTCAACGACATGCAGGCGCGGCTCAAGCGCTTTGTCGACGAGCGCACGCAAATGCTGGCGGCCATGTCGCACGATCTGCGCACATCGCTCACGCGGCTCAAGCTCGCCCTCGAGAGCATCGACGACGATTGCCAGAGACGGGAGTTGACGAAGGAGATCGACGAGATGGAAGCCATCGTCTCGGCGACCCTCTCCTTTGCCAGCGGCGACGCCAAGGGCGAGGCCAGCCGCACCATCGACGTGGCCAGCCTGCTCATCAGCGTTTGCGACGATCTGAGCGACCGCGGCGCCAAGGTGGCCTACGCAGGTCCTGACCACGCGCGTCTCACGTGCCAGCCCGTCATGATGAAGCGCGCCATGACCAACATCATAGACAACGCGGTGAAATACGGGCGCGAAGCAACCGTCCTTCTCGCGACCACGCCGCAATCTGCAACCGTGCGCGTTTGCGACGTAGGGCCGGGCATCCCGGCAGACATGCAGTCGGAAGCCTTCGCGCCGTTTCGGCGGCTGGAAAATTCGCGCAACCGCGAGACCGGCGGCGTCGGATTGGGCCTGACGATTGCCCGCGACGTTGTGCACGCGCATGGGGGGACGATCGAGCTCGCCAACGGCAGCCCTTGCGGGCTGATCGTGACCGTGACGCTGCCGGTGCAGGAACGGTCCGCCCACGCTTGAGCCGGGCCCACCGTCGAGATGCTTGCGTCGACTACAGGACGGTTCTGTGCACGCTGTCCAGGTCCGCGCGACAGGCCAGGCTGAACGGTAGCAGCAGGTCGGCGTCGGGTTTCTTTGACGCCTCCTCGATCGCGAGTTTGCGAAGGTCCATGCTCGGCTTCAGCGAGATTTCGATAAGCCCTTTGATCACCGCCTCGGCTCTGTCGATGACGTTTGGCGGAGCAAAGAGCCGCATGCGGTTTGCAAGTCCGATCAGGTGCTGTCCATCGCCGTTCAGATTGATGCCGTCATGGACGTAGGCGTCCAGAAGCAATTTCGAAGCGCTCATTATGAAGTCGGCGTAAACCGCCTCCCGCTTCGTGGTTTCACGCGCAACGCGCTGCTGTCGATCCTGGTAGCGTTGGGTGTAGATGGCAGCAGTCAGCGAGGCACCGCCGCCTATGAGCGCTCCGGCGAGTGCTGAGATCGTGCTCAGTAGGGCCGGATCGATTCGCATTTCGCCTCCAAATGCATCTGGCGTTGCAATCAGGTGCATTGCGCCCGATCCATCCGTGGAAATACCCAATTGCCGGGAGCGATTCACCGAGAAGAGAGCTCAGCCCGTCACAGCTCGGCCCGCGCTGCCTCGCGCATCGGGCGTGGCTCACCGGTGGCCGGCAATACAATTGAGCGTGCGGTCCAGTCGCCCGGCGCGGCGTCACGCGCCGAACGGATACTCCACGAACTCGACGATCATCCCCTCGGGGCCGCGGCAGTAGAACGGCTTGGCGCGTCCGCCGCGCAGCGAGAGCACCTCCGACAGCGGCTCGTAGCCGGCCGCGACCATGCGCCGGTGCGCCTCCTGCGCGTCCTTGACCTGGAAGCAGATGTGGGTGAGGCCATGGTCGCACTGGCGGATCGGAACGGGCTTGCCCTCGGGCGTGAGCCACTTGAAGAGCTCGATGTGGTAGCCGCCGAGCTCCAGCATCGCCCAGCGGCAGGCGGCCCCTGGCATGCCCGTGACCTTGCTCAGATCCGCTTCGTTGCGGTTCTCCATCTCGCCCAGGATCTTGAAGCCCAACAGGTCGACGAAGAACGACTTCATCCTGTCCCAGTCGTTGCAGCTCACGGCCGTGTGATGCTGGCGCACGATCAGGTCATGCACGGATTGGGTCATCGGTTTCTCCTGAGGCTCTTGGTGTCATCCCGGCGCTTGTCGCCGGGATCCAACTCTCAACTTGCTCCGGCGCTTGCGGATGGCTGGATACCGGGGACAAGCCCCGGTATGACACTCAACACCCCATCGCCTTGGCGAGGGTGACGAAGCTGTCGGCGACGACGTCCCACTCGCGCTCGGCCTTGAAGTCTCGGGCCTGGTGCGGGCCGTATTCCTTGGGGCGGGCGACGAAGCCGGTCGCCAGGCCGCAGCTCGCGGCGGCAGCGAGGTCGCCGTTGTGGGCCGCCACCAGCATCAGCTGGGCGGGCTTGATATTGAGCAGCTCGGCGCTGGCGAGATAGGCCTGCGGCAGCGGCTTGTAGGCGCGCGCCGTCTCGGCGCCGAGCACCACGTCCCAGGGCAGACCGCCGAACTTGGCCATGCGGGTCAGCAGACCGACGTTGCCGTTCGACAGCGTGCCGATGATGTAGCGCGACTTGAGCATCGTCAGGCCCTCGACAGTATCGGGCCAGGGCTTGAGCCGGTGCCACACCCTGTTGATGTGGTCCTTGTCGGCCTCGCTCAGGCCCGTGAGGCGGTACTTGGCGATCAGCTTGTCCAGGCTCTCGCGATGCAGCACGTCGAGGATGGTCCAGGCTCGGCGGCCCGAGCGCACCTCGTCCATGGCCGGCTGGTAGAGGCCGCGCCAGTCGTCGGCAAACTGCGCCCAGTCGGCCTCGAGGCCCTTCCTGGCGCCGAACGCGGTCAGGTCGTCGATGATGCTCGCGCGCCAGTCGACCACCGTGCCGAACACGTCGAACAGCAGGGCTTGCACATCGGGCTTTGCGGCCATGGCGTCCTTCCACTCACTCGATGAACCGTTCGCGCCACTCGGGCGGCGGGATCATGCAGCTGTCGGTGCGGCCGAACAAGGCATATCGGTTCTGCGCCACGCGATCATAGAGCCAGTCGGCGAGAGGTCGGGGCAGCAACCGCAGAACCGCAAGCATGCGCCACGCCCCGCCCAGGCGCGCTCCGGCAACGGCGACGCTGTCGAGCTTGGCGTAGGGGCGGCCGCCGGCGATGACGAGATTGGTCTCGAACTCCTCGGTGTCGAGGCCGTAGTGGCGGTAGAGCGCCTGGCCGAGCGGCGATTGCGCCGTGGTCATACGGAAGGCAAAGGCCCGATCGCGCTTCAGGATGAACTTGGCGAAGCCCGAGCACAGCACGCACACGCCGTCGAAGACGACGAGCACCTTGTCGTCGGGGAACGCGGGCACTGCCGGATCGGCGCGGTAGCTGTACGCCGGCACTGCGGCGAGCCGCCGCGAGACGCTCGCGATCACTCTTTCGACCCGACCTGCGCGCGGTGGCGCAGGAAGTGGTCGGCCAGCACGATCGCCATCATGGCCTCGCCGACCGGCACGGCGCGGATGCCGACGCAGGGGTCGTGGCGGCCCTTGGTGGAGATCTCGGTGTCGTGGCCAAAGCGGTCGATGGTGCGCCGCGGCGACAGGATCGACGAGGTCGGCTTGACGGCAAAGCGCACGACGACGGGCTGGCCCGACGAGATGCCGCCGAGGATGCCGCCGGCGTTGTTGGAGAGGAACTGCGGCCGGCCGTCGTTGCCGATGCGGATCTCGTCGGCGTTGTCCTCGCCCGTGAGCTCGGCCGCTGCCATGCCGGCGCCGATCTCGACGCCCTTGACCGCGTTGATGCTCATCATGGCGCTGGCCAAGTCCTGGTCGAGCTTGCCGTAGATCGGCGCGCCCCAGCCTGACGGCACGCCCTCGGCCACCACCTCGATCACGGCGCCGACCGAGGAGCCGGCCTTGCGCACCTCGTCGAGGTAGGCCGACCAGGTGTCGACGATGCCGGCGTCGGGCGAGAAGAAGGGGTTGTTGTCGATCTCGCCCCAGCTCCAGCGCGCGCGGTCGATCCTGTGCTTGCCGACCTGCACGAGCGCGCCGCGGACAGCGACGCCGGGGATCACTTTTCGCGCGATCGCCCCGGCAGCCACCCGCATCGCCGTCTCGCGCGCGGAGGAGCGTCCGCCGCCGCGGTAGTCGCGGATGCCGTATTTCTCGAGGTAGGTGAAGTCGGCGTGGCCAGGCCGGAACTTGTCCTTGATGTCCGCATAGTCCTTGCCGCGCTGGTCGACATTGTCGATGACGAGCGAGATCGGCGTGCCGGTGGTGACCTGGCGGCCGGCGTCGTCCGTGAACACCCCGGACAGGATGCGCACCTCGTCGGGCTCGCGGCGCTGCGTGGTGAAGCGCGATTTTCCGGGCCGGCGCTTATCCAGGAAAACCTGAATTTCATCTGCCGTCAGCGCAATGCCCGGCGGGCAGCCGTCGATGACGCAGCCGATCGCCGGCCCGTGGCTCTCGCCCCAGGTGGTAACGCGAAACAGGTGGCCGAACGTATTGTGGGACATGGCGAGCGCGTCCGTCTTGCGGCGCAAAAAGCTTAATAGCGAGAGCTTGATAGGTCCGCAACGCAGGGCGTGCGGGTCGGGACTATTTCGCGGTTGCGAAGGCGCATGGCGCAGTAACTTTGTTTACCTTCGGCGGAAAAATAGTGGCTGATCGGCCACGAGCCTGATCCGACAACGGTCCAGTCATCTGCCGTTCATCTAGCTCTGCCTAGTCTCGCCGACGCGCTGTCGCACACGGGGCAGGGGGGCCTGCATCGTGTTTTGCGGGACCGCGATTTGTGGAACGGGAGGTACTCGGAAATGCGAATCAGGAAGACCCTCATCACGGCTCTGGCTCTGGCGATTGCCATTGCGTTCTCGCCGCTGCCCGAGCTGCAGGCTGCTACGTTGATGGGCCCGGGCTCTCAGCCCGGCACCGACAACATCACCGACACGGTGAAGGCCAAGAAGAAGGCCAAGAAGAAGGCCAAGGCCAAGAAAGGCAAGAAGAAGAAGAAGGGCAAGAAGGCCCGCAGCAAGGCCGGCAAGTGCGGCACCTACATGTACTACAGCAAGAAGACCCGCAAGTGCATGGACGCGCGGAACAAGAAGTAACGCGCTTCTCTTTCCCGCTTCAGGGAATTCGGCGGCCGGAGCCTACGCTCCGGCCGTTTCTCGTTGGAGGGCTCTCGCGCGGCAGGCGTGGGAATCGCGCCTCTAGTTTCCCAGTCGCGCAAGCGACTCCCGGGCATCCTCGTGCTCGGGCAGAATCTCTAGCGCCTTCGCGTAGTCGGCGCGCGCGGCGGCCGCATTGCCGAGCTCCTCATGCATGGCGCCGCGGCTCAGGTAGGCGTCGGCGTCCCTGGGATCGAGCCGGATGGCCTCGTCGAAATCGGCGACGGCCGCCTTGTAGTCGTCCTTGTTGGCATGCGCCACGCCCCGGTTGAAGTACGAGCGGGGGTTGTCCCGGCTGAGGCGTATCGACTGGTTGTAGTCCGCAATCGCCAGATCGTGGTTGCCTACGTAGTCGTAGGCCTGCCCGCGGCTGTTGAAGACCTCGGGGTCGCTCGCGTCGAGCCTGATGGACTCGGAATAGTCGGCGATGGCGCGATCGTGCTCGCCGAGCTGCTCGTAGGCGCTGCCGCGGTTGAAGAAGGCGCCCGCATTCTTGGGGTTGAGCCGTATCGATTCCGTGTAGTCGGTGATCGCCAGGGTGTACTCGCCCTTGTACTCGTAGGTCTGGCCGCGGTTGTTGAACACGTCGGCGTCGGTGGCATCGATCTTGATGGCTTGTGTGTAGTCGGCGATCGCGCGGTCGTGGTCGCCTTGCTGGTCGTGGACGTTGCCGCGGTTGAAATGGGCGAGCGCGTTGCCGGCATCGAGCGCGATCACGTCGCTGTAGTCCTTGATCGCGGCCTCCTTGTCGCCCGCGCGCTCGTGCAGCACGCCGCGATGCAAATGTGCCTCGATACGGATGTCCTCGTTGTGCTTGGCCTTGTCGATGATCCAGGTGCAGGCCGCAATCCGCGTCGACAGGCCGCCGCCCTCCTTCTTGCAAGTTGCCAGCTGCTCGGCGATGGCCTGGGCCATGGCGCGGCCTGCAGGCGCGACCAGAAGCGAGGCAGCAATTGCCAGCGGCGCCGCCGACCAGAGCAGTCTGCGCGGCCAGGACTTCATAGCGTGCTCCTTCCCCTCGGTGCCGCGCGTCACCCGCGATCGTCTCCGAAATCCCGCCAGCGAGAACGGCCCTATCTAGGTGCGTCGCGCGCCGCGGCACCAGACGTTTTTTCGCTTTGCGGGCAACGCCCTGTCGCCGAGGCGCGCGCCTGTGGCCCGGCGGTCACGCGCCGCCTCGCAGGATACCGAATCCTGATGACAATCCTGATGACAACGAGTGTAGCTACCGCCTATGAAAGTGCCTCCTGGAGGGGCAACACAGACAAAGAAGCGCGCAACGGAGGTAGTAATGCGTTCAATGATCGTCGTGCTCGGGCTGGCCGCATTGGCGGCCGTGTCCTTCACCCAGCCCGCCGCTGCCAAGAAGAGCAAGATGGGCTGCGAGGTCGGCAAGGAAATCTGGGACGCCGGCCAAGGCAAGTGCGTGCCCGGCAAGTACGCCAAGAAGTCGAAGAAATCCAAGGTCGAGTAGGGCCGCAGGAAGCAGCCGCGCCCGTTGCACGGGCAATCCGTCCGCCACGGTCGGCGTCAGAGCCAGCGGGCGCTGCCGGCTTCGAAGACCAGAACCTTGTCCTGCGGCACGTCGAGCAGGAAGATTTCGGCTGGCTCGAGCCCCAGCAGCAGGCCGCGCAACACGCGCATGACGCCGCCGTGCGCGGCCACCACCACGTCGCAATCGATCTCGCCGACCCACCGTGCCACGCGCTCCGACAGCGCGCGATAGCTCTCGCCGCCGCGCGGCTGCCAGCCCCATCGGTCGGCTTCCCGCCTGGCGAAACCCTCCGGGTCCTTGGCCGGCAGCTCCGTCCACAGCTCGCCCTCCCAATGGCCGTAGTGGATCTCGCGCAGGCGATCGTCGATGCGATAGCCCGGCAC
>JBGGME010000423.1:0-2878 GCA_041288195.1 Hyphomicrobiaceae bacterium
TGGCTAATCCATCTTCTGCTGCGCCATCGCCCACAGTGACGCCAGCAACGCCGCCACCTCCGCGGCCGCCGGCTTCCACGGCACCTACGACGCCTTGTTCCGGATCGAGCTGCGGGACGCCGACGATCATGGCTCCGCCATAGCCGCAGCGCCATCCTGCTTCGCGCCACGCGCGACAATCTTGAGGGCGTGATCGGGCAGTAGGAAGCTCTCCCCCTCGAACCACAGTGCGCGCAACCCAGCGGCAACGAAAGGCCGAACGTTCCAGATCGGGAACATTCGGCGGTAGCGCCGGCGGCCGCGACATCGATCTGATGCGGGAAGTGGTTAACGATCTGCCAGGTGACGCCAAAGGCGTCGATCGTCGGACGTTCGAGGTCACCGTAGCGCACGCAAGGACCCGGCGGGAAACGGCACTCCGCGTGTCGCTGGGCGTTGAATTCTCCCTGAATGTGGGCAGCGAAAATTCCCTGGCTGGCGCCCTGGCCTGGAGGTGGGGGGCGCGCCCCCGACCTCCAGGCTTTCCCTCCGTCGCTGACCATTCCGTCCGACATGATTCGGACGGGGGCGGCGGTGGTCCAGCTTGGAGAATTGATGATGATCCTGGATCTTCACCGCCAGGGACTGTCTGTGACCGCGATCGCGCGCCGCACCGGCCGTGATCCGAAGACGGTTCGCAAATACATCGAGCGTGGCCTGGAACTGCCGGTCTATGGACCACGCCAGGTCGGCCGGCCGAACAAGCTCGCCCCCTACATCGAGTATCTGCGCGAGCGGATGGCGGCTTTCCCGGAGCTGACCGCAACGCGATTGACGCGCGAGCTGCGCGAGCGCGGCTATACCGGCGCTTACACCGCGGTGAAGCGCTTCGTCGCCGCGATCCGGCCGAGCGACGGGCCGAAGCCCTTCGAGGTTCGCTTCGAGACGCCGTCCGGCCATCAGGCGCAGGTCGACTTCGCCCGCTTCGCCACGCGCTTTGAGGACGAGCCGGGCGTCACCCGGATCGTCTGGCTGTTCTCGCTGGTGCTCGGTCATTCCCGGCATATCGTCGCCCGCTTTGTCCTGCATCAGGATCTGCAGACGCTCCTGCGCTGTCACATGGCGGCCTTCGAAGCGATCGGCGGCGTGCCGATCGAGATCCTCTACGACCGCATGAAGACGGCCGTGACGGGCGAGGACGGCGAAGGGCACATCGTCTACAACCGCTCGCTCCTGGCTCTGGCCCGGCACTACGGCTTCCACCCGCGCGCCTGCCGACCTTATCGGGCCAAGACCAAGGGCAAGGTGGAACGTCCGTTCAGCTATATCCGCAAGGACTTCTTCCTGGCCCGGTCGTTCCGCAACCTCGACGATCTGAACGCCCAGCTGCAGGACTGGCTCGATACGGTCGCCAATGTCCGGCTCCACGCCACGACGCAGCGGATCGTCTCGGAGGCCTTTGCGGCCGAGCAGCTCGATCTGCAGCGCCAGCCCGCAACCCCCTTCGACGCGCTGCTCAAGCTTGAACGGCGCGTCAGCCACGAAGGGCTCGTCTCGATCGGCGGCAATTATTACAGCGTTCCCGACCGCACCCGCCGCGTCGTCGAGGTGCATCAGTTGCCGGATGTGATCCGCATCCTGGACGGCGGACGTCTTGTCGCCACGCATCCGATCCTGGAGGGCCGGCGCCAATATCGGATCGATCCTGGCCATCGGCAGGGCGCGACCGCACGGGCGATGCGGCGCGGCTATGAGGACACCGTCCCGATCGGCCGCCGGGGTGATCACGTCGCCCGCCGATCGCTGGCCTTCTATCAGGCGGTCGGCGAGCGCTTGGCCGTCGGCGCCACGAACACGGCCGGAGGTCGGTCATGACCTTCCATGCCAAGCCGACCACCCTCGACAGCATCAAGAAGAGCCTTGTCGCGCTGAGAATGCCACGCGCCCTCGAGGTCCTGGACGCCACCTTCCGGCGCATCGAGCAGGGCGAGATCGACGGCATCGAAGCCCTCGATCAACTGCTCGTCGAGGAACTGACAGTCCGCGAGAACCGCCGCATCAAGACGGCGCTGCTGCTGGCCAGGCTGACCACCATCAAGACGCTCGCCGGCTTCGACTTCACCTTCCAGCCTTCGCTCGAACGCAACCGCATCCTGGCGCTGGCCGAATTGACCTTCATCGACCGTGCCGAGGTCGTGCACCTCTTGGGCCCGCCCGGCACGGGCAAGAGCCATCTTGCCATCGCCCTCGCGGTCGAGGCGGTAAAGGCGGGACGCAGCGTCGCCTTCTCCACCCTGGCAGACCTCATTGCTTCGCTCGCCAAGGCCGAACGCGAGGGCACGTTGCGCGAGCGCATCCGCTATCTGTGCCGTGCCTCGCTCCTGGTCGTCGACGAAATCGGATACCTGCCCGTCGTGCCCGGCGGCGGCAACCTCTTCTTCCAGCTCGTCAACGCCCGTTACGAAAAGGGCGCCATGATGCTCACCTCGAACCGCGGCTTTGCCGAATGGGGCGAGGTCTTCGGCGATCCCGTGGTCGCCACGGCGCTTCTGGACCGCCTGCTCCACCACGCCGTCGTTATCCAGATCGAAGGCTCCAGCTACCGCCTGCGCCAGCATGCCGACCTCGTGCCCGAGCACGTCAGGTCGAAAGCCCTCATCACCCCGCCGCCCGCCCCAAAGCGGCGCGGCCGACCGCCAGGAAAGGCCAAATCCGATCACGAGCTCGGCTGATCACCGGCCACTCCCAATCCCGCCAAACTAGGGAATTTTGGAAGCCCACATCTGCGGAAACTTCGGTGCCCGTTGACAGGCGGCTATGGGTCTACGTTCGCGATGATCGATCCCATGCCGGCAAGGAGCCGCCCGCCGTGCTCTATCGCTATACGCCCGATCGCAAG
>JBGGME010000424.1:0-11274 GCA_041288195.1 Hyphomicrobiaceae bacterium
GTCCAGGCGCCGCGGCGCTCGCCGGCAACGAGCCGCAGGTGCTCGTCCACCGTGAGCGTGCGCCACAGGCGACGACCCTGCGGCACGTAGCCGATGCCGAGGCGGGCGATGTCGGTCGGCGCGCGGCCTATCAACTCCTCGCCGCCGAAGCGGATCGAGCCGCTGGAGGCGCGCACCAGCCCCATGATGGCTTTGCACAGCGTGGTCTTGCCCATGCCGTTGCGGCCCACCACAGACAGGGCACCCTGCCGGAGCGTGAGGTCGACGCCCTGCAGCGCGTGCGAGCGACCGTAGAAGACGTTGAGGCCCCTGATCTCCAGCACAGGCGTGCCACCCGGGCGGGCACCGATGCGATCAGCCATGACCGCCTCCGAGGTAAAGCTCCTGCACCTCGCCGTCGGACTCGATCTCCTCGGGGCGGCCCTCCTTGAAGATGCGGCCGTTGTGCAGCATCGTCACGCTCTCGACGACGCGCAGCGCCACGTCCATGTCGTGCTCGATGATGATGAAGCCGATGTGCGCCGGCATCGAGGTGAGTATCTCGATCAGCTCCGCCCGCTCCTTGGGCGACAGGCCCGCGGCCGGCTCGTCGAACAGGATGAAGCGCGGCGCGCCGGCCAGCGCCAAGGCAATCTCGAGCTGGCGCTGCTGGCCATGGCTCAGCTCACCCACCAGGCGATCGCGCACGTCCTGCAGGTGCACGGCCTCGATCAGGCCTTCTGCCGATTGCAGCAGGGTGTCGCCGGCGCGCGGGCGGATCAACGAAAAGCGCCCGCGCGAGACGCCGCGGCAGGCGAGATAGACGTTGTCGAGCACCGACAGGCCGGTGAACAGCGCGGAAATCTGGTAGGTGCGACGAAGGCCTCGGCGGATGCGCTCGTGCGGCGGAAAATTCGTCACATCCTCGCCGAAGAAGCGAATGGTACCCGAGCTTGGCGGAAAGTCGCCGGTGACGCAGTTGAACAGCGTCGTCTTGCCGGCGCCGTTGGAGCCGAGAACGGCGCGGCGCTCGCCTGGACGCACATTGAGGGTGACATCGGTGAGTGCAGCGAGCGCGCCGAACAGGCGCGTGACACCGCGCAGCTCCAGGGCGTTGGCGGAGCCCGCCGCGTTCAGGCGCTCGGCGACAGAGGGCATCATGGCCGCGCCTCCCTGTTTGCGGGCCGCAGGTCACGGCCGCTCCCCTGCGGCCGCGCACGCCAGCGCTCCCACAACCCCAGCACGCCATCCGGGGAGAAGAACACGACAGCCAGGAAGCCCAACCCAACGACGAGCTTGAACCGCTCTCCTGACATCCCGAACGCCAGCAGAATGTCGGACGAGAACACGCTGAGCAGCGCGTAGATGAGCGCCCCGATGAATGGGCCGATCGGACGTTTGAGACCACCGACGACGGCAATCACCAGAATGTCGATCACCTGCGGGATGCCGGCCGTTCCGGGAACGACCTGGGCATTCTGCCAGACGAGCAGGATGCCGCCGACCGCGGCAATGACGCTCGCGAACGAGTAGGCCAGTATGCGATGGGCGGTGACCGAGAAGCCGAGCGCACTCATGCGCCGCGGGTTGTCGCGCACGCCCTGCAGTGCCAGCCCGAACGGTGTGCGCGCCATCCACACCACCGCCAGATAGGACAGCGTCGCGCAGCCGAGCGTCAGATAGTAGAATGGCACCGGCTGGCGCCAGTCGACGCCGAACAGGGCCGGCGGGACGACGTTGTTGAACCCGGTGTAGCCGTTGAAGATCCCATAGTTCTGGCGGGTGAAGTAGAAGAACGCGGCGGCGATCGCCAGCGTGATCATGATCGTGTAGATGCCCTCGGTGCGAACCGCGAGGGCGCCGACCAGCGTTCCAAACAGGGTCGCGACCAGGATCGCGAGCGGGATATGCAGCCACCACGGCCAACCCAGGCTGATCTGTGGCACGCCGCTGGTGCCAAGGATCGCCACCACGTAGCCGGCAAGAGCCCCAACCGTCATCTGGATCAGGCTCACCATCCCGCCATAGCCGGCCAGCACCATCAGAGACAGGGCGATCATTCCGAGGATGAAGCTCCAGCCGAAGATCTGGAACAGGACGAAGTTGCTGGCCAAGGCCGGCATCAACAACAGCAACAGACCGATCACCCAGACCGGCGCCGGGATCCCCTCCAACACCATCAGCCTTGCCGGTGCGGTTACGGGCAGGACCTGCGCCATGTCAGTGCTTGGCCCCGAGAAGACCCTGCGGACGGAACGCAAGGACGGCAGCCATGATCAGGAATGTGAAGACCACCGAATAGGTGGGCGCGTAGACAAGGCCGACCTGCTCGGCAAGGCCGATGATGACGGCGCCGAGCGCGGCCCCCGGGATCGAGCCCATTCCACCTACGATGACGACCACGAGCGAGGCGAGCAGGAAGCGCGTGTCCTCGCCCGGTGAGAGGGACTGGAACGTGCCGCCGACGATACCGGCCATGCCCGCCATGCCGGCACCGAAGGCGAACACGGCCAGGAACACGTACTGGATGCGCACGCCCGATGCTGCGAGGATATCGCGATCGTCGACGCCAGCCCGGATCAGCATGCCAAGCCGCGAGCGGTTGAGCACGAACCACATGGCCAAACCGATCACGATCGCGGCGATTAGGATCGCGATACGGACCAGAGGATAGGACAGGTACACCGCCTCACCATTGGGGCGGATCGAGCTGACGAGCGGAAGCGTCGTCGGGCCGCTCAGCCAGTCCGGCGAGAGCAGCTGATAGCTCTGGCCGCCCCAGAACCACAGCATCAGGTCAGCCAGCACGATCGATATGCCGATCGTGACCATTGTCTGGCGCAATTCCTCCCCCTCCATGCGCCGAAACACCTGATGCTGCAGCAGCAAGCCGAGCGCGCCGACGAGAATGAAGACGACCGGAAACGCGAGGAGCCAGTAGCCTGTGACGTCGGCCACGCCGTAGCCGATGTAGCCGCCCAGGAGGTACAGCGAGCCGTGCGCGAGGTTGACATTGCGCATCAGTCCGAACACCAGCGTGAAGCCGGACGCGACCAGGAAATAGAGCGCACCGAGCGTGATGCCGGACAGGATCGCGTTCAGGAAGACCCGCTTGCGCCCCATGGCCTCCTCGAGGCCCGGCGGCCAGGGCGCAACGATGAGCCACGCCAGAGCGACGATCAGCACAAGGATCGCGATGGCCCAGATCGGATAGCGCGCGATGAAACTGTGTAAGGTGCCCATGCTGCCAGCAGTTGCCACATGCTTGTTCGACACAATAGCCGCTTCGGCCGCACCGGTCGTATCCGACAGTCTAATGATTTCACTGACTTGCGCACATTGGAAGCCAACATATGGTTCATTGGGAATAAGCGATCTGCGCACTGCGCCGATAGGCGCTGGGCGGGACGACGCCATTGGCGAT
Organism: Hyphomicrobiaceae bacterium; assembly: GCA_041288195.1. Lineage (GTDB taxonomy): Bacteria > Pseudomonadota > Alphaproteobacteria > Rhizobiales > Hyphomicrobiaceae > AWTP1-13. The sequence goes on from JBGGME010000424.1 coordinate 3,404, forward strand.
GAAGAACCGCGAGAAGCTTGCCTGACTGGAAAAGCCCAGATCGAGGCCGATCGCCGCGACAGCCTCGTTGGTTCCGGTCAACCGGTCGATTGCGCGCTCCATCCGCAGGGAGTTCAGATAGATGTGTGGTGTAACACCAACCTGCTGGCGGAACAGCTTGTAGAAGTGGGGCCGCGACAGGCCTGCCTCCCGCGCGACTGCGTCTAGCTCGACCGGCTCGGACACCCGCTGCTCCAGGAGCTGGATCGCTTTGCGCAGCCGAAAGTCATGAATGCCCGGGCAGCGCCCAACGGCGTCGCTGCCGTGCCAGGACTTGTCGAAGCAGTATTCGGTAAGGGCCAGCAGCCAATCGTTGATCGCGGGATCATCCTGATTGCGATCGAGCATCGCGCTCACGTCCATAAGCCGACCGAGGACGTGAGATACCTCCAGCGCCCCGCACCCAAATCGCAATGCCGACGCCCTACTGCCGATTGCGTTCCTGAACCAGGTCGGCCGAATGTAGAGCACCAGCACTATGGTCTGATCGCCCGGGACGGGTTGACTGTAGAAATGCGTCTGCCATGGGCTTACGGCGACGGCCTGACCCGGGCCCAATGGAATGGCGCATCCATCGACATAGACTTCGGCGGGGCCGCCCTGGACATGGAACAACAGGTGCCCTTCGCGATGGGCGTGCGGCACCATCGTGCGATCCATGGAGTAGAGGCAGACGCGGCCGAATGCGCCATGGAGCACGGCCACAGCTTCACTCAAACATCCTCCCAGGGGCATTCTGTTGATGCCATCTATCACAAATATATTCGATTGCGCTTGCGTGGCAAGCAGCCGCGGGTGCGGTGCGCAAAATGCGCTCAAACGGCAACCGCCCGCTTTCATCAAGCCATGCCGCGTCGAGGCGCGGGAAATAAAGAGACGCAAGGATATCGGCGCAGTTGGCCGTTTCGAGGCGGTGTGATGTAGTTGGGGGTGCGCGTTGTAGGCTAGAGCCTTTAGGACCGTCGCGGCAGTTCAACTGGCGGGCGGACGAGCGGTGGCGGAACGAGCCACGGACAGTCATCGATCCTTGGGAGGATTCGACATGAAGCAACTCATCGGGGCGGCTACCGCCCTGGCGTTGATGCTGCCAGGTGCAGCGGTCGCGCAAGACACGATCAAGGTTGGCATCCTGGTTGCCCTCGAGGGTGCCTTTGCGGCCGGCGGCGCGGACGGCGTGCGCAACGTCGAGCTGGCGCTCAAGCTGGCCGGCGGCAAGAAGATCGAAACAGTCGTTGCCGCCACCGATACGACGCCTGCCACCACGACGCGGATGGCGCGCAAGCTCATCGAGCAGGACAAGGTCGATATCATCCTGGGCCCGCTTTCGGGCTCGGAGGGTATCGCCATGCGCGACTACTCCAAGACGATTCCCGACAAGACCGTGATCAACGGGATCTCCGGCGCGCTGGAGACCACCTGGGTCGACCCGTCGCCGAACTTCTTCCGCTTCAATCTGGACGGCGCACAGTGGGGCACGGGCCTGGGCGCCTATGTCGTGAACAAGAAGGGCTGGAAGCGCGTCGCAACCGTGTCAGCCGATTATTCGTTCGGCTACACGAACTTTCTCGGCTTTGCGGTCGATTTCTGCAAGGCCGGCGGCGAGATCGTGGAGCGGCTCTGGGTTCCGCTCGGCTCCGGCGATTTCGGCGGCGTGATCGCCAAGCTGCCCGACAATGTCGACGCCATCTACCTCGGCGTTGGCGGCACGGATGCCATCAACTTCCTCAACCAGTACCAGCAGGCCGGCGGCAAGGCCAATCTTATCGGCGGCTCCATCATGGCCGACCCGACCGTGCTCAGCTCCAAGGGCAAGGCCAAGGACGCCCTCGTCGGCACGCCGACATCGGGGCCATTCGCCAACGATAACCCAGCGCCGGAGTGGCAGGCCTATGTCAAGGCCTATCAGGAAGGGTTCCCGGCGGACAAGAGGCTTCCCTCGCCGTCGCTGTTCGGCCTCGGCTACCATGTGGCAACGCTGGCCATGATCGCAGGACTGAACGAGGTCAAGGGCGACCTCGGCGACGGCCAGAAGAAGTTCCACGCCTCGCTGTCCAAGCTGAAGCTGCAGACCCCGGTGGGTGTCGTCACGCTCAACGAGAACCGTCAGGCCACGGGCTCGGTTTTCATCAACGAGGTGAGCGCAAACGCCGATGGCACGCTGTCGAACAAGATGGTCGGCCGTGTCGACAATGTCACCCAGACGCTCGGCATGACGCCGGACGCCTTCCGTAAGATGGGTCTGCCGTCACGCACGACGCCGGACTGCAAGGCGCTTGGCGGCAAGTAGCCCGTCGACCGGCGCTTCTGGCAAGGGCCGGTAGTCGGCCGAGGCCAAAAGCTCAGACAAACCCGGGGATGGAACGCTTTTCGTTCCAACCCCGGGGTCATTCGTGACGATGCGGTCAGCGCAGACGCGCCGCATGCAATGATGCGGGCGCAACTGGTCGGGATGGTCCAGCCCGGCCGCCGCTATGTGCTCCGCGAGAGCCTTGATGGTCTCGCGATGGACGTTGGCAACACGCTGAGCAAAGGTAGCTACTGCCCGAACAAGTCGCCTCTCGCGTGCACCGTTTCGTGACGCTAAGATGAAGGTTTGGTGTCAGTCCGGTAACGTGCGGAGTGGTCGATGAGAATGCTGTGGCAGGGGCCGTCACGTCCTCTGGCCTGGTGGTGGGCGTTCCTGACGTTGGCCAGCATCGGCAATGTCGCGCTCTGGTTCCTGCTCTATCGCCAGTTCTACATGGCGCCGACGGGGACCCTTGGCGGCGCCACGGACATCGAACTCATGCTATTCCTCTGCGCAGCCTACGTGTTTGGCTGCGCCTTCAGGTCGGTTCTCCCGCGCGCGGACGTTCAACGAATCTGCTTGTTCGATACCTGGCTATCGAGCGTTGTCATCGGCCGGTCGGTGGCCACCGTGGCGGAGATCTCGTTCGCAGCCCAATGGGCCATCGTCCTGCGCCAGCTGGGTGGAATGGCCGGAGCGGACACCACCCTGACGGTGGCCGCCATCGTCGTGCCGCTGATCGTCGTCGCGCAGTGCTGCTCGTGGTACGGCGTGTTGACGACCAACTATCTGGCCAATGCGATCGAGAATTCGATCTGGGCGGTCGCTTTCCTCTTGGTTGGCATTGCCGTCTGCCGGTTGCTGCCGGAGTTCGAGGGCATCGTTCGCGTGGGCCTCGTCGTCGCAATCATCGGGATTGCAGGGTACTTGGCTTTTCTCATAACCATCGACGTCCCGATGTACCTCAGCCGATGGCAGGAGAGCATTGCAGACGGGCAGGAAGCCCTACGCCCCATGCAGGGTCTGCGGGATGCGTGCACGCGCTGGGTGGTGACGCATGACTTTGCTCACTGGAAGGATGAGATTGCCTGGATGTCGCTCTACTTCACGGCGGCTGTGTGGGCGAGCCTGGCCCTTTGCCTCGTCTCCTGTCTCGAAGGCGGTGTTTCGCGATATCGCATCGAGCCTGCTGCCGAGGCTTTGAGTATCGAACGGCGCCAACACGCGACAATCGAAGCGCGTGAACCCAACAGGCCTGCGCTGGATCGGTGAGGAAGCGGCACCGCCGTCTTCATGGTCTCCGGCGCAAACCGGTGGCCGACGACCGAGGCTCCTCAGGGGAAGCGTGTCGGCATTGCGTCAGGCAGCGTGGCACGGGGCCCCATGCGCGCGATCCATGCGGTTCGCCGGCCCCTGTCCTGCCGGGGCGCCGGTATCGCGGTGCCCGCGAACAGGCTAGATTGGCACAAAAGCGGCGATCAAGCCCGCCCGAGGAGCCTCTCATGCGCGAGCGCCTGCATTTCCTGCTGCTCAACGTCGGCCACTACCTCGACCATCTGTTCACGCTGATCTTCGCCACGGTGGCGGCGCTCGCGCTGCATCGCGAGTGGGGCCTGGGCTATGCCGAGCTCTTGAAGTACGCCACGCCCGGTTTCTTCGCCTTCGGCGTATTCGCGCTTCCCGCCGGCTGGATCGCCGACAAGTGGAGCCGCGACGGCATGATGAGCGTGTTCTTCATCGGCATCGGGTTCGCCTCGATCGCCACCTCGTTCGCGCACACGCCGCTCGAGATCGGCATTGGCCTGTTCGTCGTCGGCGAATTCGCCGCCATCTACCACCCGGTCGGCCTCGCCATCGTGGTGGAGAAGTGGAAGAACACGGGCATGCGCATCGCCGTCAACGGCGTCTGGGGAAACCTCGGCGTCGCCAGCGCCGCGCTGCTCACCGGCTACTTCATCGATCACGGCGGCTGGCGCACGGCATTCGTGGTGCCGGGCGTCGTCTCGATCCTGATCGGCATCGGCTATACCGTCCTGATGTGGGAGGAGATCATCCATCCCAAGCATCGTGCCAAGGCGAAGGCCGCGGCAGCCGTGCTGCCGGCCGATATCAAGGCCTTGCTGGTGCGGGTGTCGGCCATCGTGTTCCTGACGACGGCGGTCTCCAGCATCGTCTTCCAGTCGACGACGTTCGCGCTGCCCAAGGTGTTCGACGAGCGGCTCGGCGGCCTCACGGTGTCGGCGACGGCCGTGGGCGGGCTGGCATTCCTAGTGTTTGCGCTGGGCTCCATGGGCCAGCTGGTCGTCGGCCATTACCTCGACCGGCTGGGGCCGCGCACGGTGTTCATCGCGGCTGCGGCGATCCAGCTGGTGTTCTTCGCGATCATGCCTGGCCTGTACGACTGGGCGGCGCTGCTGTGCGCCATGGCCTTCATGCTGGCGGCCTTCGGCCAGATCCCCATCAACGACTACATGATCGGCCGCCTGGCGGACGGGGAATGGCGGGCGCGCATCTACGGTGTGCGCTACGTGGTGAGCTTCACGGTGCTGGCGGCGGCCCTGCCGCTCATCGCCTTTGTCTACGAGAACTGGGGCTTCGACGCCCTGTTCCGCGTGCTCGCCGTATCCGCGGGCGTGATCCTCGCGGCGGTGCTCATGCTGCCGCAGCGCCTGCCGCGGGCCGAGCCCGTGGCGGCAAGAGCGTAGACAGCCGCCTGCGCCCGCCTCTCATCGCGCCATTTCGCGCGCAAACGCCGCCACCGCATCGGCGGCGGCGGCGAGGTTGCCCTTGCGGGTGAAGCCCGAGCCGCCGCGGGGACCGAGATCGTGATCGCCGTCGCTTGCCCAGTGCAAGCGGATAGTGGCTGACAGGGCGTAGCCCTCGACCTCGGGGCGGCCGCCGAAGGGATCACGCTCGCCCTGCACGATCAGCGCCGGACAGGCGAGTCGCTCGAGATGGGCCGTGCGCAGCTGCGCGGGCTTGTTGGGCGGGTAAAAGGGGTAGCCCAGGCACACGAGGCCAACGATCCTGCCGGCGGCATGGAGATCGTCGGCGACGAGGCTCGCCACCCGCCCGCCCATCGACTTGCCCCCGATCAGCACCGGCGGCCCATCGGGCAGCGACGCGACGGCGGACCGGTACTCGTCCATCAGGCGCTCGGCCTTCGGCGGCGGCTTGCGCGAGCCGCCCTGCCGGCGCGCCGCCATGTAGGCGAACTCGAAGCGGCAGATGGAGAGCCCGCGATCGGCCAGCAGGGCCGCAACCGTGTTGAGAAATGGCGAGTCCATGGCGGCGCCGGCGCCGTGGGCGCAGACGAAGCGGGCGATCGGCCGATCCGGCCTGGTGGTCAGGAACGAGATGGTCAAGCTTTTGATATCCCTTCGTTATTCGGCGCATGTCGGCGACGCGAGATGGTGCGAAGCAATCGCCGGAATCTGAAAAGCACAGTCAAGAGTCATTTTCTTGTAATTGCCCATATTGCGCCTTTGTGTTGCCTTGGCGCGACTGTTTAGTACGGGGAACGCAAAGAGAACATCGGGTGGGTTCGAGTGTCCTTCCATCGTCAACTCGAGTTTGTGATTGGGCGTCAGTCGCTTGCGGAGTTGTCCACAGTACCGAGCGGCGACGGTGCGCTGCGTAGCCCGGTCTCGCGTTTCCCCATCGCGGTTGTTCCTCGCGTTACTGAGTTGACGAGTGCCATTTCGTATCCGCGTCCGGCGCTCGAGTTGCGTGGCGTCCCTGTGTTGCGTCCGGTTGCGTCGGTGTTGCGTGGTTTGCGTGAGCGTTGTGTAGCGTTGCGTTCGGTGAGTGAGCGTCCAGTTGCGTCCGCGTTGAGTGGTGTTGCGTACCGTGGCGTTGCGTGTGCGTTGCAATCACCCCCCAGAGTCGAGCTTGCCCCCGCGGTACAGGTTTGGCGGCGGGCCGCTGCGGCGAAATTGAGTACGCGTATTGCCCGGCGGCTCGCCCGCCTCGCGGCGGGTGGGACGAGGCAGGTGCTGCAGTGAGTGAAGTGTCGAGAGAGAGTTCGTGGCGTCCCTTGCAGGATGCGGTCGGCGTGGTGATCAGGTCGCTTGCGTCCGCCGGCAGCAACCAAACCCCGGGTCGAGAAGGGTGCCGCAAGGAATGAGTCGAGGGTGGTCGCGTCGTTCCGGCCGCCTTCTTGGGGCAGGCGTGTCCAGCGTGCGACATAGCATGTCACTGAGGTTTCACGTGACAGGGTTTTGCGTCGTGAAGCCATCATGCTGGACGCGTCTGCCGCCCTCGCGCGTCGCCTGGTCGCGCAGTTGCGTAGCGTTCTTGCGAGTTGCGTAGCGTTCCCAAGTTGCGTTCGCGTCCGCTGTCCCCCCAATCCAGCGCAAAAGGCTAACCCCCAATGTCCCCGCACCACATCAATTCCGCGCAATGGCAGCAGGCGATGGGCTACGCGCGCCAGGCCTGCGCCCGCATCTTCCGCGACGGCGGCACACCCGCCGAGGCCTGCCGCGCCTTCGGCCTGACGGCGGAGATGGCGGCCGACTGGAGCATCGCCGTCGACCGCATCGCGCAAGCCCTGTGCACGCCGGCCCTGCGCAAAGCGGCATAGGACGAGGCGCCAGCGCGCAGCATCGCGCGCGTATCTCGATCGTCGAGTGAGTAAGGGGGACCCCGCGGGCAGTAGGGTCCCCTTTTCTATTGCATCGCAGCAGGCAGGTGAGGGCCGACAGCGGCGCTCAGTGGCGCGTGCCGACGGTGGCCTGTGAGGCGGCCTCGGAAGCGGCGTCCACGACGGGGAGCGGGCCGGGGCCCAGGCCGCCGCCGCGCGAGCCCTTGCGGCTCACCAGCGGCTGGCTCGCATGCCACAGCCGCTCGAAGGAGACGGTGGCGCAGCCGGCCGCCTCGCCGCAGCCCTCCACGAAGCTCTCGTAGGCGTCGCACTTGGCGGGATCGCGCCGCATGCTGTCGCCGATCCAGCAGGTCTGGGGTCCCAGAACCAGCTGCTCGTGCGCCTCCACAAGGCGGGGGTGCCGCGCCCAGCGGATGTCGTGCGTGAACGGGATCGTCCGGCCCCAGTCCTCGGGCGCCGGATCGCGGTCGATGTGGGCGAGAATCAGCCGCACGCCGAGGCCGGCGGCGGCGATGTCGTCGCCCAGCGCCGAGATGGCCTTGACGACCGGGCTCTCGAGCGAGCGGGCAATCAGCAGCAGATGGGGATAGTGGGCGACGTCGCCGCCGGGCTGCTGGCCGGCGATGTGCTGGGCGAGGAATGCCTGGAGCTTATGCTCCTTCTCCTCATGCCGAGTGACACTGACGCCAGGCGGAGGCCGGAACCGCATAAGTGCTCTCTTTTATCTGCTTTGGGGCGGCTAAGCGCAGGACCCGGAGCGCTCATGTCTCCGCACACTATTAGCGGCCATTGAGGTTAAATAATGATTGAGCGGCGCCGCGTTTCGGTGCGTCGCTGACGATCGGCTTGTCGCGCGGCGCGGCAGCGTCCTTGAATCGTCAGATTCCGGGGCTTGTCCGGGTCGACCAAGCCACTGCCAAGATGGGGAAACCGGTGGACGAT
>JBGGME010000425.1:0-2665 GCA_041288195.1 Hyphomicrobiaceae bacterium
AGGCGTTGACGAGGGTCCCCAAATACTCATCGCGCCGGTCGCGGCTGCACCACAGCCTGTGCAGGTCGTGCAGGATGCTGCCGGGCATCCGCATCGCACCCCAGATCCAATGCGAGCCGGCGTCGCGAGATTTCACCCAGATCCGTTCGACCCGCCCGCGGGAGTCCATCGCCACGGCGTCGAACAGCTCCGGGCGTTCGACCTGGAACAGCAGGAAGCAGAGCCCGTCGTGCGCCAGGGCCGTGAAACCATCCTCGGGATACCAGATCGTGTCCGGCAGCCCGATCAGGACGCTCTCATTCGGGTCAATTAGCGGTGCCGCGCGGAACAAGGCATCGCACAGGCCGGCAGGGCGCGGCTGGACGGTGTAGGCGATGGCGGCGGAGCCGATCTGAGCCCCGTAGTAGCGCAGGATGTCGGCCTTGTTGGGCGAGATCACGAAGCACAGCTTGTCGGCGCCGGCCGCCAACATGCGCTCGATCAGATACTCGCTTACCGCGCGGGGACGCTCAACCCCGTCCTCGCTGCGGCTGCCCACCGGCAGCAGCTCCTTGGAAAATGCGAGCGGCTGGATGCGCGTCCCATTGCCGGCCGCCGGGATGATCCCCCACATAGTCAATCCCCCGCGCGCGCCAGCGCCTTGGCCGCTACGGAATGGAGCAGCTGCACCAGCTCGCGTGCCCGATGGGCCGCGGTGTGTTCGGCCAGCGCCCGCTCGCGAGCTGCATTACCTATTCGACCCAGCTCGCCGTCGCTGAGTTCGAGAGCCTGGGCAACGTCCCGGCGATCGCGCGCGAGGAGGATCTCGGATCCCGGCTCGAAGAAGGCATCCAACCCCTGCCAACGGTCGGTTAGGATGGCCGTGCCGCAGGCGGCCGCCTCGAACAGGCGGCCAGACGGGCAGTGGCCCATTATAGCCATGGCCGAGCGCGTAACGTTCAAGGTCAGGCGGCTCGAGCTGTAGAACGCTGGATGCTCGGCGGGCGGCATGTGCCGCACAAAGTAGATGTTCGGCGTCCATGGGAAGTTCGCGGGATAGCCGCTGCCGCCCAGGACGAAGCGGCGTTCCGGCAGCTGCCGGGCCGGTGCCACGAACAATTCCTCCAACGCGGCCTGTCGGTCGGCGGCGAACGTGCCAAGGTAGGACAAGTCGCTCCGGTAGGCAGGGGCCGGGTCGACCTCGTGGTGCACGCCCGGGTTGACACTGCCATAGAGCGGCGCCACGCGGCGCGCACCGAGCTGCTGGCACAAGCCCTCGAGGGCGGCGCCGCCGGTGTAGCTCAAGACCAGGTCGTAGTCGCGGAGCCCGCGCGTGCCGATATAAGACACCGCTTGCCCCGTGGCGAGGTTGGCCAGGGTGACGGGAGTGTCCAGATCGTAGAAGGCCCGCACGGCCACCGATGAGTGCATGAGCAGGGCGGAGGCTGCCAGGGCGTCGGGACAGTAGGACGTGACGATGCCGGCGTCGGCGTCAGCAAGCTCGCGCCGCGCCGCCGGCAGGACGTCGGCCCAGCCGCAGTAAAGGACAAGCCGGCCGCCGGGCAAATGGTGCAGGTCGCGATGGGCCGCGTACCACTCCGTATCCCGCTCGAAGAACACGACCCGGTGCCCCTGAGCGATCAGCGCCGCGCAAAGGCCACGCCATAGCGTCGCGTGACCGTTGCCCCACGACGAGCTTATCGCCAGCCCAAAAATGACAACTTTCACGTCGACGCTTGTCCCCAAAACCTGCCGTCAAACGGCATCTCAATGCGGTCGTGGAGCTAACCGGCACTCCGCACGTTAGTTCCTGGATTGGACCGCCAGGCGGCACGGAACCACCCTCGGCGGGTCCCGTTAGGAAAGTAGAAGAAGATGCTTTGCTTGCGGCGCTCTGCTAGCGCCGACAGCATGAACGTTGTGCATCTTCATCTTGCTTCGCTTCTCAGTTAGGAATCAAAGATGTCACATGTACTGATCACAGGGGGCGCAGGCTTTATTGGCTCGCATTTAGCGGATTTATTGATTTCTAAGGGCCATGAGGTGCGCATTCTGGACAGCCTTGTTCCCCAGGTACATAGCAATAATTGTGTTCGGCCTTCTTATTTGGACCCCGAGGTCGAGCTGCTTGTCGGTGACATCCGTGACGCGACGCAGGTGCAGGCAGCTTTGCACGGTATCGACGCGGTCGTACATCTGGCTGCCGCGGTGGGTGTCGGCCAGAGCATGTATGAGATCGCCCAGTATGTGGCGATCAACGACCTGGGCACGGCGGTGCTGCTTCAGGCGCTGTTGAAGCAGCCCGTGCAGCGGCTGGTGGTAGCCTCGTCCATGAGCGTCTACGGCGAGGGCTTGGCCGTTAGAAGCGATGGATCGACGGTGGAGCCCAAGGAACGCGGCCTTGCCCAGCTCAAGCGTGGCCAGTGGTTTGGCAATGGGGTGGAAGATCAAGGTCGCCGTGCCCTGCACCGTGCGCTTCGCGAAGTCCGGCGTCACATCGAGCTGGAGATGCTGCACGTCCACATGGCGGTCGCGGGCATACTTGCGCCCCGGTTTCTCGCCCACAGGGGCAGGTAGCAGGCGGGTGTGGGCTTGACCGCAGCGACAGATCATCTCCTCCTTCGCCACGGCGGTGAGCTGCAAAGAACAAGCCAGGACGGCCAGGGTCAGGATGCGCGACATGGGC
>JBGGME010000426.1:0-21758 GCA_041288195.1 Hyphomicrobiaceae bacterium
TCTCGGTCGCCGCATCGAACACGAAGTCGTACTCGCTCGATTTGCCGGCGGCGACGATTGCCAAGCCCAGCGTCTCGGCCCAGGTGACGAGGCCGATCAGCAGGCTCGGCTGGTCGCCATCGACGGGCGTCACGATACGGCCGCGCGCCCTTGCCTGGCGGGCAAGCCCGGGGCCGACCACGCTGTCGACCTCCTTGGAGACCAGCACCAGGTGGCGGCCAGCCTCAACCGCCATGCGGGCATGGAGCGCTCCAGCCTCGGGGTGGCCGGTTGCCTCCACGACGACATCGACGGGCAGCTCGATAACGGCCGCCAGATCGGATGCGGCGACGGCGCGGCCGGCATCCCACGCGGCCTTCGCCTCACGCGCCGTCTGGCACACCGCGATCTCGCGAGGATCGAAGCCCGCGGCTCTCAAGGCTACGGCAGCCGTCTCCGCATCGACGTCCACCGCCACGCGGGCACGCATGCGCGGCACCTTGCGCCCCTGGGCCAGGAAGCTGCGGCCGAAGCTGCCGGAGCCGACCAGGCAGGTCTCGACTGGAGTTCCGGGTGGGCCGAAGTAGCGATGATAATTCATGGGCCGATGCGCTCCCTGCAGACCTCGTTTGCCGAATTTGCGATCTTTTCTTGATCAAAACTTATGCAATCAGCCTAGAATAAGGACATGAGCAAGGCCCAGATCGTGCTCCAGATCGTCATGCTGCTTCAGGGGACTCCGGTCGAGGACTTCGCGCGCGACAATCTCTTCGCCGAGGGCGGCAAGGTCGTCGTACGTTGCGCCGCGAGCGCGAATGTAGAGCGGCCCGAGGGCCAAGTCTGCAAGCGCGCTATCGCAACGGCGCTGAGACGCTACTCCCACCGCTTCACGACAGCGCAGCTGCTGGTGCTCGCCGATCTCTACGCCACCGCACTCGAGCATCTGGAGCCCGCGGCCGTTCCGCGCGTGCGGAGCCATATGTGCGATGCGACCTCGGAAGCCGCGCGGCGCGATGCGGCCGCGGCGATCGCCGTGTGCGAGCGCCTCTCGATGGACTACTGAACCCGCCACCGGCCGTACCGCCAGGGCGCGAAGGGATGCCGCTCATGCGCGATGTCGGGCACGGGATCGAGGCCCTTGCTGCCCCAGGGGTGGCAGCGCGAGATGCGCGACAGGGCGAGCCAGCTGCCGCGCCAGGCGCCGTTGCGGTCGATTGCCTCGAGTGCGTACTCCGAGCAGCTCGGCAGGTGGCGGCATTCCCAGCCGATCAGCGGCTTCAACGTCCAGCGGTAGGCATGCACTGGCGCCTTGGCGACTGCCTTGGCGATGGCGTGAGCACGCACGATGCTGGAAGCTGTCACAGGCATTGCTCACGCCTGCGCCGCTGCAGCCACCCCTTCCCCTGCGTCGGCCTTGGCGAGCGCCGCCTCGACGGCATCGAACACCAGGAGCGTAGAGGCATGCCGCGCCTTGTAGTCCCTGACGGGCTCGAGCACGGCGAGGTCGGCCCACCGGCCCGTGGGCGGCGGCCCACCGGCCTTGAGCATCTTTCGCATCTGCGCACCCACCTCGCGCAGCTCGCGCGCGCTGCTGCCCACGATGTTGCGGCCCATGACGGACGACGCGGCCTGCCCGAGCAGGCACGCCTTCACCGTCTGGCCGAACGCTGTGACCTTGTCGTCCTCGATCTCGAGCTCGACTGTCACCGTGGAGCCGCACAGCTTGGAATGTGCGGTCGCCGTGGCGTCGGGATGGGCGAGCCGCTCCGACCCCGGGATGTCCGCGGCAAGCTCGAGGATGCGTTGGTTGTAGATCTCGCTCAGGTGCGTCATGCGATGTCCACGAATCCCGAGGGACGGCCCCCTCTGCCGGCCACAGGCTTTCTTGCCCGCACCGGTGTGACATACTATATCCGGCGACAATACCCTGGCACTGGCGCAATCCCAACCGCGCGTCGTACCCGAATGGATATATCGCGTCTTCGGCGCAGGATTTCAACATTCTTGCGTCGCCTCGAAAGTCGTGGCCGTGACGCGCCGTCCATGACATGCAAGCAGGACTGAACGACCGCAACCAGCGAGCCGAGCCAGCAGCAGCCATGAACGACTTCGCCTCCAGGAAGGCCGCCATACCCCTCAAGCCCGCGACCCAGCGCAAGCGCCCTTCGCGCGCGGACGCCGAGGAAGCCGTGCGCACGTTGATCGCTTGGGCCGGGGACGATCCGGCCCGCGAAGGGCTGAAGGACACGCCCCGCCGCGTCACGGACGCCTACGAGGAATACTATTCCGGCTATGGACTGGATCCCGCCGAGGTGCTCGCCAGGCAGTTCGAGGAGGCCGGCGGCTACGACGATCTCGTCATGCTGCGCGACATCCGCGTCGAGAGCCATTGCGAGCACCACATGGCGCCGTTCCTGGGCGTCGCGCACGTAGCGTATCTGCCAGCCGGCCGCATCGTCGGCATCTCCAAGATCGCCCGTGTCGTGGAGATCTTCGGCAAGCGCCTGCAGACGCAGGAGACCATGACGGCGCAGATCGCGGACGCCATCGAGGCGGCGCTGCGGCCTCGCGGCGTGGCCGTGCTGATCGAGGCCGAGCATCAGTGCATGTCGATGCGCGGCGTGCGCCAGCCGGGCGTCAAGACTATCACCACGCGCTTCACCGGCGCGCTCGAGCAGGACGCAAGCTACCGCGACCGCTTCCTCCAGATGGTGCACGGCGCCCGCACCTGAGGGCGCTGCGCCACCGCTCCCAGGAGACCGCGTCATGGCCTCGGCCCCCGATCAGCTGTTCGCCGACCGAGGCTCCCCGGCGGAGGTCGAGGCCGGACACGCGTTCCAGCCCAAGTTCGATGCCGACGGTCTGATCCCCGCAATCGTCACCGATGCCGCCTCCGGCGAGGTCCTGATGCTGGCGTGGATGAACGCCGAGGCTTTGGCGCTCACGCTCGAGACCCGTGTCGGCCATTTCTGGAGCCGCTCGCGCCGCAAGCTGTGGAAGAAGGGCGAGGAGAGCGGCAATCTGCTCGACGTGCGGGAGGTGCGCACCGACTGCGACCAGGATGCCATTTGGCTCAAGGCGACGGTTGCGGGAGCGGGCGTCGCCTGTCACACGGGCGAGAGGAGTTGCTTCTACCGCACGCTGCCGCTCGGCACCCGACCCGGCCCCGACATGCAACTTCGGCGCGATTAATCGTTTACTCACCCTGTCCTGGTCGCCCGCGCGGGTGGGCGCACATTTGTGAGCGCGTGGCACGCGGCTAAGGCCGCTGTTAATCATTCCGTAGGGCTCACTTAATCCCTCGGCGCTATCGTTGATGCCACGGTGCCGAGGGGGAAGCGGCTTCAGGTCCTGCTAGCGGCACGAGGGTCGAGTTCTGCGTTCCGGGGGCCCAGCAATGGGTGATTGCAAAATCGGTTTGGCGCTGGGTGGCGGCTCTGCCCGCGGCTGGGCGCACATCGGCGTCCTCAAGGTCTTGAATGAGGCCGGCATCTACCCCGACATCATTGCCGGCACCTCGATCGGTGCCGTAGTGGGCGGCTGCTATGTGGCCGGTGAGCTTCCCGCGCTGGAGCGCTTCGCGCTGCAGCTGACCCGCCGCAAGGTCTTGGGCTTCCTCGATTTCAATTTCTCGGGCTCCGGCCTCATCACCGGCCAGCGCCTCTGCGACATCCTCGACACGCGCCTCAAGGGCATCGAGATCGAGGCCCTGTCCAAGCGTTTCGTGGCTGTGGCGACCGAGATCGGCACCGGCCACGAGATCTGGCTCTCGCGCGGGCGCCTGGTCGATGCCATGCGCGCCTCCTACGCGATGCCGGGCATCTTCAGGCCCGTCCCTATCAACGGCCGCTGGCTGTTCGACGGCGCGCTCGTCAATCCGGTTCCGGTATCGGTGTGCCGCGCGCTCGGCGCCCGCTATGTCATAGCCGTCAGCGTCAACTGGGACTCGGCCAGCCGCGGTACGCTCGTGCCGCACGTCGAGACAGCAGTCTCCCTGGAGGAGGAGGCGGTCGAGCGCGAGGAGGGCGTCATCGCGCCCTACGGCCGCGCCATGAGGAAGCTGTTGCAGCGCCAGTTCTTCGGGCGCACCGAGAAGGGGCCGGGAATCTCCACCGTCATGATGGAGGCGCTCAATATCGTGCAGGATCGCATCGCGCGCTCACGCCTGGCTGGCGATCCGCCCGATGTCGTCATCTGCCCACGGCTGCCGGCCTTCGGCTTGTTCGACTTCCACCGGGCAGAGGCTCTGATCGAGTGCGGTGCCAACGCCGCCAGGCGCGAGCTCGAGGACATCAAGCACGAGATTGCGCTTCGCACCGGCGCCGCTCCGGCCCTGGCCGCAAGGTCGGCGTGAATGCGGGCGCCGGCGCCAGCTCTGGCGCCGACTGCCTCAGCTGTGCGTGATGTAGTCCCGCATGGCGGTGGCCTCCATCTCGACCTCCGCCACGTGGTGCTTCACCACGTCGCCGATCGAGACGATGCCGACGAGAGCGCCGTCGGTGACGACCGGCAGATGCCGGAAGCGCCGCGACGTCATCATCGCCATCAGCTCGTCGAGGGTATCGGTCTCCGCGCAGGTCACGACCTGCCGGGTCATGGTCTCCTCCACCGGCTGCGTCAGGCATACCGGCCCGCGGTTGGACAGCTCGCGAATGATGTCGCGCTCGGAGACGATGCCCGCCACCTCACCGCGCGCCCCGACGATGACGATTGAGCCGATGCGCTTGGCGGCGAGCTTGTTCACCACCTCCAACAGCGTCGCGCTCGGACTCGCGGTGGTCACCGCGCGTCCCTTCTGCCTCAGGATCGCAGCTACATTCATGGTCGTTCCTCCATCCGCCGACAGCCAGCGGAAAAGGCCTCAGCACAGGGCTCAACCGCCCTCCCTCATGCTGGTTCCATGGCTCGCCAGCGAGCGGTCTTGGCCCACCGTCTAGGGGGAGATAGTCTTCGACTTTAGTAGGGTGCGCAAGAGACCTATTCCGCAAGCGCAACATCGCTCTCGACGGCAGGCGGCCGATCGAAGAGGCCGTAAAGCAGGAGCCCGGCATAGAACCCGCCGAGATGGGCCTCCCAGGCGATGCCTGCCGCCTCGGTCAGCCCTGCGGCCCCCCAAGCCAGCACGATGTTCAGAATCGTCCAACCGGCCACGGCCATCAGGACGCGCCGATCGCTTAGGGTCTCACGCAACGTCATGAGCGGAATGGAGCGGGAATCTGCGAGCGCCATCGGTCCGCCGCTGTCCATACTGCGGAACAGGAAGCGGAATGCCGCCCCCATCAGCCCCGAGATCGCCCCCGAGGCCCCGACCACCAGGATCGGGATCGGACCGTTGACGGCCAGATAGAGCAGCGCGCCGGCAACGCCGCAGAGCAGGAAGAAGGCGAGAAACCGCACCGGACCGGTGCGCCGGGCGACCGGCGTGCCGAAGGCCAGCAGCCAGGCCGAGTTGATGAGGAGGTGCGCCAGGTCGCCATGCACGAACTGGTGCGTCACGAACGCCGTAACCGCGGCCGGCCGGCCTCCCGGCAGATCGGCGGCAAGACCGCCCAGGCGGGCCGGAACGAACGCCAGCGCGGCCGTCAGCCACGTGTCCTCGGTCTCGGGCAGCACCCATCGCAAGACGTGGACGCCGAGAAAGACGGCCAGCAGCCCCACGATGACGCCAGGCACGTTGAAGATCGGTTCGCGATGGCTCACGAAGGCTCGCGCTCCAGCGCGTTCGGGATGATGCCGCCGGCTAACACGCCGGCCGCTGCGCGACAACCCCTGAAGATGCTTCCCTTTTCTGCCCGTCCCAACCTCGGAGGGGTGGCACGAATGGTGCTCCGGTCAAGTGCTCGCGCACAACCGATGTCTCGTTTCGGCACGTGCAGGCGGGCGCAAGACGCGACGCACACGGCGCTGGCGTAGGGGGCAAGCATCGTCCGGCCATGAAGCAGAGAACCCTGGATACACTGTACAGCTATTGGAACGAGGTGCGCGCCGGGCGCCTCGCCCCCCAGCGTCTCGAGATCGAGCCGTCGCGGATAGCCGCCATCCTGTCCGAGACGTTCATGCTCGAGCGGATCGATGCCCGCACCTACCGCTATCGTCTCGCGGGCACGCAGCTTTGCGGGCTGTTCGGCTCGGAGCTGCGGGGCCGAAACTTTCTGGAGGATTGGAGCGAGGAGGACCGCAGCGTGCTCGCTCGCGACCTCGCCAGCGTGTGCGAGCAGGGAGCGGCCGCAACCCTTGCGATCGAAGGCAGCAGCAGCGATGTTCGCCACCGCGTGGATCTGGAGGCAATCCTGCTGCCGCTCGCCCACGGCGGCAACAAGATCGTGCGCCTCATCGGCGCCATGACCCCGACGTCCCGGCCCTACTGGCTCGACAGCGAGCCCTTGAAGAGCCGCCGCGTCAGGCGCCACGAGCTGATATGGCCGGATGGCCGGCCCCACGCGGTGGTCGAGCGGCTCGGACGTCAGGCGCCGTTCGTGCCGCCCCGCGAGCAGATGCGCATCGTCAAGACCGGGCGGCGCCAGTTCCGCGTCTTCGAGGGTGGCAAGCACAACAAGGGCTAATGCTCGCGAAAAGGTTAACGGGTTTACCGTTTTCTGCTCCGCCGCCGCTTGCTAGGCCTCAAATCGTGGCCACCCCTCTCCCGAAACGGGGCAGGCGTTAAGCTTCACGAAATCAATCCCGGGCATAGTCGGCCGTGACCGCGCGTTAACCGGGCCCATGCTCCCTGCAGATGTCGATACACGGCTCGCGAGATCGAACGGCAACCCGTACCTCC
Source organism: Hyphomicrobiaceae bacterium (assembly GCA_041288195.1). Taxonomy (GTDB): domain Bacteria; phylum Pseudomonadota; class Alphaproteobacteria; order Rhizobiales; family Hyphomicrobiaceae; genus AWTP1-13. Next base: position 6,758 of record JBGGME010000426.1, read on the forward strand.
AGATGCTTTCCGAGCACATGACATTCGCCCGCCGCCCGCAAGGCGTCCTGTCGCGCATTGTGCCCGACCGGCGCCGCTACAAGCGAATTGCCGTGACCCTGCTCGGGCGCTTCATGCGCGAAAGCAAGGAGGAGCACCACTGCAAGCTCGTCGACATATCCGCCGGCGGCGCCGCGGTGACGGCTCCGGTGGTCGTGCCCGTGGGCGAGCGCGTGGTGGCCTATTTCGACCATATCGGCGGCATCGAAGGCTTGGTCGCGCGCGAGTTCGAGGGTGGATTTGCCTTCAGCATCAAGGCCACGCGACACAAGCGCGAGAAGCTCGCGGCGCAGTTGACCTGGCTCGCCAACCGCTCCGAGCTCGGCGAGGAGGGCCGTCGGCATGAGCGCGAAGCGCCGAGCAACCGCGAGCAGATCCTCCAGCTCGCCGAAGGCATCACCCTGTCCTGCCGCGTGCTCGACGTGTCGATCTCCGGGGCCTCGATTGCCACACCCGCGCGGCCCGAACTCGGCAGCGAGGTGCTGCTGGGCAAGCTCAGGGCGCGCGTCGTGCGGCATCACCCGCACGGCTTCGGCGTGCAGTTCCTCGACATCCAGAACCCCATCGCGCTGCGGCGTTATTTCGGCTGAGGCGGCTCGGGACCCATGCAGCGCCCAGGAGACAGCAGCGCCGGCGGGAACCGGGAAGCGAGCAGGCGGTTAAGGAGCGGTGCCGTCTGCCGCTGCAATTTGCAGCAATGGCGACGAAAACTTGGCACGAATTGCGCAGCGCGCGCTCAGCAAAAGACAGAGCGTTTTCAGTATGATGTGGGTAGTTGTCGAGGGTAGAGCATGAGACCGGCAGGCGTCATACTTCTGGCAGCGATCGCAGCCGCAGCGGCCCTGCCGACGGCCGCAATCGCCGATCCCGCCACCCCCCCGCGCGGGCAGGAGCGCAACTCCCCCTACATGCGCGTGTTCGGCGTCACGCAAGCGCCCTACGGCTTCGTGCAGTTCTGCTCGCGCATGCCCGCCGAGTGCCAGCAGGGGCCGATGGAGGAGCAGCGCATGTCGGCGACGCCCCAGCGCCTCGCCGAGCTCGACAATGTCAACCGCGCGGTCAACCGCGAGATCGCGCCCGCCACCGACCTCGAGGTCTACGGCCAGGCCGAATACTGGACCATTCCCGTCCACAGGGGCGACTGCGAGGACTACGCGCTCCTCAAGCGCAAGCGCCTGATCGCCCGCGGCTGGCCGGAGAGCTCCCTGTTGATGACGGTCGTGCGCGACGAGAAGGGCGAGGGACACGCCGTGCTGACCGCGCGCACGCTGCAGGGCGACTTCATCCTCGACAACAAGATCGACGAGGTGAAGGTGTGGCACCGCACGCGCTACGACTACGTGATGCGCCAGTCCTATCTCAACGTGCAGATCTGGATGTCGCTGGACCCGGCCGAGGGCAGCAACTCCACCGCCCCGCTGGTCAGTGTGCGCAGCCGTTGATTTGGGCGCAAGCGTCCGCGAGAGGCCTCACACGTCCTCGAGGTCGAGCTCCAGGATCGCCATCTGGAACTGGTAGCAGACCTCGCCGTCCTCGTCGTCGAGCGTGAGCGTGCCGACGAAGTCCTCGCCGACGTAGACCTCAGCCGAGTCCTTGATCTTCGGGCGCGCACGCACCGACAGCGTCTTGGCGCCGAACACCTTGCGCAGGTAGGCCTGCACGCGCACCATGTCTTGCGGACTCAAATCAGCCTCCTCTCAGCCGCCGCAGCCGCAGTCGTCGGGCAGCAGCCGCTGATCCATCGTGCGGGCAGGCTCGGGGCAGCCGGCGGGCCCCACCACCTTGGCCGGCACGCCGGCAACCGTCGTCTCCGGCGGCACATCCTTCAGCACCACGCTGCCCGAGGCGACGCGGCTGCAGTTGCCGACATGGATGTTGCCGAGCACCTTGGCGCCCGCGCCGATCATGACGTTGGCGCCGATCTTGGGATGGCGGTCGCCCGTCTCCTTACCGGTGCCGCCGAGCGTGACACCCTGCAGCAGCGAGCAGTTGTCGCCGATCGCCGCCGTCTCGCCGATGACGATGCCGGTGCCGTGGTCGAGCATGATGCCGATGCCGATCTTGGCGGCCGGATTGATGTCGACGGCGAAGATGCGCGAGCTCTGGCTCTGCAGGTAGAGCGCAAAGTCGCGCCGGCCCTGCTTGTAGAGCTCATGCGCGAAGCGATGCGTGACGAGCGCGTGGAAGCCCTTGAAGTAGAGCAGCGGCTCGATGTAGCGCGAGCAGGCGGGATCGCGGTCGTAGACGGCGGCGAGATCGGCGCGGAAGGCGCGGCCGAGCTCGGGGCGGTCGGCCAGCACCTGCGCGAACGTCTCGGCGATCAGCCCGGCGTCGACGTCGGAGTGATTGAGCCGCTGGGCCAGGCGATGGCACACGGCCTCCTCGAGGCGGTCCTTGCTCAGGATCGTGGCATAGATGAAGCCGCCGAGCCCAGGCTCGCTGCGCACGGCCTCCTCGGCCTCGCGGCGTAGCTCCTCCCAGATCGGGTCGACGGCAGCGATGTTGGCCCGCTGGGCCGTGCGCGACTTGGTAGGCATGGGGTGTCTCCTTGGGCCCCCGTCGCCCCCAGCGGCGGCCTCGATGCGTTCAATTGCAAGCAGGTAATTGGGCGCACGCGCCAAGTCAATCTGGGCCTCGGGAGGCTGAGCGGACCGGCCTCGATGGACGTCGGCGTCGCTCGGCCTTCCGCCTTCGCCCAACTCGCGATCTCAGCCCTTGGCCTTGCTCTCGGCCTGGATGTCCCGCATTGCCTGGGCCAGGAAGTCGTCCATGGCCTTGCGCAGCTCCTTGTCGGCGATGGCGACGCCCTTCTCCTCGAAATCCTTCTTGATCTTGACGAACACGTCCTCGTCCCCCTTGGAGGCCAGATCCGCCTTGCGCACGGCCTTGACGTAGTCGTCGACCTCCGTCCCCGTGAGCCCGAGCTTGCCCGCGACCCAGTGCGCGAGCAGCCTGTTGCGCCGCGCGTCGGCCTTGAAGCGCGCCTCCTCGTCCATCGCGTACTTCTTCTCGAAGGACTTCTCGCGCTCATTGAACGTGGTCATGCGCAATCTCCGCTCCATCAGAGGTTGTGCGCCGCCAGCATGCTACCGCTGGGCGTGCGTCCCGGCGCCGAACGCCAGAGTTGGAGCTAACCTGAGGTATCGCAGGTTCGCAATCAAGCCCCGCCGAAGGCCAAATCGCGGGGCTTGGGCTGGTCCAACAGAGCCTTGTGCACCCTGAGGCGTCTCGATTGTTTCCTACCCCACCATCGGCTAGTGTCCGGACTCGGGCGGGCAGCGCCTCCGGACCCCTCATCGTGCGCTGCAGCATGCGAAAAACACGCTGCGATTTCAATGGCACCACCAAGGTCCGGAGCGCCGATCCAGCCGAGATGAACGCGGGCACGAGGATCGTAACAAAATGAACAGGCGGCGCCGCATCTACGAAGGCAAGGCCAAGGTGCTCTACGAGGGACCGGAGCCCGGCACCCTCATCCAGCATTTCAAGGACGACGCCACGGCCTTCAACAACAAGAAGCACGCGCTGATCGAGGGCAAGGGCGTACTCAACAACCGCATCTCCGAGCACATCTTCACCAAGCTCGGCGAGATCGGCGTGCCCACCCATTTCGTGCGCCGCCTCAACATGCGCGAGCAGCTGATCCGCGAGGTCGAGATCATCCCGCTCGAGGTCGTCGTGCGCAACGTCGCCGCCGGCTCGCTGTCGCAGCGGCTGGGCATGGAGGAAGGCAAGCCGCTGCCGCGCTCCATCATCGAATTCTACTACAAGAACGACGCGCTCGGAGACCCGATGGTGTGCGAGGAGCACATCACCGCGTTCGGCTGGGCCGCTCCGCCCGAGATCGACGAGATCATGGCGCTGGCGCTCCGCATCAACGACTTCCTCGTGGGCCTGTTCTGCGGCATCGGCATCCGCCTCGTCGACTTCAAGGTCGAGTTCGGCCGGCTGTGGGAGAACGAGCAGATGCGCATCGTCTTGGCCGACGAGATCAGCCCAGACTGCTGCCGCCTCTGGGATGCCGCCACCTCCGACAAGCTCGACAAGGACCGCTTCCGGCGCGACCTCGGCGGTGTGCTGGAAGCCTACCAGGCGGTAGCGCGCCGGCTCGGCGTGCTGACCGAGAGCCCGCGCCCCAAGGGCAGCGGCCCTGTCCTGGTGAGTTCCAAGCCGCATTGAAGAAGCGTGAGATCGTGAGTGGTGAGATGGTGAGTGGTAGGTTGAGCTAGTGGGGCACGCGCCCATGTCGCCACTCACCACCTTGCCACTCACCACTGACCACTGACCATCTCACGGGGGAAGCATGAAGGCACGCATCAAGGTCACGCTGAAGTCCGGCGTGCTCGACCCGCAGGGCAAGGCGATCCAGAACGCGCTCTCGAGCCTCGGCTTCTCCGGCGTCAACGACGTCCGGCAGGGCAAGTACATCGAGGTCGACCTGGCCGAGACCGGCGAGGCCAAGGCGCGCGAGCAGGTGGAGCGCATATGCAAGGAGCTTCTCGCCAACACCGTGATCGAGAACTACAGCTACGAGTTGCTACCGTGATGCGTTGCCCCTGCGCAGGGCTGCCGGCAGGCATTGCCGCGCTCGGCGTGATCCTGGCTCTCTGCGCCGGCGTGGCGTACGCGGCGGCGGACAGCAAGACCTTCGAGTACCCGACTCTGCGCTACGGCGTGGCGCTCCCTGCCGGCTGCCGTCACGAGGAGGGCCCAGGCACGCTCGATGCGGTGTGCTCGAGCGATCTCGACCCCGAGAAGAGCGCGCAGGCGAGCGCCGCCAGCGCCCTGGTGCTGGAGGTCGGCGCCGAGACCGTCCCGGCCGATGGCGGAGCGGCAGCCGCCGACCTCGCGCAGCGCTACGGCGAGACGCACTTCAAGGAGGAGCTGGCGGAGGCCGTGTGCGGCGAGGCCGACCGCGCGAAGGTCAAGATCGACAGCCCCAAGCAGGTTCTCGAAGACACGCGAGTCGTGTACACAGCGGCCGTGACATGCCCCGAGATCAAGTTTCTCGGTCTCGGCGAGCGCCGCGCCCAGGTGCGCTTCACGATCACGCCGGGGATGCGCTATCGCGTGATGGCGCGGGCGCTCAAGGACGACTTCGACAAGCGCAAGGAAGTGGTCGACGCGTTCTTCGCGAGCTTCCGCATCCTGCCCTAGGAGGCAACTCCAATGCGATCCGCGGTCGTGGTGTTTCCTGGCTCCAACTGCGACCGTGACGTTGCGGTGGCCCTGGAGAAGGTGACGGGCGGGCCCGTCGCCATGGTCTGGCACGGCGACGCCGCGGTGCCGCCCGCCGACCTGATCGTCCTGCCCGGCGGCTTCGCCTACGGCGACTACCTACGCTGCGGGGCCATGGCCGCGCACTCGCCCGTCATGCGCGACGTGGTGGCGAGGGCCAAGGCCGGCACGCCGGTGCTCGGCATCTGCAACGGCTTCCAGGTGCTGACCGAGACCGGCCTGCTGCCGGGCGTGCTGATGCGCAACGCCTCGCTCAAGTTCGTCTGCCGCGACGTCCACCTCAGGGTCGAGCAGCCCGACACCCTCTTCACCAGCCACTACCGCAAGGGCGAGGTCGTCCGCATCCCCATCGCCCACGGCGACGGCAACTACTTCGCCGATCCCGCCACGCTCGACCGGCTCGAGGCCGAGGGCCACGTCGTCTTCCGCTATGTCGACGAGGCCGGCAACGCCACGCCCGCGGCCAACCCCAACGGCGCCCAGCGCAACATCGCCGGCATCTGCGACCCCACCCGGCGCATCCTCGGCATGATGCCGCATCCCGAGCGCCTGTTCGAGCCGCTGCTCGGCGGCAGCGACGGCCGCCGCCTGTTCGAGAGCGTCCTCGCCACGCTGCACTGAGCGCTGGCGCCCATGCCGTTCCTGCCCGACGCGTCCGTTCTGCTCGCCTTTTCGCTGGCGTGCCTGGTGCTGTTCGTCACGCCGGGCCCCGACATGAGCCTGTTCCTGGCGCGCACCGTCGCCGGCGGTCGCGCGGCCGGCATTGCCGCCTTCACTGGCGCCTCGCTCGGTTGCGTCGTGCATTCGCTGCTCGCGGCCTTCGGCCTTTCCGCGCTGATCGCCGCCTCGCCCACCGCCTTCCTCATGCTCAAGGTCGTCGGCGCGCTCTGTCTCCTCTGGCTCGCCGTCGACGCCGTGCGCAACGGCTCCTCGCTCAACGTGCGCGCCGAGCCCAGCCGGCGCGTGTCCTTCTGGCCGACGCTGGCGCTGGGGCTGACCGTCAATCTCACCAACCCCAAGGTGGTCCTGTTCTTCGTGACGTTCCTGCCGCAGTTCGTCGATGCCAGCGATCCGCACGCGGCGGCCAAGCTGTTGTTCCTCGGCATCTATTTCGTGGTCGCGACCTTCCCGCTGGGGGTGCTGATGATCCTCGGCGCCGAGCGCGTGGTGGGCGCCCTCAAGTCGCGCCCGCGCGTGCTGCGCGCCATCGACTGGCTGTTCGCCGGCGTGTTCAGCGCCTTCGCCGTGCGCATCCTCACCACGCAGGGACGCTGAGCGCCACATGATACTGGCGTCGGCAAGGTCTGACCTGCATCGCCGGACCTGTGCCGTCACCCCGGCGAAGGCCGGGACCCATGCACCTGTCCGCACATCACCGCGCCGTGTCCTGGGTGCCGGCCTGCGCCGGCATGACGGCGATCGGGCAATATCGGCAGCTCTGTGCATACACTGGCCAGTATGAGACTGCGCCGCATCCTGCTCTGGGTCTGCCTCCTGCCGGCGTCCGTCGCGGCCGTCTTCGCCTTGTATGTGGCATGGCTCGGCCTGGACTTCGGCGCGCCCAGCACATGCCGCGGCAGCATCGCCAACGGCAGCCTCGAAGGCGGTCGCCGTCTGCCCTACTCGGGCGAGAACTACCGCGCCTACAGCCTGCTCGGCTACCTGCTGGGGCGCACCTTCGTACACGACAAGGTGCGCAACGCCATGCGCGATGCCTACGCCGATCTCGCCAGGTCGCACCCGGACCTGCGATTCCTCTACGCCGAGACGAGCTGGCCCTGGGGCGGCAACTTCGCCCCGCACAAGACGCATGCCAACGGCACCTCGGTCGATTTCCACGTGCCGACGCGGACGGACGGCCAGGTCTCCGAGCTCCCCACCTCGCCCTTCAACAAGTTCGGCTATTCGGTGGAGTTCGACGGCGCCGGCCGCGCGGGCTCGCTCCTGATCGACTTCGAGGCCATGGGCCTGCACCTCCTGGCCCTCGACAAGGCGGCGCGCGCCAACGGCACCCGCATCCAGCGGGTGATCTTCGACCCAGCCCTGCACTCGAAGCTTGCCGCCTCCCCCGGCGGCGCCCAGGCCCTGGCCCGTCTCCCCTTCCAGAGGCAGCGCTCCTGGGTGCGGCACGACGAGCACTACCACGTCGATTTCGCCGTGCCCTGCCGATAGGCAATTCGCGCAGTTTCGCGCTCGAATGGGCTGGAATAGGCGTCCACAACTCCTTGCGACGGCGCGACAATCGCGGACCCGGCAGCTATAAGCTCGGGCCAACGCCAGCCGATTCCAGAGCCCTTGCCGATGGATGCCAAGGTCAATCCCGCGATCACGCCGCAGATCGTCGCCGAGCACGGCCTCAGCCCGGCCGAGTACCAGCGACTGCTCGGCATCCTGGGACGCGAGCCCTCGCTGACCGAGCTCGGCATCTTCTCGGTGATGTGGAGCGAGCACTGCTCCTATAAGTCCTCCCGCGTCTGGCTCAAGACGCTGCCCACCAAGGGCCCGCAGGTGATCCAGGGCCCCGGCGAGAACGCCGGCGTGGTCGACATCGGCGACGGCGACGCCGTCGTCTTCAAGATGGAGAGCCACAACCACCCCTCCTACATCGAGCCCTACCAGGGCGCCGCAACCGGCGTCGGCGGCATCATGCGCGACGTCTTCACCATGGGCGCGCGCCCCGTCGCCAACCTCAATGCGCTGCGCTTCGGCGATCCCTCCCACCCCAGGACGCGCCACCTCGTCGCTGGCGTCGTCGCCGGCATCGGCGGCTACGGCAACTGCACGGGCGTGCCCACCGTCGGCGGCGAGACCAACTTCGATCCCGGCTACAACGGCAACATCCTGGTCAACGCCATGTGCGTCGGCCTCGCCAGGAAGGACAAGATCTTCTACTCGGCGGCGAAGGGCGTCGGCCTGCCCGTCGTCTACGTCGGCTCCAAGACCGGGCGCGACGGCATCCACGGCGCCACCATGGCATCGGCCGAGTTCGACGATGCCTCCGCCGAGAAGCGCCCCACCGTCCAGGTCGGCGACCCCTTCACCGAGAAGCTGCTGATCGAGGCGTGCCTCGAGTTGATGGCAACCGACATGATCGTCGCCATCCAGGACATGGGCGCGGCGGGCCTCACCTCCTCCACCTCGGAGATGGCCGACAAGGGCGGCGTCGGCATCGAGCTCACCCTCGACCAGGTGCCGCAGCGCGAATCCGGCATGACCGCCTACGAGATGATGCTCTCCGAGTCCCAGGAGCGCATGCTGATGATCCTGAAGCCCGGCCGCGAGGCCGAGGCCGAGGCGATCTTCCGCAAATGGGGCCTCGACTTCGCCGTGATCGGTAGGACCACCGACACCGGCCGCATGATCGTCACCCATAAGGGCCGCATCGAAGCCGACCTCCCTGTCGACAAGCTCGCCAACTCCGCCCCGCTCTACGAGCGCCCGTGGGTCGCAACCGTCCCGCCCAAGGCGATCCTGCCCGAATGGGTGCCGGCGCCCAACACCGTCCTCGGCACGCTCAAGAGCATGATGGGTGGTCCGCACCTGTGCTCGCGCCGCTGGATCTGGGAGCAGTACGACAACACCGTGATGGGCGACACCATCCAGCGCCCCGGCGGCGATGCCGCCGTCGTGCGCGTGCACGGCACCAGCAAGGCGCTCGCGCTCACCTGCGACGTCACCCCTCGCTACGTCGCCGCCGATCCCGTCATGGGCGCCAAGCAGGCGGTGGCGGAGTCCTGGCGCAACCTCATTGCCGTCGGCGCCGATCCCCTCGCCATCACCGACAACATGAACTTCGGCAACCCCGAGCGTCCCGAGATCATGGGCCAGTTCGTCGGCGCCATCCAGGGCATGAAGGAAGCCTGCGAGGTCCTCAAGTACCCGGTCGTCTCCGGCAACGTCTCGCTCTACAACGAGACCAACGGCGCAGCCATCCCGCCGACGCCCGCCATCGGCGGCGTCGGCCTCATCCCCGATCTCGCCCGCACGGCGAGCCTGGCACTCCGCACCGACGGCAACCTGCTGGTCTCGATCGGCCGCGAGGCGGGACACCTCGGCCAGTCGCTCTACCAGCAGGCCGTCACCGGCAAGCTCGAGGGCGCCCCGCCCCCCGTCGACCTCGCCGACGAGATCAAGGCCGGCAACCTCGTCCGTTCCCTGATCCGCGAGGGCAAGGTCGAGGCCGTGCACGACGTCAGCGACGGCGGCCTGCTGGTCGCGCTCGCCGAGATGGCGCTGGCCGGCCGTATCGGCGTCCAGCTCTTCCCCTACGAGGGCAAGCTTCCCGCGCACGCCGCCTGGTTCGGCGAGGATCAGGCCCGCTACGTCGTGGAGGCCTCGCCCGAGCTCGCCGAGGAGGTCATCGAGCGCGCCCGCCTGCTCGCGCTGCCCGCCCGCGTCGTCGCCCGCGTCGGCGGCCAGGGAATCACGCTCCGCGGCGAATCCGAGCTGCCCCTCGCCGAGCTGCGCGGCACGCATGAGAGCTGGCTTCCGGGCTACATGGGCGGCGGCTAGGCGTAGAATGTTCGCTATATGTTCTTGACTGCCGCAATCGAGTTGTGTAGCCTTCACCAAGTGCACGCAGATTGGGTTTTCGCGTCATGACCGAAGAGACGTCCAATATCGTCCTCGAGCATCTCCGGCACATTCGCGGTCGGATCGACGGACTGAGCGACGACATGCGCCAAGTCATCCTGAGGCTTGGCGCGATAGAGCGCCACCAGGGCGGCACGCATATCTCTGAGATCAATCAGAACGCCGAGATCGACCAGATCAAGAGGCGACTAGAGCGTGTGGAGCGTCGGTTGGAGCTTACCGACAGCTGACCCGCCTGTGGCGCCGGGCATCGGCCTTCGCTTATGATGCTCATGAGCGAATGCCTCGCCTGGAAGGCCCTGCCCCCATGCCCATGGATGCCAGTGAGATCGAGCGCCTGATCAAGGCCCGCTTCCCCGATGCGGAGATCGCCATCAAGGACCTGGCCGGCGACGGAGACCACTACGCCGCCCACGTCGTCGCCAAGGAGTTCGTGGGCAAGACCCGGGTGCAGCAGCACAAGATGGTCTACGAGGCCCTGCAGGGCCGCATGGGCGACGTGCTGCACGCGCTGGCACTGACCACCGCCGCCCCCAAAGATTGACTTTGCGGGGCCTTGACCACATCTCCAACAGACGCGCAAAAGAGTATCGGCAGCAGCCCCGACCGGGCGGACGCCGGCAGATGCCTCAACAGACGAAAGGAAGCTCCATGAGCGAGCAAGCCGTCCACGACTGGATCCGCAAGGCGGTCGCCAACCACGACGTGGTGGTGTTCATGAAGGGAACCAAGTCCTTCCCCCAGTGCGGCTTCTCGGCCCAGGTCGCTCAGATCCTCGCCCACATGGGGGTCGAATATCAGGACATCAACGTGCTCGAGGACATGGGCATCCGCGAGGGCATCAAGAGCTTCTCGCAGTGGCCCACCATCCCGCAGGTCTACGTCAAGGGCGAGTTCGTCGGCGGCTGCGACATCGTCCGCGAGATGTTCCAGCAGGGCGAGCTGCAGCAGCTTCTCGAGGAGAAGGGCGTCGCCTACGATCGCGCGAAGATGACGGCCTGAAGGGGTTTCGCACTTGTCCGGGCGGTCCAAATCGGCCAAGCGCGGGCCGGGGCATCTGCGCCTCGGCGTCAACATCGACCACGTGGCGACCATCCGCAATGCCCGCGGCGGTCGCCATCCCGATCCTCTGCGCGCCGCGCATCAGGCGGTCGCGGCCGGCGCCGACGGCATCACCGCGCACCTGCGCGAGGATCGCCGCCACATCTCCGATACCGACATCGCCCGCCTCAAGCGCGAGCTGACCCGGCCGCTCAATTTCGAGATGGCCGCCACCGACGAGATGCTCGCCATCGCTCTGCGCCACATTCCGCACGCCTGCTGTTTGGTGCCTGAAAAGCGCGAGGAGAAGACCACCGAGGGCGGGCTCGATGTCGTGCGCGGCGAGAACCATCTGCGCCGCTACGTCGACGACCTCAAGAGCGCAGGCATCCGCGTGTCGCTCTTCATCGAGCCCGATGCGAAGGCCGTCGAGGCCGCGTCGCGGCTCGGTGCCCAGGTGGTGGAGCTGCACACGGGCGCCTACTGCGAGCGCGCGCTGGAGGACGACGCCGCGGGCCAGGCGCGAGTGCTCGACCGGCTCGCCCGCGCGGCGGAGCTCGCCGCGGCGGCCGGCATCGAGGTGCATGCCGGCCACGGCCTGACGTTCAACACGGTGGCCGCCGTCGCCCGCATCCCCGAGATCGTCGAGCTCAACATCGGCCACTTCCTCGTCGGCGAGGCGATCTTCGGCGGGCTCGGCGCGGCCGTCGCGCACATGCGCGCGCTCATGGACGAGGCCCGCTCGGCCGCCTCCGGTGCCCAGCGCGCCGGAGTGGCGGCATCGTGATTCTCGGCCTCGGCAACGACATCATCGATATCCGCCGCATCGAGAAGACCATCGAGCGCTACGGCGACCGCTTTTTGACGCGTGTCTTCACCGACACGGAGCGCAAGAAATCGGAAGGTCGCGTCGGCCGGGCCGCGTCCTACGCCAAGCGCTTTGCGGCCAAGGAGGCTTGCGCCAAGGCGCTCGGAACGGGGTTCAGGAGGGGCGTTTTCTGGCGCGACATGGGCGTGGTCAACCTGCGCTCCGGCCGGCCCACGATGGTGCTGACGGGCGGCGCCGCAGCGCAGCTGCAGCGCATCACGCCTGCCGGCTTGGAGGCCCGCGTCGATGTCTCTCTGACCGACGATTTTCCGCTGGCGCAGGCTATCGTCGTGATCTCCGGGATACCGGCCGGAGGCAGTCCGGCAGAGCCGCCGCCTGCGTCGGCGCGGTGAATTGCGGCACCCCCGTTAACCCGCTATACGGGAACGCTGGGAACAGAAGAAAGAGTTGCTTCCAGCGGCCGGATGCAGCGCAAACGAGAGAGCATGAGCTTGACCACCAACGCCAACAAAGCGGGGGAAAGCGGTTGGCGTGAGACGATAAAAATCGTCATCCATGCGCTCATCCTGGCGATGATCGTGCGCGTCTTCTTCTACCAGCCCTTCAACATCCCCTCCGGGTCGATGAAGTCCACCCTGCTGGTAGGCGATTACCTGTTCGTCTCGAAGATGGCTTACGGCTACAGCCGCTATTCCTTCCCCTGGGGCATCATCCCCTTCAAGGGCCGCGTCTTCGGCGACGAGCCCAAGCGCGGCGACGTGGCCGTATTCAAGCTGCCGCGCGACAACTCGACCGACTTCATCAAGCGCGTCATCGGCCTGCCGAACGACACCATCGAGGTGCGCGGCGGCATCCTCTACATCAACGGCCAGGCGGTGCCCAAGGTGCGCAAGGGCGACTTCGTCTCGCCCGAGGAGGACCGGCCGATCCCGCGCTTCGAGGAGACGCTGCCCAACGGCGTCAAGTACTTCGTGCTCGATTCCGTGCCGAACGGAACCTTCGACAACTCGGGCCCCTTCAAGGTCCCGGCCGGCCACTATTTCATGATGGGCGACAACCGCGACAACTCCACCGACAGCCGCGAGCAGTCGCCCCGCTACGGCGTCGGCTACGTGCCTTACGAGAACCTCGTCGGCCGCGCCGAGATCATCTTCTTCTCGGCGGCCGTCGACGACCCCAACGCGTTCCGGCTGACGAGCCCGTGGACCTGGCCCTTCGACATCCGCTGGGGCCGGATCTTCAGCCTCGTTCGCTAGGCGTCGTCGTGGCCGCGGTCCGAAAGCTCAAGGAGCTGGAGGGCCGCCTCGGCTACGCCTTCGAGGATCGCGCCCTCCTCAAGAAGGCGCTCACCCATGCCAGCGTGCGCCAGGCCTCCGCCAAGCGCCGCGACAACGAGCGCCTCGAGTTCCTGGGCGACCGCGTGCTGGGCCTTGCCGTCGCCGAGCTCCTGAGCGAGCTCTACCCCGCCGCCAACGAGGGCCAGCTCGCCCGCGTCTACAATCGCCTCGTGCGCGGCGGCACCTGCGCGGAGGTGGCGCGCTCGCTCGACCTCGGCCCCTCGCTGGTGCTGAGCGAGTCGGAGGCGAGCAGCGGCGGCCGCGACAAGGAGACGATCCTGGCGGACGCCTGCGAAGCCCTGCTCGGCGCCATCTTCCTGGAGGCCGGCTACGACAAGGCGCGCGAGATCGTGCGCAAGCATTGGGGCGCCAGGCTCGAAGGGTCTCCGGGAGAGTCCGCCGACGCCAAGTCCGCCCTGCAGGAGTGGGCGCAGGGCCAGGGCCTCGATCTGCCGCAGTACGAGGAGGTGGCGCGCGAGGGCCCCGACCACGCGCCGCGCTTCACGGCCGAGGTGCGCATCAAGGGCAAGAAGCCCGCGCGCGGCGAGGGTGCCAGCAAGCGCGCCGCCGAGCAGGCCGCCGCCACGGCGCTGCTCGCGCGCGAGGGCGTGGAGCCGGCCCGATGAGTGACCCCGCGCCCCCTCCCACGCCCGCGCCCGAGACGCGCTGCGGCTTCATCGCCGTCATCGGCGCGCCCAACTCCGGCAAGTCGACGCTCGTCAATGCGCTGGTCGGCGCCAAGGTGTCCATTGTCAGCCGCAAGGTGCAGACGACGCGCATGCCGGTGCGCGGCATCGCCACCGTGGGGACGAGCCAGCTCGTCTTCATCGACACCCCCGGCATCTTCGCGCCGCGGCGCCGGCTCGACCGCGCCATGGTGGACGCCGCCTGGGGCGGAGCGGGCGATGCCGATCTCGTGGCGCTGATGGTCGATGCCACCAAGGGCGTCGACGAGGACGTCGAGCGCATCCTGAGGAAGATCGCCAGCCTCGAGACGCCGCCGGTCCTGGTCCTCAACAAGGTCGATCGCGTCAAGAAGGAGCGCCTGCTGGAGCTGGCGGCCTCGCTCAACGCGCGCGCCGCCTTCGCCGCCACCTTCATGATCTCCGCGCTCGAGGGCGACGGCGTCGCCGACCTCAAGGCGCATCTGGCCAAGTCGGCGCCGCCCGGGCCCTGGCACTACCCGGAGGACGAGATCTCGGATGCGCCGCTGCGCGTGATGGCGGCCGAGATCACGCGCGAGAAGATCTACGAGCGCCTGCACGACGAGCTGCCCTACGAGGCGACGGTGGAGACCACGTCGTGGCTGGAGCAGCCCAAGTCCGTGCGCATCGAGCAGACCATCTACGTGGAGCGCGACGGCCAGAAGGCCATCGTGCTGGGCAGCGGCGGCCGCACCATCAAGCAGATCTCCATGGAGTCCCGCCAGGAGCTCTCCGGCATCCTGGAGAAGCCCGTGCACCTCTTCCTGTTCGTCAAGGTTCGCGAGAACTGGGCCGACGACCCCGAGCGCTACCGCGAGATGGGCCTCGCGTTCCCCAAGGATTGACGTGTCATCCCGGAAGCTGCGGAGCAGCTATCCGGGACCCAGCCGCCGTCAACGCCCTACGAATCGAGCTTCTTCTTGCGCCTGCGGAACTTGTCGAACTTGGCCCGGAAGCGCTTCAGGTAGCCTGCCAGCTCCTGCTTGGCCTCGGGCACGATCCAGGCGTCGAGATCGATGGCATTGGCCACGCCTAGCCGCACGCGCCGCAGGTCGTCGCGCGCAAGCTCGGGGACGGCTAGGTGGTTCTGCCCTTCGCGCTCGAAGGCGTTGACGTGCTCCAGGCGCCGGGTCGAGGTCGTCAGGACCATGTCGCACTTGGCCCACAGCGGCTTGCCGTTCTTCGTGCCCCAATAGTAGTCCTTCTCCAGCGGCACGTTG
>JBGGME010000427.1:0-3473 GCA_041288195.1 Hyphomicrobiaceae bacterium
CCGCCGATGTGTGGCGTCAGAATAACGTTTTCCAGACCCTGAAGCGGCGATACGAAGCGTTCTGCGTTCGAACGCGGCTCGACCGGAAAAACGTCAACCGCGGCGCCACGAAGCCTGCCTTCGCGCAGCGCGTCCGCGAGCGCCTCCAGGTCAACGACCGTACCGCGGCTGTTGTTGATGAAATACGCGCCAGGCTTGATCGCCGCAATCTCCTCGCGCCCGATCATCCCATGTGTGGCTGATGTCTCCGGCACATGCAGCGTCACGACGTCGCTTTGTGCCAGCAGATCGCGCAAGCTCGCGGTCGGCTCGGTGTTGCCATGACGAAGCTTGTCGGTGTGGTCGTAGAAAATCACCCTCATTCCCAGCGCTTCCGCGAGATTCGAGAGCTGCGAGCCGATATTGCCGTATCCAATGATGCCGAGCGTCTTGCCCCTTACCTCATAGCTGTCGTTTGCAGACTTGTCCCAGCGCCCCTCATGCGCCGCGTTGGTACGCGCAACGATCCGGCGCAGCAGGATGACGATCTCGCCTATCACCAGCTCTGCCACGCTTCGCGTGTTGGAAAACGGAGCGTTGAACACGGGAATCCCGCTTCGGCGCGCGGCGTCAATATCCACCTGATTGGTGCCAACGCTGAAGCAGCCGATCGCGATGAGCCGGTCCGCCGCCTCGAGAACATCCGTGGTGATCTGCGTGCGTGAGCGGATGCCCAGCAGGTGCACGCCTTTGATGGCTTCCTTGAGCGCATCGCCCTCAAGCGCCTTGGACAAGCTCGTCATGTTGGAATAGCCCGCAGCCTCGATCATCTGCACGGCGCTGTCGTTGACCCCTTCGAGAAGCAAGACCCGGATCTTGTCCTTTGCGAGCGAGAGTTGGGGAAGGGAAAGTTTACTGGTCAAGATCGCGGCATCCTTCAGAGATAGATGATCGGTAAGCTGACGGCCTAGTGAACACGCATCAACTGGAGGCAACTGCCCCCACCGTCATTGCCTGCGACAAACGCAAAGCGTTTGCGCAAGGGAGCGGAGCGACGAAGCAATCCATCTATCCCCGTGCAGAGCCATGGATTGCTTCGCTTAGCTCGCAAAGATGGGGTGGACGGCCCCCGACGGCATCGATGTGCCAGACTGGTGTTGTTGATTCGACCAGACAAGGGAGCCGTCCATGACGAAGATTAGCACGATTGGTTTGGATTTGGCGAAGAACGTGTTTCAGCTTCACGGGGTTGATGCGTCGGGAGCGGTGGTGCTGAAGAAGCAGTTGCGGCGGGGTGCGATCGAAAAGTTTTTTGCACAACTGCCACCCTGCCTGGTGGGCATGGAAGCCTGCGGCAGCGCCCATCATTGGGCACGGGTGATCAACCGTTATGGTCACGAAGTTCGGCTGATGCCGCCGGCCTATGTGAAGCCCTACGTGAAGCGGAACAAGAATGACGGACGGGATTCGGAAGGGATCTGCGAGGCGGTAGGTCGGCCGACGATGCGCTTTGTGCCGATGAAGAGCGTTGAGCAGCAGGCAACACTGGCGGTTCATGGCACGCGCGCGCTGCTGGTGCGCCAACGTACCATGGTTGCCAACTCGCTACGGGCATCCTTGAGCGAGTTGGGGATCGTGGCGGCACAAGGTTATGAGGGGCTGCGCGAGCTGACGACCAAGCTCGAAGAGCCCAGCGAGGAGATTCCCGAGATCATGCGCGGTGCGCTGTTATTGCTGGCCAGGCACTGGCAGGCCCTTGATGCCGACGAGCGCGCGCTCGAGAAACAGATCGCCAAGGCCGCCCGTGCCGATCGCGACGCCCGCCGGTTGATGGAGGTGCCGTGCGTCGGACCGATCATCGCCAGCACGGTTTTGGCCAAGGTGCCTGACGCCAAGGCGTTCCGCAGTGGCCGTGATTTTGCGGCTTGGATCGGGCTCACCGGCAAAGACCACGGCACCGGCGGCAAGCATCGTCCCGGGCGCATCTCCAAACAGGGGGACCGCATGCTGCGCGCCCTCCTGATCAACGGCGCCAGCGCCTATCTGCGCCACCAGAAGCGGCGCGGAGTCAGCGATCCGTGGCTGCGCGAGTTGCTCGCGCGCCGGCCTTACAAGGTCGTGATGGTGGCGCTCGCCGCCAAAACCGCCCGTATCCTCTGGGCCATGCTGGCCAAGGGAGAACCATACCGCGACCGCGCGATCGCGTCGGCTGCTGCCTGATTGAAGGGCGACAGCCGCCGCGATCGCGCTCATTCCTATCGGAAGGGCAATCAAGGTGTGATGGCAAATGGTCAGGAAACCGGGATCGAAACACTCCGCCACGTCATCGCGCGTCATAGCGCGCCGCAATGATTGGAATTCGATCCGCGTTCTCCATCAGGGCCCGCGGTCACAGGCCGCATCTCGAGGCCGTACACATGACCGCTCCCCGATTCATCTGCCGAAACACCAAGAAAGCTCTTGCCGAGAGGGGGCCGTCCATACATGACGTGGATAGGCCCGGGAGTCGAACTACAACAATTCCGGCTGCTCCGCCGCGATCGTATCGCCGTCGCCGATGCTGCCGCCGGTGATGACTTCGGCGTAGATGCCGCAGTCGGCGTGGCCGAGCCGGCGCTGCAGCGCTGTCGGAATCGCGAGATCGCGCTGGGCCGTATCAGGATCGACATTGACGGCGGCGCAGCGGACGATGCGCTTCACTACCTTGAGCCTCACATCGCCGATCGCCAGCGTGTGGTCGACGAGGTCGAATTCGTGCCAGGCCGGCCAGCCCTCGACATAGAGATTGGCGCGGAAGCGAAGGGGATGCACCGGCGCGCCCACCATCTCCTCGATGGCGCGGACGCTGGCGAGGTTGATGATCGAAACAACCTTGCGGGCGACGTCGGAAAAGCTGTGGCCCGGGCTTTCGAGCACCTTCGGCGGCCCCTTGATCAGGTCGGGAAAAGTCGTGGCGAAGAAGTTTTCGATTCGTACCCGGCCCGCGGGCGTTGCGAGATTGCCTTGGGCCACGATCCGGCCGTTGTGGTTAATCGAGAGCACGTTGCTCGAGTCGTCGAAATGGGTGCGCAGGCCGGCCAGCCATTCGTCCCGCATCAGCATCAGGAAATGCGGCTTCGGCAGCCATTTCGGCTCGGCCGGGTTAAAACCGGAGGGGCCGTTTTCGATCGCGTAGCGGCGGTCGGCCAAAAGCGTCTGACCGGGGTTAAGCTCGGCGCGGGCAAGCTGCTCGGGGGTCAGGCCCTTGACGGGGTAGCGATAGATCCCGGTGATCCGGACAGTTGGGGCTGCGGCAGGCATGCGGCTTATTAAGGGATTCCCTTCCCGTGCGCCACCGCTCCTGAATTTGTGACCGCGCCTCTTCCGTTTTGCGCCGTGATGCCCACATTTGCGTCAAGCCTGAAAAGACGGCGACGACCCGCGGCCGGTTGAGGAAAATCAATGCGGCTCCGCGGAACCCAATGAAGATGCCGTAATCATGCCTCAGGGGTGGG
>JBGGME010000428.1:0-16956 GCA_041288195.1 Hyphomicrobiaceae bacterium
CCGGTGCCGTCCAGCAGCAGGCTGGCGCGAGGGTCCTTGCCCAGGTTTTTCGTATGCCGCGCCAGCGTCGAGAGCAGCAGAACGGGGGTGCCGTCGGGCTCGGTTGCCACCAGCACGAGCGACGCGTAGGGGTGCCCCGACTCGTGGTCTATGGTTCCCAGCGCCCCCTTTACCGCCGTGCGCATGAGGCGGCGCCCGGCCAACGCCTGCTCGCTGCCCCTGGGGTTGTGGACGGAAGGGGCTTTCTCGACAGTCATCGGCAAGACCACCCGTTGCGTTGGTCAGGTTGCTGGGCTAACCCGTTGGGGCCACAATAGGGCTGAAGCCAACTTGCCACAATTTGTGCACGACGGAGCCATAAAGCGGCATCTTCGCGGGCACGGTCGAGGGATGCCAAGACCATGAAAGAGAAAAGTACCATTGTCCTCGTCGATGACGAGCGCAATATCCTGCAGTCGCTCGGCATGGCCCTCGAGAACGAGGGCTACAAGGTGCGCACCTATAACGAGGGGCAGGCCGCGCTGGACGCCCTGACCGAGGAGCCGGCGGACCTCGCCATCCTCGATATCAAGATGCCGCGCATGGACGGCATGGAGCTCCTGCGCCGGCTGCGCCAGCTGACCGATATGCCCGTCATCTTCCTGACCTCCAAGGACGAGGAGATCGACGAGCTGTTCGGCCTCAAGATGGGCGCCGACGACTACATCGCCAAGCCGTTCTCGCAGCGCCTGGTGGTCGAGCGCGTCAAGGCGGTTCTGCGCCGGTTCCAGCCCAAGGATGCCGGCAACGCGGCGGCCGAGGCCGCGCGCGTGCTGGAGCGCGGCAAGCTGCGGCTCGATCCCGAGCGCCACACCTGCCACTGGGACAGCCACCCCGTCATGCTGACGGTGACCGAGTTCCTGATCCTGCAGGCGCTCGCCACCCGCCCCGGCGTCGTCAAGACGCGCGACGCGCTGATGGATGCGGCCTACGACGACCAGGTCTACGTCGACGACCGCACCATCGACAGCCACATCAAGCGGCTGCGCAAGAAATTCAAGCAGGCCGACGACAACTTCGACGTGATCGAGACGCTCTACGGCGTCGGCTACCGATTCAAGGAGGCGTAAATCCAGCGCAGGCTCGACGGCTCTGACGGGTCGCGGCATGCCGCCGGTGCCTGGGAGACGCTGAAGCGCAGCCTCTCGGGCCTGGATGCCTCCACTCGCACAATCGGCCGCAGGCTGGGCTCGGGCGCGCGCCGTGTGGTCGCGGGCGCCGGGGCTGCCGCTCATGGCACGCGCGATTGGCTGCAGCGCATCGGCCTCTACGACGCGCTGACGTCCGGGCCGCTCATCCGCTTCGTCACCAAGACGCTGCAGCGGCGCATCATCTTCGCCAACACCATCGGCCTCGCCATCCTGCTCGGCGGCATCTTCTACCTGAGCCAGTACCACGCCTGGCTGATCGACGCGAAGCGCGAGAGCCTGCGCGCGCAGGGCGAGATCATTGCCGCCGCCATCGCCGCCAACGCCTCGGTCGAGACCGGCCGCATCGTGCTCGACCCCGACCGGCTGCCCGAGATCGAGGGCGCCAGGAGCCCGTTCCGGGACGACGGCTTCGCCGCGCTGCAGCTGTCGATCGCGCCCGAGCGGGTGACGCCGATCCTGCGGCGCCTGGTGCCCGCGGCCGACACCCGCGCCCGCGTCTATGGCCGCGACGGCACCCTCATCATCGATACCGCACAGCTCCTGTCGCGCGGCCAGCTCGCGCGTTCCGAACCCGAGGCGGGCAACGGCCAGAACGAGCGCGTCAAGGTCAAGAACACCTGGACGCGCTTTCTCTCCTGGCTGATGCGCGGCGACCTGCCGGTCTATCGCGAGATCGGCGGCGCCAACGGCACCGCCTACCCCGAGGTGCGCATGGCGCTCACCGGCTCGACCACGCCGATGCTGCTGGTCAACGAGAAGGGCGAGCAGATCGTGTCGCTGGCAGTGCCGATCCAGTACCGCAAGGCCATGCAGGGCGTGCTGCTGCTCTCCACCCGGCCGGGCGAGATCGACGAGATCCTGTCGGAGGAGAGGAACGTCATCCTGGTGCTGGCGCTGACGGCGTTCGGGGCCACCCTGCTCGCCTCCTTCCTGCTCGCCCGCACCATTGCCGGCCCCATGCGCCGCCTGTCGGAGGTGGCCGAGAGCGTCTCGCGCAGCATCTCCGCCCGTCACGAGCTGCCCGAGCTCTCGCACCGCGCCGACGAGGTCGGGCAGATGGCCGCCGCCTTCCGCGAGATGACGGCCTCGCTCTATCGGCGCATCGAGGCCAGCGAGCGCTTCGCCCAGGACGTGGCGCACGAGCTCAAGAACCCGCTGACCGCCGCGCGCTCGACCGCGGAGTCTCTGGCCTACGCCCGCACGCCCGAGCAGCAGAAGGAGCTGGTCGGCCAGATCAACGAGGAATTGAAGCGCCTCAACAAGCTCATCACCGACGTCGCCAACGCCTCGCGGCTCGATGCGGAGCTGGCGCTGCAGGAGACCGAGCCCGTCGATCTGCGCCTGGTCCTCCAGGGTGTCGTCGACGTGTTCCGCGACATCCTGAGCGGCGATACGCGGCGCGTCGTCCTCGAGGTCGCGGAGCTGCCGCACAGCCCATCGGCGCTCGTCGTCAACGGCCACGATGCGCGCCTCGGCCGCGTCATCACCAACCTGCTCGACAACGCCATCTCCTTCTCGCCCGACAGCGGCACCATCACCGTCACGGCCCGCAGGCTGGGGCAGGAGATCGAGATCGTCGTCGACGACGAGGGGCCGGGCATCCCCGAGGACAAGCTGGAGGACATCTTCAACCGGTTCTACTCCGACCGGCCGCAGACCGACCGCACCGTCGGCAAGAACTCGGGGCTGGGCCTCAGCATCTCGCGCGAGATCGTCAACGCCTACGGCGGCCGCATCTGGGCCGAGAACCGCATGCTTTCTCCCGGTGCCGAGGCCGGCGTGGCGGGCGATCAGACCGAGCTCAGGGATCGGCGCATGCCCGGTGTTGCCGGTGCCCGCTTCACCGTCCGGCTGCCTGCCGCCGATGCCACACCAGCCAAGGGAGCCCCGCTCGGTGGACGACGCGCCTGAGCTCGTGCACGGCACCTGCGTGGCGCTGGGACGCTCCGCCGCCCTGCTGCGGGGCCCGTCCGGGTCCGGCAAGTCGGATCTCGCGCTCCGCTTCCTGTTTCTGGCGCGGCGCGGCCCCGCCGCCGTGGAGGCCCCGATCCTGGTGGCCGACGATCAGGTCGAGCTGGTCCGCGCGGGCGACCGCCTCCTCGCCCGGGCCCCTGCCGCGATCCGCGGCAGGATGGAGGTGCGCGGCGTCGGCATCGTCGAGGTCAAGCACCTGGAGCAGGCGGAGCTGGCGCTCGTCGTCGACCTGGTGCCCCAATTGACGGACGTCGAGCGCCTGCCCGACGACGACGCGAGGGCCCGGCTGTTGGGCGTCGGAGTGCCGCTGGTGCGGTTGTGCCCCTGGGAGGCCTCGGCGGCGATCAAGCTGGCGGTGGCCCTGGCGCGCGCGAAACACATCTGATCCGTTCCTGGTCTATCCGTTCCTGGTCTGTTGCGGAAAAGCCGCCTCTTTCCGCTTGCCTCGCCCCGGCCGGGTCAATCATCATGCGGCCCGCCGCGGACAGGGCTACCGCAACCTGGGAAACGTGCGTTGACGGTAGTCCCGAGAAGGACGCTCACCCCACGATGATCGGCGTCGTCATTGTCGCTCATGGAGGCCTTGCCGGGGAGTTTCGCGCCGCGCTCGAGCACGTGGTCGGCCCGCAGGAGCGGCTCGAGGCTCTGCCGATCGGCCCCGATGACGACGTGGAGGCCAGGCGCATGGAGCTGATCGAGGCCGTGCGGCGCGTCGACGGCGGCAGCGGCGTGATCGTGCTCACCGACATGTTCGGCGGCACGCCCTCCAATCTCGCCATCTCGGTGATGGCGGAGACCGGCGCCGAGGTGCTCGCGGGCATCAACCTGCCGATGCTGATCAAGCTTTCGAGCGTGCGCGGGGAGGCAACGCTCACCGAGGCGGTGAATGCCGCCAAGGAGGCCGGTCGCAAGTACATCAGCGTGGCGAGCCAGGTCCTGGCTGGCGAAGGCTGATTGGCGGGGAGTAGCGAGCGTGCCCGCATTGAACAGGGACAAGCCGTGCGCGGAGGTGACGATCCGCAACCGCAAGGGTCTGCACGCGCGCGCCTCCGCCAAGTTCGTCAAGTGCGCCGAAGGCTTCGATGCCACCATCAAGGTCATGCGCGACGGCCAGAGCGTCGGCGGCACGTCGATCATGGGGCTCATGATGCTGGCAGCGGGCCCCGGCGTCGTGATCAAGCTCGAGGCGGAAGGGCCGGAGGGGCCGGAGGCGATCGATGCCCTTGTGGCCCTCGTGGAGTCGGGCTTCGGCGAGGAGAGCTGACGCGAAAGGGCGCCGTTGCCGGCGCCCTCTTCGTCTCGGACCGAGCGATCCTGGATCAGTTCGTCAGCCGCAGCGTGGCGATCTTCAGCGCGATGTCGCGGAAGGCTGCCTGCAGCTCGATGTCGCTCGTTGCATCGTAGTAGTGGGCGGCGTCGGTCGCGCAGCCCGTGAGGAACGTCTTGGCGGTCGAGTCGACCTGGAAGCCGACCGTGTAGACCTCGATCTTGGCGTTCTTCATGGAGGTGCAGAGGTTTCCGGCCTGCACCAGCGACTTGCCGTTCTCCGAGTTGCAGTCGATGTCGGGGCTCTGGTCCGAGTTCTTCGCCTCGACGCCCTTGCAGTAGTTGATGTTGTAGGCGCCGTCCGTCATCAGCACCGCAATCTTGCGCAGCTTGGGCATGCCCTTGGAATTGGTGACCGTGAGGTCGCTGTAGGGCCCGGCCGCGCTCGTGCTGGAGACGTTGGCAAAGACGGTATTCCAGTTCGGCGACAGCAGGTAGTAGGCCCAGGCCGTCCCGAGATGACCTGCCGTGGACCCGCCGGTGTCGAATTTGTCGATGCGCGCTTTGAGAGCAGTCCTGTCCTTCGTCAGCGGCATGATCAGGTTGACCTCGCCGTCCGAATGGTCTGCAACGGCGCATCCCGAGGTGGCGTTGTTGCTGAAGTAGCCCTTGCCCACGAGCGTGTTGGTCGTAGTCTCGACCGGGCCGACGTCGTTGGTGGCATTCACTCCGATGCGCTCGGTCACGCACTTGGTGTGAATTTGCCAGGTGCAGTTGTCCGTACCGCTGGTGGTGCAGCCGTTGCTGTTGCTGCCATTGACGCTGCGGAACCTGATCCACTTGTTCGTGGGCTGGTTCGACGTGTTGGTCAGGGCCGAGTTGGAGGTGAACAGCTGCGGGCTCGATTGCAGGTTGTTGGTCACCGGTCCCCGTACCTTCTGTATCAGGGTCGTGCCCACGTTCACGGCATCGGCGAATGGCGCCAGCGCGATCCTGGACGTGTATTCGCTCTGGTCGTCCCAGACCACGATGTCGATCAGGTCCTTGGCGGCCTTCTTGAGGGCGTCGATCTTGGTGCAGGGCGTGCACATGGAGCCCGTCACGTCGAGCATCAACGCGACCTCGACGTTGCTGCCGCCGGCGTTTTGCCCGGCGCAGGCCGCACTCGGACAGAGGGCGGCGGTGGCCGTGGTCGTGAGCTTCACGCAGCCGAAGTAGTTGCCCTGGCAGGCGCTCGGGGCTCCGGCACCGCCTGCCTTGTCAAACAGGATATTGAGCACGCCGAGGAACGGCGATCGCACCCAGGAGGTCGCCGTGACCGTGAACTCGGTGTTGCCCGCGTCGGTTGCGAACTGGATTGCGCTGTCGACCACGCCGCTCGGCTTGGACTGATTGAAGTAGGCGGTTGCGGCCAGCCTGGTCTTGTCGGCAACGCTGCTCGCGCTGCCCTTTTCGACCTGGGCCACGCGCCCGGCCGCGAGGACGGCGGCATCGAGCGCCGACTGCGTATGGGACTTGACGGCATAAGCCCTGCCGAAATCGACGGCCAGGCCTATGATCGCCGTCAGCGGGATCAGGGCCAAGCCGAACAGCATGCTGACATTGCCGGAGCGATCGTGCCGCAGCCGCTGCAGCAATCCCGGCCGCCTGGTGACGCCCGACGCCTCAAACGCCTCTGATCCGCTGTTCGCGAGCATGCCAACACCTCACCCTGCTGGGATGACGGGGTCGTCCCAGATCCCCGTTCCCCCTGGTTTTCTATGTGTTGGCAGGTTTACTCCGCAAAACTTTCCAGCAAATGAAAGATGACGCTTAGTAGAGAGTTTTTTGTACTTGATTTTATTCTAGTTTTACTAAAATTGTCATCTTCGGCTTAACCCCTCGGCAACCAATAGGACTTGCCAATAGGACTTGGCCGCCGCGCCAACGTCGTAAGCGCAGCTCGCCCGGAACGCGGGTCGGCAAAAAGGGGCTTGGAAAAGATCCGCGCGACCGCCGGGCGATACCTCGCCCGGTAGGCAGCCTTCAGCTCAGGTGCGGCTCGGGCTGCCGGCCACCGTCCTGGTGACGATGGCCTCGGTCGCCGAGTCCGGCCCGAACTCGCTGGCGGCAGACACCCCCAGCAGCTCGACGAGCTTGGAGCGCGCCCGATTGACCCGGCTCTTGATGGTGCCGACGGCGCAATTGGAGATGCCGGCGGCCTCCTCGTAGGAGAAGCCCGCCGCTCCCACCAGGATCAGGGCCTCGCGCTGGTCGGGGGGCAGAAGATTGAGTGCCCGGCGGAAGTCCTGCATGTCGAGGTGGCCGTGCTGGCCGGGGTGGACGGCCAGTTCTGCGGCCTTGTTGCCGTCGCGGTCCTCCACCTCCCGCCTGCGCCGGCGGCACTCGGAGAAGTAGGTATTGCGCAGGATCGTGAACAGCCAGGCCCTGAGGTTGGTGCCTTCCTGGAAGCTTTCCAGGTGGTCCCACGCCTTGAGCAGCGTTTCCTGTACGAGGTCGTCGGCACGCTCCACGTCGCCGCACAAGGACACGGCGAACGCGCGCAGGTTGGGAATGAGCCCCAGCAAAGCCTGCTTCAGTGGCACGGAGTCGGCGTTCACCGGCGCTTCTCCTTGGCCTCTAGCTCTTCCAACAGCTTGACGAACCGGGCAGGTACGGGCTCGCTGGCGATATCCGAGAAGATCGATCTCAGCTGCCGGCCGAGCTGGGCCTGCAGTGAGCGGTCCAGCATTCCGCGAGTTGGCTTGAGATCGTGCGACAGATCGTGGGAGCCCATGGTTGCTTGCTGCTGCGAGTGGTGCTCGCCCTTGAGTTCTTGCTCGGATTCCCCTGCGCCCTTGGCCTCGTTCAGCAGTTGGCCGCTGCCTTCCGATTGCTCGACCGCCATGGGCGCAGTGAATTTGGTCGAGCCATCCTTGCCCGCCATTTTCTTTGCCCTCCTGTAGTTCCCGTCGTCGTAGCCAGACCACATGATAACGCCGCACCGGCGCAATTGTTCCATCGATGGAACCCGAGCCGCGGCTCGGCGTTTAGTGTCTCGGAGCGGGGAGCCCGCGTAGCCTGGCGTTGGAGGCGGAGGAGGGGATGTCTGATATGTCGCTCGCAGAGAAGGTTGCAGCCCATCTGCCGTATCTGCGTCGTTTCGCCCGGGTGGTTACCGGCAGCCAGAAGAGCGGGGACGCCTACGTCGCCATGACGCTCGAGGCCCTGCTGGCCGACCCCACCATACTCGCCCCCGGCATCGAGCCGCGCGTCGCCCTCTACCGCGCGTTCCTGCGAATGCTCAACTCCATCGAGTGGAACAGACAGGGAGACGGGGACGACGGTTATCCCGCTGGCCTGGAGGCGGCGCACCGCAATCTTGCCAGCCTGACGCCGCCGGCCCGGCAGGCATTCCTGCTGATGGCCGCCGAGGAGTTCTCGCCCGAGGATGCGGCCGTGGCGATGGACGTCAGCGCCCTCGAGCTGCAGCGGCTCGTCGACGAGGCCGGCCGCGAGATCGCCCGCCAGCTCGCCACCGACGTCGTCATCATCGAGGACGAGCCGCTGATCGCCCTCGACCTCGAACGCCTCGTCACCGCGCTCGGCCACCGCGTGGTCAAGATCGCCCGCACCGAGAAGCAGGCCGTCGAGGCGGTTCACCGGGCCCGGCCGGGCCTGATCCTCGCCGACATCCATCTCGCCGACGGCAGCTCCGGGCTCGATGCCGTCAACGAGATCCTGCGCAGCTTCTCCGTGCCCGTCATCTTCGTGACCGCCTATCCGCAGCGGCTGCTGACCGGCACCCGGCCGGAGCCGACCTTCCTGATCACCAAGCCGTTCCATCCCGACAATGTGAAGGCGATCATCAGCCAGGCCTTGTTCTTCGACATCCGTGGCCGCCCCGAGCAGCCTCGCCTCGCCACCGCCGCGAGCTGAGAAAGAAAGAGGGCTCGCGGGAACGACCTCGACCGCGAGCCCTGCCCGCGCTCTCGCACGGGCCACTTTCGTATTCCCAGGGATAACGCTCCCGGCACCGGGAGGTTTCCGGGATATCGAAAGAAGCGCGTGCAGGATCGCGCGCGGAGCGGAAGCAGGAGCGCGTCCGCCGAGAGGCAAATTTCTGCGATCGCCTGGCAATCGATTCGGTCGGCGCGTCTGCCTCGGTCGGCCCCTCAGTCGGCCTTGAACGCGCGCGTGCCCCACCGCTTGGCGTAGAGGCGTGCCGGCGAGATGCGTCGCACACTTGCCTCCGGCGCGTCGGATTGGGCGACAACCGCCTCGGGTCCGCGCTTGCCGTAGAGCTGGACGGCGCCGGCGATGTCTCCCGCCTGCAGCTCGCGGAAAGCCTCCTCGTAGCGGTAGCCCATGATCTGGCCGGCGCCCGCCGGATGGTCGAGGCCGATGGCGTGGCCGATCTCGTGGGTCAGCGTGTAGCGGATATCGTAGCGCTGCAGGTCGCCGTCGAAGCCGATCTTCCAGCCGCGCTCCGGGTTGAGGCAGATGAGCGACCGCGAGATCGGCTTCACTTGCTCGCGCGAGCTTGCGTCGTAGAACACATCGGCGAAGGCCCAGCCCACGGGCTCGAGCTGCGCGCCGATCAGGATGTCGGCCTGCTCCGGGCTTGCTGCCTCGCGAAAGCGGATGTTGGCCACCGTCTCCCACATTGCGAACGCGGCCGTGATCTCGGCTCGCACCGTCTCGGGGGCAATCTTGGATGCCGACATCAGGCCGTCGAGGCGGGTCATCTTGCGGCAGTTGCGCGCCCGCTCGAACGTGGTGTCCTGCTCGACGAGAGCGTAGGTGACCATCTTCTTGGCCACCGTCCCACGCCACTGCACGGCGTTGCCGTCGAGCTTGAGGATCTTGAAGCTCGGCGCTTCCCCGATCGCGGTCGAGCTTAAGATGCAGCAGGCCAGGCCTGCGAGAAGGCCAGCAAAAGGTGCTTTCAAGGCTAGGCTCCCCCGAATGTCTGCGCAGTCAGCCGCGCGACTGCTGTCCCCTCATGGTTCGTTGTTGCAGCAAGCCCCGTGCCTGGTGGGCCGGCTCAGGGTTCCCACTGTGCAAGTTCAGGGTTTACGAGGGGTGGCGGACGGGGTCAATGCAACCAATGGTGCGCCTTCACCGCATGGCAGCATGGGCGCGAGCGGCCGATGCCGCAAAAAGCCGCCAGCGCCAAGTGCTGCGTGCGGTTCCGGCAGTAACCATAACAATCGTGTTACCAAGCTGGGCCTTTGCCATGAAACTCGGAAAATCCCGCCGCCATCGGCAGGAACTCGTCAGACTCGCAAATCGCCAAATCCTCCCCGGTCGGAGGATCGATTGGTGCGATTGCGTGCACGCGGTCCGGGCACGCCTGTCTCGAAGCTGCTCACATCGCAACCAGTCGCTGACCAGCCCCGCTCATCACGGCGATGTGCTCGCACGTCTACCTTCACACGCGCGCACAACTCGCACCACAAAGCTGCCAAAATCCGCGCGTGGGCTTGGCTGTGCGCGGGCCGACGCTATTTTGCTTTCGCAGCGACGCGCAATGCAACCGAGGCCCACGCGATTTGCGGCAACGATGCCGGTCTCACTTTGCGTCTGAGATTGCCGGAACCAGAACGATTGCGCCTTGGTTTTGGCAAGACAGCGTGTCCGCCGGACACGCGGGAACAGGAGCGATCCATGAACGAGATGTTTGCGCAAGGCGATTTGCTCATCGAGCGGGTTGGCGATCTCGAGCCTTCCGGCACCATCCTGGGCCCGGATGCGACCGGCGCCACGGTCCTCGCCGAAGGCGAGCACACCGGCCACCGTCACGCGATCTTCGATCGGGTGACGATGTTCCGCGACGATGCGCTGGCCCGCGAGGTTCCCGCCGGCCTCTACGTCGGCCACGTCAAGGTCGAGGGCGGCTCGGCTCTCGTCCAGCACCAGGAGCACGCGCCGGTGAGCCTCGCCGAAGGCACCTACCGGGTCCGGCGGCAGCGCGAGCTCGAGCCCAAGGACGCCGTGCTTGTCGCTGATTGAGATCGCGCGTCTCTCCGACGATCAGCGAGACAGGCTCGGCGGGTACGGTCAGCGCTGGAGCGAGCTCAGGAGCTCGACGGCGCCGTGCGACCGCGTCACGGCCGAGGCTGGCGTCGACAAGGCCTACGCCGCGGCGGGCCTGCCCCCGCCGCGCGAGATCGTCTGGGGCGATGGGCCGCTCGAGATTGCCACCGCCTGGGCGCGCACTCGCGCGGCTGCCGGCGACAACGTGCGCTCGCAGGTGATCGACCAGGTCTGCCGGAGGGCCGAGGGCGCGGTCGACCGCTCCGTCGGCCTGGCGGTGCGGGTGGCGCTGGCCGCAGAGCCTCGCCTGACGCGCGCGCCATCCTTCTGCAGCAGCATCGAGGAGGCCGTGCTTCGCGATTGCGAGCGCGTGCGGCCGCAGCTGCGCTTCCTGCTGGCAAGCCTGTTCGGCACGCAGCGCCTCGGGCGCATGAGCTTTGCCTCGAGCGCATTCGCATTTGCCTCCGCGCCGCTGCTGGGTGCGCTCGAATACTTCCACGATGTGTGCGATCTCAAACGCCAGACGGGCGCGCTGGAGGGACTGTGGCAGACCGCCAAGCAGGCCTCGTGGATGCTGCCGCACCGGGACGTGTGCTGGCTGGCGGAGCGGCCCGAGCTCGTGCGCCAGGATGTGCGCGGGCGACTGCACTGCGCCGACGGCCCCGCGGTGACCTATCCCGACGGCTGGTCGGCCTACGCCTGGAAGGGCGTGCTGGTGCCCGCGTGGATCATCGAGCGCCAGCAGCTCGTGAACGTGCGCACCATCGGCGCCGCTCAAGACCCGCAGGTGCGCCGCTGCATGATCGAAGTGATGACGCCCGAACGCTTCATCCGCGAGGGCGGTGCCTATCGCATCTCGCAGGACGAGACCGGCATCCTGTGGCGGCAGCGCTGGCGTTGGGAGGCGTGGGCGGCGGTGGAGGTCATCAACGGCACGCCCGAGCCCGACGGCGCCCACAAACACTACTTCCTGCAGGTGCCGGCCAACATGCGCTGCGCGCGCGAGGCCGTGGCCTGGACCTACGGGCTCTCCGAGCAGCGCTACCGCCCGACCGTACGCACCTGAGCCGCCAGCTCTTTGGCCCGGCTACGGTATCGGTATCCTGAGCTCGCACAGGATGCCCTCGGGCCGATACTGCAAGGTCGTGTCGCCGGCGGATTCGATGAGCTGCGTGCCGAAGCTGCGGGCTGCCGGCGCCTGCACGGGAGGGCCCCCGCTCTCGGTCCACGTGAGCGACAGATCGCGCGTTTGCGCGTCGAGCCGACCCATCAGGCGCACGCGACCCTCGGGCGTGGAGAGGGCGCCGTACTTCAGGGCGTTCGTTGCCAGCTCGTTGATGACCAGCGAGATCGACAGGGCCTGGGAGGAAGGGATCGCGATCTTCGGCACCTCCATGGAAAAGCGCTGCATGGCGACGAACGGCTCCACCGCTCTCGACAACAGTGCATCGAGCTGGGCGCTGTCCCAGTTCTGCTCGAGCAGGAGGTCATGCGTGCGCGCCAGGGCGCCGATGCGGCATTGGATCGCCTCGCTTGCGGCATCCATCGTCACGGCCGATCGCAACGTCTGCGTGGCGATGGCCTGCACCATCGTCAGCGTGTTCTTTACCCTGTGATGCAGCTCGGCAAGCATCAGCTTCTGCAACCTGTGCGCGACGTCGCCGGCGACGGCATCGAGTCCCGCCTGGGTGAGGAGCTGGCGGAGGCGGACGTTCTCGTTCTCCAGCTCGTTTTCCTTGTTCTTCACCTTCACCGCTCGCTGGCTCCATGCGAAGCATGGTAGGCAACCTCTTGGGAACAACTTGGACGTGAACCCTGCGGTTCCGGGCTGCGTCCGCAACGCAGGCGAGCGGTCGGCGATGATGCAGGGCGCGGCGGAGCGGCGATGACCGAGGTTCTGTTCTATCACCTGGAGCACCAGCCGCTGGAGCGGGTGCTGCCGAGCCTGGTCGAGAAGACCCTGGAACGCGGCTGGCGCGCGGTCGTGCAGGCGGGATCGGAGGAGCGCGTCGAGGCGCTCGACACGCTGCTGTGGACCTATCGCGAGGAAAGCTTCCTGCCGCACGGCACCAAGCGCGACGGCAACGTCGAGGCGC
Source organism: Hyphomicrobiaceae bacterium (assembly GCA_041288195.1). Lineage (GTDB taxonomy): Bacteria > Pseudomonadota > Alphaproteobacteria > Rhizobiales > Hyphomicrobiaceae > AWTP1-13. Next base: position 12,545 of record JBGGME010000428.1, read on the forward strand.
AGCCCGTATTCCTGACGACGGGCGAGGAGAACCCGAACGGCGCCACGGTCCGCTTCCTCGTCGACGGCGCGGGGGCCCAGGACCTCTCGAGCTACGCGCGTATCGTCTACCTGTTCGACGGCCGCGACACGTCCGCGGTCGAGGCGGCGCGTGCGCAATGGAAGGCCGCCAAGACCGGCGGCGCCGACGTCACCTACTGGCAGCAGTCGCCCGAGGGCCGCTGGGAGAAGAAGGCCTGAGCGGCGCACGGCGTGTCGGGGACGATGATCCCTTCGCGCAGGCGTGTGAGCGCCGCGAACGCTTCGGCCCGGTCCAGGCCGACCTCCCGATAGCCCCTGCTCATCGTTGCGACGTCGGCGATCGCCCGGTTGAGCAAATGGGCCGTCCAGGCCCTGCCGACCGCCCTCAGTGCCTCGCGAACCGTGTCCGTGACGGGGCAGTGCGATCGCCCGCCGGCTGTCGTCAGAAGCGCGCTCATGATCGTCTCCCTTGGTCTCAGGCCGCCGCCGGCATCCAGTTGCCGTGCAGGCCGAATGGCACGCGGCTCGCGAGCTGCACCGTCGCAACGGGCCCACGCTCGACCTCGGTGGCGTCGAGCACGACGAGATCGCTGCGGTTCTCTGCCGCCCGCCACACCGTCGCCAGCAGCCAGCCGTCGCCCTCCGGAGCATCTGCCGTGCGCGACACGAACACGGGCTCCGAGATGGCGTCGCCCTTGGGCAGCTCGTAGAGCTTGCGGCGGCCGGTCGTGTTGTCCACGTGGGCGATGCTGTTGAACATGCCGTCGATGGCGCGCGTGCTCACCGCGGCGAACCAGCTGTGCCGGTTGGCGAGCCCGGCGCGGCGATCGTCGATACGGGGAAACTCCGCCTCCAGGTCGTCCAGGTAGACGCGCGTGAAGGTGTCGCTGCCGTCCGCCATGTCGAAGGTCCAGCGCGCGAGCCGCGCGATCTGCTTCTCGGGCGGGATCGGCTTGCCGTCGGCTGAGGGGAACAATACCGGCGCCTCGCGGTGCATGACGTCGGCGACGATGGTGTCGCCCTCCTCCCAGGCGTTCATGACGTGGAAGACGTAGCAGGCCTCGCCGCGGAACCAGCGGATGTCCTTGGCGGAGCCGCCGCGCTTCATGACGCCGACGTAGGCGCCCTTGTCGGGCTCCCAGGCGTAGGCGGGCAGGCCCCGCATCGCGCGCTCCATGCTCCCCGTCAGCGGCAGGATCGGGAACAGCACGTGCTTTGCCGTCACGATGAAGTCGTGCACCATGCTCGAGTAGGGCGCATCGAACCGCTCGAGGCTGTTGACCACGCCGGAAGCTGCGATGGCGCCGACAGTCATGCCGGTCGAGAACGGACCCGTCGCGTTGTAGCCGAAGAAGATCAGCTCGCCGGTGACGGGATCGATCTTGGGATGCGCCGTCACCGGCCGGGCGACGCGCTGTGCATAGTCAACGTAGCCTCGCGTGGCCAGCGTCCTGGGATCGATCTCGGTCGGCAGGTGCGCCTCCTCCAGCGCCAGCAGCTTGCCCGCGTGCCAGATGACGTTGGTATTGGCGACGCCGCCGTCGATGACGGGCGTAGGCGGCGCATCGGGCAGCTTCTGGCCGCTGAAGCCCTTGCCGGACCAGATGGCGCGGCCGGCGTCATGCTCGGCCAGGAACTTCGGCGTCCGCACCCAGCGGTTGCGATAGCTCGCCTTGCCGTTCTCCAGCGTGAAGGCGTGCAGCATGCCGTCGCCGACGAACCAGTGCGCATCGGGCGTATCGAACTGCGGGTTCGGCCCGTTGCGGAAGAGCGTGCCTCGCAGCTCGCGCGGCAGCTCGCCCTTGATGGGCAGCACGTAGTCGTCGCGCTCCTCGCGCACTGGCGCCCAGTTGCCCGCATTGAGCGTTCCCGTGTCCGAATCCCTTGCCATGACATCTCTCCTCGGCTTCGTGTTGAATTGATCGGTCGTCTCTCAGCCGCCGAAAACCACGCGGTACATGATCCTGCCCGGCACCAGCGTGAAGGCGCCGGCAATCACCAGGGCGCCTGCGAACAGCCCGATCATCGCCTTGCTATGTGTCGAGGTGTGCTTGCGCCGCGCGGCCAGCACCGCCAGCGGCACCAGCACCACCACCATGACCGACAGCAGATGGATGGCGCTGAACGGCCCCAGCTGGCGCATGCCCTGGATCGCGAACGAGCTTGCCGCCACCACCAGCATCAGGCCGACCCAGATATAGCCGAGCGTCCGGTGTGGCAGCGTCCCCTTGGGGCCGGCCAGCTGCACGACGCCGAGGACGAACGCCGCCATCGCAGCGAACGCGTGCACCTGGACGACGAGGGGAGCTGCGAGCAGTGGGTCGAGCGTCATCGGCTTCTCCTCGGTTTTCTCGTCTTGCGTGCCTTGCCACCGGCGTCGGCGGCAGCTACATATTGACATCGTCAATATCGTGTATATTGACACTGGAAACATGCGTCAAGACGAAATATTGACGGTGTCAATATAAAGGCATCACAAGCCCGTGAAGAGATCGACGGCGAAGACAAAAACCAAGGCCACGGAAGGCGATACGCCGCCGGATGCGAAGGCTGCGCCCAAGCCCAATCGGCCCGACGGCTACCACCACGGCTCGCTGCGCGAGGCGCTGCTGCAGGCGGCCGAGCGCATCCTGGAGCGTGACGGCATCAACGGCCTCACCCTGCGCGCGGCGGCGCGCGAAGCCGGCGTCTCGCACGCGGCGCCCAAGAACCATTTCGGCGATCTGTCGGGCCTGCTGAGCGAGCTCGCCGCCGTCGGCTTCGAGCGCTTCGTCGCCACCCTGCAGGCGGGCGTCCGCGACGGCGACTCACGGGACGCCCGCATGGCCGCCATCGGCCGCGGCTACGTCGCCTTCGCCCGCGCCTACCCGAGCCTGTTCCTGCTGATGTTCCGCAGCGAGCGTCTGGACGTGAACCGCCCGGCGCTGCGCGCAGCCATCGATGCATCCGCGGGTGTGCTGTCAGGCGCGATCGGCGAAAGCCGGGGGGAGAAAGTGGAGTCGACCCTGACGCTGCCCCAGGCAGCCAGCATCGCTGCCGCGTGGTCGCTGGTGCACGGCTTTGCCATGCTGCTCCTCGACGGCCGCCTCAAGGGTCTGCTGTCGCGACTTCCGCCCGGCACCGATGCGGACGTCCTGCTCTCCGCAGTGTTCAGCACCCGTCGGCCCTCATAGCGGCGGGCGTCGCGTCCCGAGCCGCGGCGATGTGCGGCCCGAGCAGCAACGCGACGGGAATGGTCGTGAGCGCCAGCACGGCGATGGCCATCAGGGCCGGCGGCACGCCGGCGAGGTCGCTGACGAGGCCGAACACCAGCGGCGCGGTGGCGCCGGCGGCACTGCCCAGCGTGTAGAAGAGGCCGAAGCTGCGGCTCTGGCGGTCGTCGCGCACGAACTCGGCCACCGTGCCGTAGAGCACCGACGATGTGCCGTTGAGCGCGATCCCGACCGGGACCAGCAGGATCATGCCCACGCTCAGCGGTGCCACCACCAGCGCGGCGATCAGTACGCCGGTGGCAAGCTCGGTCAGGATTACCGTGCGCAGGATGCCGACGCGCTCGGCAAGGAGGCCGCACACGAGCTTGCCCGCGGCGCCGCCCACGAACACCAGGGCAAGGCCGAAGCCGACGCTCGCAACGCTGGCGCCCTTGGCCATGAACAGGAACGGGAAGAAGGTGAGAAAGCCGGTGCGGCAGGCGCTGTCGATGAGCTGGATGGTGCTGAGCAGCGCAAAGCCCGTCGGATCGGTGAAGCCCCATCCCGGCGCCGGGGCCTTCGCGCCGGCGGACGTCACGCTCGGGCGGCCCACGCCGCTGGCGCCCGCGAGCAGCACCAGCGTGAGGATGCCGACGCCGGCGACGACCGCCCCATAGAGCACGACGCTGCTGCGCCAGCCGACGGCGACGATGCCGAGACCGATGGCTGCCGCGACCGTCATCTTGCCGACGTCGCCGGCGAAATTGTAGACGCCGAGCGCGGCCCGCCGCGCCGAGGGCACGTTGGCGCGCGAGATCAGCGTCGAGGCGATCGGGTGCTGCACGGCCGAGCCTACTCCCGCCAGCAGGATCAGGCCGCCGACGGCCGCGTAGCTCTGGGCCGTCGCCAGCAGGGCAAATGCGAGCCCCGCGAGGAGCGTTCCCGCGACCAGCAGCGCCCGCTCGCCCACCCGCTCCGCCAGCATGCCCGCCGGCAGCTGCAGGAACGCCAGCGCCGTCGAGTAGGCCATGCGCAGGGTGCCCACCTGCACATAGGAGAGGCCGAAGGCCTGGGCCCAGATTGCGAGCAGCACGTAAAGGGCGTCGCCGATGCCGTCGTGCACGAAGTGGACGGCGCAGGTGGCGGACAGTGTGCGGCGCCCCGACGGGGCCGCGGCCGGCAATTCCCCCTCACGATGCTC
>JBGGME010000429.1:0-5634 GCA_041288195.1 Hyphomicrobiaceae bacterium
CGCCGCGCGGCATCTGGATCGATGGAACCCAGAAGAGGCGGCCAGCCTCGCCAGCGACGCGCCTAGCCAACGCCGCAAAAGGCGAGGCTCGGCCGTTGGCCGGCAAGGACGCTGCATCCGCGCGGCCGTCCCGGCGTGCGGCCTTACCTCTACAGCCGTTCTGCGGCGCAGCGAACGCCAGGATCCATTGCTGAACTCGCAACGGGCAAGGTGCGTTCGCTACGCGGTTGAGTCTGGGGCTGCCGCAGTGCACAAAGCAGGTTCGCAGCGCTCGCCAACAAGGCTAGTTGCTCTTGCCAAAGGCTATGGCATGGTGCCTAAACTTTGGGTGCAGCGATCGATGATGGGACACCGGCTGCAACCGACGTAGCAGTGGCCCGCAATTCGCTTCGGCACCGAGGTCTCTTGATAGTTTCTCCGCGGCCAAGCGCAATGAACGGAGATTTCGAATGATTTCGACCAGGATGATGCTGGCCTCCGTGCCAGTGGCGCTCGGGCTGGCGCTGGGGTGCGCGGGCGGATCGGCACTGGCGGGTGGAACCCTGCGCATCGCGATGACCGCATCCGACGTGCCGATTACGACCGGCGCACCTGACAACGGCTATGAGGGCGTGCGCTTTCTTGGGTACCCCGTCTACGAGGGCCTCGTGCTCTGGGATCTGAAGAGCTCAGACAAGCTCGCCGACATTCGGCCAGGCCTCGCTGAGCGATGGGAGCAGGACCCGAACGACAAGGCCAAATGGATCTTTCACCTGCGCAAGGGCGTGAAGTTCCATGATGGCAGCGATTTCAACGCCGACGCCGCGATCTGGAACCTAGACCGCTACTACAAGAAGGACGCCAAGCAGTTTGATCCCCCTGGCGGCGCGGTCGCCCAGGCTCGTAACCCCTTCGTCGCGAGCTACCGCAAGATTGATGACAGCACCATCGAGATCACCAACCCGAGGCCGCTCAGCTATTTCCCGAACATGTTGCCCTACATGCTCTATTCGAGTCCGGCGCAGTTCGAAAAGACGGGCTCCTGGGCCGAGTTCGCCAAGGCCCCGTCGGGCACGGGCCCGTTCAAGATCACAGAGTTCAAGCCACGTGTCAGCGTGACGCTTAGCCGGAACGACGCGTACTGGGAAAAGGCTCGCGTGCCTAAGCTGGATCGGATGGTCCTGTTCCCAATGCCGGAGGCGACAACGCGGTTAGCCGCGTTGCGTTCGGGCCAGGTCGACTGGATCGAGGTGCCGCCGCCAGATGCCGTGCCGAGCCTCAAGGGCGCAGGGTTCGAGATCGTCACAGGCAGCTATCCGCACATGTGGCCCTGGGTCTTTAATCTCGCCAAGGAAGATTCGCCGTGGAAAGACGTGCGAGTGCGCCGGGCCCTCAACTATTGTCTCAACCGCGAGGGATTGGTGACTCTTCTGAATGGCCTCGCCGAGCCGTCTGTCGGCGCCTTCAAGCCTGTTGACCCCCAATTCGGCAAGCCGAAAGAGCAGTACAAACACGATGCGGCGAAAGCCAAAGCGCTGCTCAAGGAAGCAGGCTACGGACCGGACAAGATGGTCAAGGCAAAGGTAATGATCTCCACTAGCGGCTCAGGACAGATGCTGCCGCTGCCGATGAACGAATATCTGCAGCAGAATCTGAAGGAGTGCAGCTTTGACATCTCCTTCGAGGTGGTGGAGTGGGGGACTATGCTGGTCGCCCTGCGCAACTCACCTACCGCGCAGCAAGCACTTGGCTCGGATGCCATGAATATCAGCCTGCCGCCATCGACAGACATCTCGCAGATTGCACTCTATTTCCTATCGACCAACGCTGCCCCGAAAGGCCGCAACTGGGCCAACTGGAAGAACGAGGAATTCGACACCCTGATCGACCGCATAGAAAAGTCGAGTGACAAGGCGCAGATCCTCAAGGACACCCAGCGGGCGCATGAGATAATCGTTGACGAAGCGCCGTGGGCATTCATCGTCCATGACCGCAACCCGCGAGCCATGACTAAGAAGGTGAAGGGCTTCATTAGCGCTCAGAGCTGGTTCCAAGACTTCACGGGTGTTGATATGGAATAATCGTGACGGGCGATCAGAATCTTCTCAGCGCCCGATCCTCGTCTCTCGTTGCCGAGAAGGGTCGGGCCCAGGGCCAATGGGCGCGTGACTGCGCGGGCCATTGCCCCGGCGCCAACGCCCGCCTGAAGTGAGTGGTCCATGTGGGCCTACACCCTCCGTCGCTTGCTCTACGCCGTGCCGGTCCTCCTCGGCGTGTCGATGCTGGTGTTCGCGCTGATCCACCTCGCTCCTGGGGACGTCGTCGATATCCTGGTGCCCCCGGAGGTGCCCAAGGAGATCGCCGACAGCTTGCGCCGGCGCTTCCGCCTCGACGAGCCGGTCTACATGCAGTACCTGGCCTGGCTCAGCCGCCTTTTGGTCGGAGACTTCGGGATCTCCTTCTTCACCAACCGGCCGGTGGCCGAGGAGTTGTTCGGCGCGCTGGGCAATACCCTAGTACTGGCCCTTCCGGCGGCCGTGCTGGGCTTTCTGCTCGGCGTGTTGCTGGGCGCGCTCGCCGCCTACAATCACAACACTTGGCTCGACAAGCTGTTCTCCGCCACCGCGATCGTCGGCGTCAGCCTGCCGCACTATTGGGTCGGCATCGTGCTGGTGGCCATCTTTGCCGTTGTGCTCAACATACTGCCAGCGCAGGGCATGGGTTTTGAAGGCATTCCCACCAGCTGGAACCACGTCAAGCACCTGATCCTGCCCGTGGTCACCTTGTCGCTGATTCCCATGGGCGTGATCAGCCGGCTGGTGCGCGCCAACGTGCTGGAAATCCTGAGCCAGGAATTCGTCGGCACGCTGCATGCCAAGGGCCTGCTGAACCGGCGCGTGCTCTATCACACGCTCAAGAATGCGGCGCCCTCGGCGCTGGCGCTGATGGGCCTGCAGTTCGGCTACCTGCTGGGCGGCTCGATCCTCGTCGAGACGGTGTTTAACTGGCCCGGCTCCGGCGGATTGATGAATCTCGCGATCTTCCGCCGCGACGTTCCCGTGCTTTCGGCCACCATCGTCGTTCTCGCAACCATCTTCGTGGTCATCAACATTCTCGTCGACGTGCTGCAGGCGCTGATCGACCCGCGCATGCGGCGGTAGGGAGGGGCCATGGCCGATGCCGCCATTCTGCCGGCCGATCCCGCCATCGCACTGCAGCGCGCCCGGCAGGGCAAGAGCTATTGGCGCCGCGTCTGGGAGCGGCTGCGCGACGACAAGGTGACACTGGCCGTGATCGGCGTGCTGGTGATGCTCCTGATCATGGTCGTGTTCGCGCCCTGGTTCACCGTGCATGACCCCTACACGGGATCGGTGCTGCGAAGATTGAAGCCGGTCGGCACCCCCGGCCATTGGCTCGGCACCGACGAGGTCGGGCGCGATTTGTGGTCCCGGATGGTGTACGGCGGGCGGCTGTCGCTGCTGGCGGGAGTGGTGCCGGTGTTCCTGGCGTTGCTGATCGGCGGCTTCCTCGGCGTGCTCGCCGGCTATGCGGGCGGCCTCCTCAACAGCGCCGTCATGCGCCTGACCGATGTGCTCTACGCCTTCCCGTCGATCCTGTTGGCGATCGCCATCACCGGCATCCTCGGCGCCGGCCTGCAGAACACCATCCTGGCGTTGACCATCAGTTTTATCCCGCCCGTCATCCGCATCTCCGAGAGCGTCACCACGCAGGTGCGTCACCTGGACTTCGTCGAGGCGGCGCGCGCCAGCGGTGCGCGGCCGCTGACCATCATGCGCTACCACATCCTCAACAACGTGCTCGGGCCGATCCTGGTCTACGCCACCAGCCTGATCAGCATCTGCATCATCCTGGCTGCGGGGCTGAGCTTCCTGGGCCTCGGAGTCACGCCGCCGAGCGCCGAGTGGGGTCTGATGCTGAACAATCTGCGCCAGGCGCTGTGGGTGTCGCCGCTAGTTGCGGCATTGCCGGGAGCCATGATCTTCATCACCTCGATGTGCTTCAATCTGATGAGCGACGGCCTGCGCCAGGCCATGGACGTGCGGCTGTGAGCGGGGCGAAGGAGGCAGCTCTCATGGCGGCGGACTCTCGGGTCGATGTCGGAGACAAGCCCCGGCGGCCTGCGGGCGGCGCTGACGCATGCGTTTCGGGCGCCCCGTCCCGTCCGCTTCTAGCGGTCGAGAGCCTGACCAAGCATTTCCCCCTGAAGGGGGGCCTGCTGAACCGCACCACGGCTGTCGTACAGGCCGTCGACCGCGTGTCTTTCGATGTCCGGACCGGCGAGACCCTCGGCATCGTCGGCGAGTCCGGCTGCGGCAAGTCGACGACGGCCCGGCTGCTGATGCATCTCATCGCGCCCGACAGCGGCAGCATAGTTTTCGATGGGCTGGTGGTCGGCGCGGCGGAGGGCGGGCTCGGTCTTCGCGACCTGCACCGGCAGATGCAAATGGTTTTCCAGGATTCCTTCGCCTCGCTCAATCCGCGCTTGCCCGTGGCGATGTCGATCGCGTTCGGCCCCTTCGTGCATGGGCTGGCCAAGCCTGCCGCCCTAAAGCGTGCGAGCGAGCTGCTGGAGGCGGTGGGGCTCGACCCGCTGCTATATGCCAACCGCTACCCGCACGAGCTGTCGGGCGGCCAGCGCCAGAGGATCAATATCGCCCGCGCGCTGGCGCTCGAGCCGCGCATCGTGATCCTGGACGAGGCGGTGTCCGCGCTCGACAAGTCGGTCGAAGCTCAGGTGCTGAACCTACTCGTCGACCTGAAGGCGCAACTCGACCTCACCTACGTCTTCATCAGTCACGATCTCAATGTTGTTCGTTACATCAGCGACCGCGTGATGGTGATGTATCTCGGCAAGGTGCTGGAACTCGGGCCAGTCGACCGTCTTTACCGCGACCCACAGCACCCCTACACACAGGCGCTTCTGTCGGCGATGCCGTCAATGGACCCGCGGCGGCGCACCGTCCAGGCGCCCCTGAGCGGCGATCCTCCTAACCCGATCAGTCCCCCATCGGGCTGCCGCTTTCGTACGCGATGCCCGTACGCGGAAGGCGTATGCGCAACGATGCCACCGGCACTGCTGTCGCCACCCGACGACAAGTTGCGCGCGGTCGCCTGCCACATGCGCGTGCCGGGCTCTGGCCACAGCCGTGCCGCCGTAGAGATCAACGCATGACGCAAGCGGTGGCGGTAGCAACCAAACGGCCGGTCGTCTCGGTCGAGGACCTGTATGTGAGCTTCGTCATGCGCGACGCCACGGTAGCCGCGGTGAACGGAGTCAGCTTCGAGCTGGCCGCGGGCCAGGTTCTCGGCATCTTGGGCGAGTCGGGCTCGGGCAAGAGCGTGACCTTGCGTGCGCTGATGCGCCTGCTGCCGCCCGCGCGAACCCGCATCAAGGGCCGGATCTGCGTTGCCGGGCATGAGATCACGGCGATGGACGAGGACGCCCTGCGCCGGGTGCGTGGCTCCAAGGTGGCCATGATCTTCCAGGAGCCGATGATCGCGCTCGATCCCGTGTTCACGATCGGGGTGCAGATCGCCGAGACGATCGTGCGGCACGAGGGCATATCCTACGCAGCTGCCAATCGGCGCGCGCTCGAGCTGCTGGAGATGGTGCAGATCCCGTCGGCCGCCAGG
>JBGGME010000430.1:0-32373 GCA_041288195.1 Hyphomicrobiaceae bacterium
TCAGTAGTGTCTGAGAGTAGATCGAGGCGTTCTTTCGCCTTACCCCATGAATTGAATAATCTCCCGACGGACGAAGGGAAGAGGAGCTCACCCCTGCGGGGAATGAGCGCGAGGTTCTCGTTGATGAGATTTGGGATCGTGAGTGGCGTATTGTTCTTAGTTACCTCAGGCGGCAGACAGATAGTGTCGTGTGTGATGTACGACCATTTGAGGGATGCAGCTTCGGTACGGCGCATGCCGGTGTGGATGCAGATAAGGACGATGAATCCGAACGGACAGCCGATATCCTGCGCGGCGCGGTAGATGGATGACAACTCATGATCAGTGAGGACCCGTGTTCGAATACGCGGGCGGGATGGAAGAGGCAGATCTCGCATGGGATTGTGAGAGATGATGCGGCGGCGGTATGCCCATGAAAAGAAGGCCGAGTGGATGCGGTGGACGTGGTTCTGCTCGGCCGGGGTGTCTGCCAGGCGGTTGGTGATGGCTGTGATTTGGCTTGTTTTGATGTCCTGGAGTGGGGTACGGCCGAGGGCACGCACTAGGTAGCTGATGAGCACCCGCTCGTACTCGCTGACCGTTCTTTTGCGGCCTTGGTGGGCAGAGAGGTAGATCTGTACTGCGTCTTCAGTGATTGTTGAAATTTCGGGGCTAACTTCGCCGGTGAGGCCAGCGAATATTGCGGCGGCTTTCTTGCGTGCCGCCTTCAGGGAAATTTCGGGATAGCGTCCAAGCGTTGTGCGTTTGCCACTGCGAACGTAGACGAACGTGCGCGAGGTCTTCCCTACGCGAATACCGAATGCGCTGAGGGTGGCGTCCCAGTGATAGCCCGGCGGAAGGCGTGGGATCGTGAGGTCTGTGAGCGACTTTTTTTGCACCGATTTTGCACCGGAAGGGGTGGTTTTGCACTGTTTTAGGAGGTGCCGGAGAGTAAGCCCGCGGGGCGGTAAAATCAACTAAGTCGTTAAGAAAAAAGAAGAAAATGTGCCGTATGTGAAGCTCTGTGGCGTGGTGATGAAGTCGGGTAACCAAATCTTCAATTGGATCGGCGGAAATGCTCACGGGGCTCCGGGCCCTGTCAAGGCTATGGCCGCCGGCCACCGGAGGCGTGCGGCACGCCAAGATGGCAAGAGGAACGAATTCGCGTGACAAAGCCACTGTTGCGAACGGGTTACGGGCTCGCGGCGGCAATCGATTATAACTTGGGGTCAGCAACTGGCGGGCATGCATCCAGGCATTGGAGTTGCAAAGTGGTTCCTACATCCTCGGCTGTGCGTACGAGCAAGCGTCTTGGCTGCATTGTGGGTGCCGGTCTCGCGGCATCGCTCGGCTGCGGCATCGAAACCGCGGACGCTCAGGGCTTCTGGTACTCCGGCAACAGCAGGCCCAAGCGCGTCGTGAGGCAGGCACGCCCCGAAAGGGCGGAGAGGCCGGAGAAGACGGAGAAGGTCAAGGACAAGGCCTTCCAGCCGCAGCCTGTCCATCTCATCGTCATCTCGATCCCCAAGCAGCGCATCTCCGCCTACGGCGGCGGCGGCTTCCACGCACAGAGCTCGGTGTCGAGCGGGCGCACGGGCTTCCCGACGCCGATCGGCGTGTTCAGCGTGATCCAGAAGAACCGCTACCACCGCTCCAACATCTACAGCGGTGCGCCGATGCCGTTCATGCAGCGCATCACCTGGTCGGGCGTGGCCATGCACGAGGGTGTGCTGCCCGGCTATCCGGCCTCGCACGGCTGCATCCGCCTGACCCATAAGTTCGCCTCCGAGCTGTGGGGCATGACGCGGATGGGCGTGCGCGTGGTGGTGACGCCCGATGACGCCGAGCCCGTGCAGGTGACGCATGCCAAGCTGCCGGCGCCGAACATGACGCCGGCGCCGACTTCCGTGAGCGGGGCGGAGCAGATCAAGCCCTCGCTCGTCGCCATGGCCGGGGAGAAGACGACGGCCGATGCGGGGACCTCTGCGGCATCGGCCAAGCTGCTGAGCCCGCTCGATCGCGCAAAGGCCGAGAGGACCAAGATCGTTGCCGAGGCCCCCTCCATGGCGAAGGCCGCCAAGGAGGCCGCCGAGGTTGCTGCCACAAAGGCAGTCGAGGCCAACAGGGCAATGTCGGCCCTGCGCGAGGCCGATGCGGCGCTCAACGTGGCGCGCGACCGGCTAGATGCCGCCGCCAAATCCCTGGAACAGGCCAAGACGCCCGAGGCCGCCGACCGCGCCAAGGCGGACAAGTCCGCAGCAGAAGCAAAGGTCGCGGAGGCCACGCAACTGAAGACGCAAGCCGCCACAACCGAGCAGGCCAAGACCCAGGAGGCACTCGCCGCCGCAACTGCGGCCTGGGACGCGGAGAAGGCTAGCGACGTGGCAAACCGGACGCTGCGAGAGGGTGATCGCGCCATCGAGCCGATCTCCATGCTCATCAGCAAGAAGACAGGCCGCATCCACATCCGCCAGGCATGGCGGACGCTGCACGAGGCACCCGTCACCTTCAAGGACCCCGACACCCCGCTCGGGACGCACGTCTATGTGGCGGTCGACACGCAGGACGACGGCAAGGCCATGCGCTGGCTCGCCGTCACCTACCCCCAGACCACGAGCGGTCCCGACGCCAAGCCCGTCCACCAGCCCCAGCAGCGCAACCAGCGCCGGGGCGAGAAGCCGGAGCCGGTCGCCGCTGTCCATTCCGGACGGCCGCGCGAGACGGCGTCGAGTGCGCTCGATCGCATCGAGCTCGACCAGGAGACGAAGCAGTTCATCGCCGACAGGATGTGGGCCGGCGCCTCGCTGATCGTCTCCGACTACGGCCTCAGCAACGAAGCCGGAAGGTACACCGACTTCATCGTGCAGCCGCGTTGAGGGCCTTGGCGCCTTTTTCGCGGACAAGCCGGGGAGGCTGGGCTATAAGGCCGCGCCTATGCGCCTGATCTCCACCACGCAAGAGCTCGCGGACGTCTGCGGGCGGCTCGGCGAGCACGACTTCGTGGCCGTCGACACCGAATTCATACGCGAGCAGACCTACTGGCCGCGGCTGTGCCTCGTCCAGCTGGCCGGGCCCAGCGACGAGGCCCTGGTCGATCCGATGCGCCCCGGCATTTCGCTCGAGCCGTTCTTCGAGCTGATGGCGAAGGAGAGCGTGGTCAAGGTCTTCCACGCCGCGCGCCAGGACCTGGAGATCGTCTGGAACCTCGCCCGCCGCATCCCGCATCCGATCTTCGATACCCAGGTCGCGGCCATGGTGTGCGGCTTCGGCGAGGCGGTGAGCTACGTCAACCTCGTCAAGCAGGTCACCCGCCAGGACCTCGACAAGACCTCGCGCTTCACGGACTGGTCGCGGCGGCCGCTGTCGCAGCAGCAGCTCGTCTACGCTCTGGCCGATGTCACGCACCTGCGCGACATCTACCGCTTCCTGACGGCCGAGCTGGAGCGCGAAGGCCGTGCGCGCTGGCTCGACGAGGAGATGGCCGGGCTCACCGACCCCGCCACCTACGAGGTCCAGCCCGAGGAGGCCTGGCGGCGCCTCAAGCTGCGCGTCAAGAGCCGCAAGGGGCTCGGCGTGCTGATCGAGCTCGCGGCCTGGCGGGAGCGGGCGGCCCAGAGCCAGGACGTGCCTCGCAACCGCATCCTGCGCGACGAGGCGCTCTACGACATCGCCAGCCACGCGCCGACCGAGCCATCGCAGCTCTCGCAGCTGCGCACGCTGAGCGAGGGCTTCGCCAGGTCGGCGCGCGCCAAGGAGATCATCGAGATCGTGAAGCGCGGGCTTGCCCGCGATCCCAAGGCCCTGCCGCACATGCACTCGGGCACGCCGCTGCCCGCCGAGAAGGTGGCAATCGTCGACCTGCTGCGCGTGCTTCTGAAGGGCTGCGCAGCCCGCCACAAGGTGGCGCCGCGCCTTATCGCCGACGGTGACGATCTCGAGCGCCTGGCGGTGGAGGACGCCCCCGATATCGCCGCGCTCAGGGGATGGCGCTACGACATGTTCGGAGCGCAAGCCCTGCAGCTCAAGCGCGGGGAGCTTGCCCTGAAGCTCGATCGGGGAGAGGTCGTGCCGGTGGCGATAGGGGGGGCGGCCGCGCGCAGCAACGACAAGGTGCGCGCGGCGCAGTAGCGATCGTTCAGAGGTGCAAGCCCGCGGCTGCGGGGACCGGAAGGCTGGCCACCGTCGAGTGCCAGGTGACCGAATCCGCGCTGACGGAACCGATGATAGCGATGAGCAGGGCCAGCATGAGCACGCCGGCGATGATCACCATTCGCATTGACTGATCCATGATCTCTCTCCTCTGGGGGCCGGCGCCGTATGACGGCTGCCGTGCGCCATTCCTCCGAGGTTTCAACGGGTTACCAACTACGCCGTCGAAACCGCCTCGTTGTTGGTGTCGATATGGCCCCGGCCGCCCGGGAGAGAAGGCGGCGTCACGTAGGCGTGAGTAGGTTTGATAGTCACCCTTTCTCACCCGTCCGTGAGGGGAGGGATGGCTTTCCGGAGCGGGCCGACGGCGGAGCATGAGCGAGCGCCCCTCGCCTGGCTCTCTCCCCGCACGTGGCGGAGGGGGGAAGCGCCTTACGACCGGCCGGAGTTGTAGCGGTGGGTTTGGCGCCACTCGGACATGAAGTAGGCGAGCTTGTCGTCGATGGTGTCCGGCAAGACGATGCGCACGGTGACGAGCTGGTCGCCGGTGTTGCCGGTCGCGGTGTTGCGCACGCCCTTGCCCTTGAGGCGGAAAACGCGGCCCGAGCTCGTGCCCTTCGGGATGGTGAGCTGTACGCGGCCCGACACCGTCGGCACCTCGATCTTGTCGCCGAGCACCGCCTCGTCGACGGTGATCGGCAGCTCGAGCGCTATGTCGTCGCCGGCACGCTTGAACTGAGGATGCGGGCGAACCTTGATCTCGACCAGCGCGTCGCCCGACTCGCTGCCGCGCACGCCGGGCGAGCCCTTGCCCTTGAGACGCAGCACCTGCCCGTCCGCCACCCCCTCGGGCACGGTCAGATCGAGCACGCCTCCGTCCGGCATCGTCACGCGCTTCTTGGCGCCGGCGGCGGCCTCCAGGAAATCGATCTCCAGCGTGTAGCGCACGTCGCGGCCGCGCGCCGTGAACGGCCCGCCGGCATCGCCTGCCGCTCGCCCGCGGCCGAAGAGGTCGGAGAAGATGTCGCCGAAGCTGAATTCCTCGTCGGGTCGCCCGCCGGCGCCCGCGCGTCCCCCGAACGGACCGCCGCCGGCATAGGCGCGCTGGTAGCCGCGCCGCTGCTCGCCGTTGGCGTCGATCTCGCCGCGGTCGTACTGCTTGCGCTTTTCGGGGTCGCCGACGATGTCGTAGGCGGCCGAGACTTTCTTGAACCTCTCCTCGGCTGAGTCTGGATTCTTCGGATTGAGGTCGGGGTGCAGCTCCTTGGCGAGCTTGCGGTAGGTGCGACGAATCTCCTCGTCGGGCGCGTCCCGCGCCACGCCCAGCACCTTGTAGGGGTCCTCGGCCATTTCGATGCCCAATCCCAGACCGGCAGATCGACAGGATACTAGAGTAAGATGATGGCGCGCGTGCGCCAAATCCACAGCCTTGGATACCTGCTCACGATTTGACGCGGATCTCGGGCTCGCGCTCGAGCAGGCCGGCCAGGGCCGAAAAGCGTCGGCGCAGGCGCTCGCCATCCAGCGCCGCATAGGCCTTGGGCAAGGTCACCACCAGCTTGTTGCGCTCGTAGGCAACCGGCGACTCGTCGATGATGCCGGGGCGGCCGATGGAGAGCATGTGGGCGGCGCGGATGGCGGCGCCGATGATGCGCGCGCGCCGGTAGCGCTTCTTGGACACGATGGCCTTGAGGCGTTCGGGCAGGTTGTCCTTGCCCTCGTTCTCGGCGTCCCCGCTGACTCCCATGTGGCGGAAGTATGCGGTCAGCGCCAGGAACACGCGGCCGGGATGGTCGGTGCCGCCGAGCGCGGACTGGGAGATCAGGATCAGGCTCTGCTCGCCGCGGTAGTCGGGATGCGCGCGCCAGCTGATGTCGGAGAGCAGGCAGGCGGCATGGCGCAGGCGGCGCTCCTCGTCCGTCTCCTTCGGCCCCGGCCCGTCGAACAGGGCGTCGGTCCAGGTGCACAGCTCCCGGGCATGCTCGGCGGAACGGGAGCGCTGGCGCGCGTACTCAAGGCAGAAGGACAGCAGCGGGTCCTTCTTGCGCTCGGACTCCGACAGCAGGCTGTAGACCAGGCCCTCGCGGATGCCGAACACCGAGAAGTCGACGGCGCTGGGGGAGAGGCGCTTCAAGAGCCGCTCGAGCACCAGCGCGCCATAGGGCAGGACCTCGCGGCGCTGCTTGGAGAGCTCCTCCATGCCGGGCATCGAGGAGAGCTTCTTGGCCTTGCGGATCTCCTCGCAGAACCCGATCGCCTCCGCCGTCGGCATCGTGTAGCCGTGCATCACGCGCAGGGGATAGCTCGTCCGCTCCATGTGCAGGCGGGCAATGGCGCGCCAGGTGCCGCCGACCGCGTAGAAGGCGCGGCCGCGGCCCTCGTCGACCCAGGGCACGCGCGCGATCGCCTCGTCGGCGATGTCGATCGCCTCCTCGATCCTGCCCTCGGCGGCGTCGAGCAGCCTCAAGCCGCCGAGCGGCAGCGTGGCGGACCGGCGCAGCGTCTCGCCTTCGACCCCGATCAGCTCGAGGCTGCCGCCGCCGAGGTCGCCGGCGATCCCGTCCGGCGAGCGGAAGCCCATCATGATGCCGTTGGCAGCGAGCTCCGCCTCGCGCTGGCCGGAGAGCACCTGGATGCGGGTGCCGAGCGCCTTCTCGCCGCGGGAGATGAAGTCGGGTCCGTCGGAGGCATCGCGGCAGGCGGCGGTAGCGATCGCCCACACGTTCTTGACACCGAGGATGCGGGTGATGACCTTGAACCGGCCCAGCGCCTCGAGTGCCAGCTCAACAGCCTCCTCGCCCAGGCGGCCGGTCGAGCCGACCTGGCGGCCGAGGCCGCACAAGACCTTCTCGTTGAAGATGGGGGTGGGGCTCCTCACGGCGCCTTCGTAGACGACGAGGCGCACCGAGTTCGAGCCGATGTCCACGACACCCATCGGCTCGAGCCCGCCGTTGCGCCCGATCTCGCCGTTGTCCCGGCTCACGCTGGCAAGTGCCTTTCGTCGGCTGGGGCGGAGCAGGCACCACGCGTCGCACGTGCGATCCGGGCCGATGGCTCCGCTCATCCACAGTTACGCCAGAGCACGCCCTGCCTGCTCAGTGGTCCTTGGCCAGGGTGAAGCGACGCGGGAAGCTGTCCTTCAACGACTGTCCTCGGCCCGACAGGCTGGGGTTGGTCATGAAGTACTCGTGCGCATTGAACGGCTCCTCGCCCTCTGCGGGATGGATGCGCTCCGAGGAACCATCCGCCTTGATGCGCCAGCTCTGCTGGTTGTCCTTCAGGTTGGCGACCATGATCTGGTCGAGAATCTGCTCGTGCACCGTCGGGTTCAGGATCGGCACCAGCACCTCTACGCGGCGGTCGAGGTTACGCGGCATCATATCGGCCGAGCCGATATAGACGATTGCCTTGGGCGAGGGCAACCCATGACCGCCGCCGAAGCAGTAGACGCGGCCATGCTCGAGGAAGCGGCCGACGATGCTTTTCGCCCGGATGTTCTCGGACAGGCCGGGTATGCCGGGCCGCAGGCAGCAGATGCCGCGCACGACGAGGTCGATCTGTACGCCGGCCTGGCTCGCCTCGTAGAGCGCATCGATGATCTCGCTGTCCACGAGCGAGTTCATCTTCATCCAGATGGCGGCGTCGCGGCCGGCCTTGGCGTGAGCGATCTCGTCGCGGATGTGGGTGAGGATGCGCGTGCGGATGCCGTGCGGGCTCGCCGCCATCACCTCGATCTCGGCGGGCTCGGCATAACCGGTGACGAAGTTGAAGATGCGGGTGACGTCGCGCCCGACCACGGGATCGGCGGTGAAGAACGACAGGTCGCTGTAGATCTTGGCCGTGACCGGGTGGTAGTTGCCGGTGCCGACGTTGCAATAAGTGGCGAGCTCGCTGCCTTCGCGACGCACGATGAGGCCGAGCTTGGCGTGGGTCTTGAGCTCGATGAAGCCGTAGACCACGTGCACGCCGGCGCTTTCCAGATCGCGCGCCCAGCGGATGTTGGCGGCCTCGTCGAATCGCGCCTTGAGCTCGACCACGGCGGTCACCGACTTGCCGAGGTCGGCGGCGTCCTTCAGCGCGCGCACGATCGGGCTGTCGTTGGAGGTGCGGTAGAGCGTCCACTTGATGGCCAGGACGTTGGGGTCCGCCACCGCCTGGCGCAGAAACTGCACGACCACGTCGAAGGACTCGTAGGGGTGATGGACGACGATGTCCTTCTTGCGGATGGCGGCAAAGCAGTCGCCGTTGAACTCGCGGATGCGCTCGGGGAAGCGGATGTCGAGCGGCTTGAACACGAGATCGCGGCGCTCGGAGACGATGAGCTGGGCCGTGTCGGCGAGCCCCAGCATGCCCTCCTTGATGAATATCGCGTCGTCGCGGATGTCGAGCTCCTGCACGACGAACCGCTGCAGGCGCGTGGGCATGAGGCCGTCGATCTCGAGGCGAATGACGCTGCCGCGCCGGCGGCGCTTGAGTGCCGTCTCATAGGAGGCGACGAGGTCCTCCGCCTCCTCCTGCACCTCGATGTCACTGTCGCGCAGGACGCGGAAGGCGCCGTGGCTGCGCGCGAGAAATCCCGGGAACAGCCGCGACAGATGCATGCCGATCATGGACTCGACGCGGATGAAGCGAATCGGCGGCACGTCCTCGCCCCCCGCGGTCGGCTCCAGGGGCAGGCGGACGAAGCGCACCAGCTGCATCGGAATCGGGATCAGCGCGTGCATGGTGGTGCCGTCACGCTCGCGCCGGAGCTCGACGCCGACGGTGATGCCGCCGTTCTGGATGAAGGGGAAGGGATGCGCGGGGTCGACGGCGATCGGCGTCAGGATCGGCAGATACTGGGATGTGAACTGCCGGTCGAGCCATTCGCGCTCGGCCGGCGTCAGCTCCTTCGGCTCGACGATGTGGATGTTGGCCGCGGCCATCTCCGCCTTGAGCGCGGACCAGCACGCCTGCTGGTCGCCGACGAGGCCGGAGGCGAAGCGGTTGATCTCGGCGAGCTGCTGGGCGGGGGTGAGGCCATCCTGGCTCAGGCGGGTGACGCCGGCCGCGATCTGGCCGTAGATGCCGGCCACGCGCACCATGTAGAACTCGTCGATGTTGTTGGCCGAGATCGACAGGAAGCGCAGGCGCTCGAGCAGGGGATGGCGCTCGTTTTGCGCTTCCTCCATGACGCGGCGATTGAATTGAAGCCAGGAGAGCTCGCGGTTGTAGAAGCGGGCCGGACCCAGCGGCACCGACGGCAGTGGCACGGCAGGCTCCGGCGCCTGTGCCTGTGCCTGCGGCTTTTCTTTCAGTCTCGATTTCGGCGCGCTCATAGCTGTCCTGCGGGGCGAGGCGGCATGAGTGGCAATATTGCCACTCGCTTGGCATACAAGGCACGAAAGTGCAACAGCTTCATGAAAGTTCGGTGGCGGGCCTTGTGGCTAACTGAGCATGCGCTGCCGGAATGATATTGGCCCGCTCCTCCCATGGAGCAGACCACGCAGGTATGGCAGATGACCATGGGCATGGCGAGGGTGCTCGCGCATGCCTCAGTGCGTGCCCATCGCGTAGTGGATGCCGAGATGAAGCAATTCCCCGCAGATGACCACCACCAGCAGTCGGAATACCCAAACACGCGCTGCGGGTGATGCGGCGAGCCGTGCGCCAAGCAGGCCACCCGCGATGCTGCCGGCGCCCATGACCGCACCCAGCGTCCAGTTGACATCGCCATGGTACGCAAACACCACCATGGCGACGAGCGTTGCCGGCACCAGCGTTGCGCTCTTGATCGCATTGGCCTGCACCAGCGGCAACCCCACGACGAGCGTCAGCGCCAGCAGCATGTAGGTGGCGCCGTCGAGTACGACAAAGCCAAGCCAGATGCCGATGCCCGCAAACAAGGCGAACTCGCGCCAGCCGTAGACCACGCTGTCGCTGGTTGCCGCCTCTATCGCCTGCTTGAGCTTGGTGAACAGCAGCACCAGCGCGACCAGCACCGCCGCCGTGATGACGAGGCCGAGATCGCGCGCGGGGAGGACCTCGGCAATCCCCGCGCCGACCACGCTGCCGATCGCCACGGGCAGACTTACCCGGATGGCAAGATCCCAAAGCAGCGCCTTTTTCTGGTGAAAGCTCCACGTCGCCGACAGTGCCCCGACAAGCACGGGAATGCGGTTGGTGGCATTTGCGGTGGCCGGGTCCAGGCCGATCATCATCAGGATCGGCAATGACACCGCCGAGCCGGATGACGCCGCGGTATTGAGGAACCCGCATGCGAGTCCGGCAATCAGGCCGAGCGTCAGCGCCCACAGATCATAGCCAAGCCCAGCAACGTCCATGTGACCCCGCAATCGGAGCGCCTACCCCCCAGGCGCACGATCGCTGCAAAGGATTGAGGGTTGGTGGAGAGCTGGCGCAACCTTGGGATCCGTCATGGCAACACGTTCGGCCGAAGCATCCAAAGCGAACCGTTGCTATACCGCTCCGATAGGGGATCAGTTGCGATCGGATCGCGGCGCCAGGATCTCGGCCGCGAGTGCCCGCGTCACCTTGCGGTGCGAGGCGAGCGACCGGCGGTCGATCTCGGCGACGATAGCGGCGGCCGCCTCCATCGATCGATCCATGTGCAACGCGATGTAGCTGATGACGTGCGGCTCCACCGCGAGCTGCCGGTCGGTGAAATGCTTGACCAGCACGGACTTGAGCAGGGCCTCGTCGGGCGGGTCGATGGCGACCACGGGCAGCGCGCGCAGGCGCGAGCGCAGGTCGGGGAGCGTCACCTCCAGCTCGCCCGGAGCCCGGCGCGAGGTCAGCAGCATCGACAGCTTGTGCTCGCGAACGAGGTTCAGGAGGTGGAACAGGATGCGCTCGTCGCCGATGCCGGCGTGCAAGTCCTCGACCAGCAGCGCACTGCTGGCGTGGGTCACGTCCTTCTCGCAGAGCGCCGAGGCCGCAAACGCGGCGGCACCGGACCTCAGACGCCAGACGTTGGCCAGGTGCGTCTTGCCGGCGCCCGGCGGCGCCACCACCAGCACCGACCGGGAGGGCCAGTCGGGCCAGCGGTCGACGACATCGCAGGCGGCCTGGTTGGACCGGCTGACGAGGAAGTCCTCCGCCCCGAGCGCGGGACGGTGCGCCAGGTCGAGTGTGAGCTGGCCCGGCGTGGCCGTCATGGCAGGCCCTTGGCTTGGCTTTGGGGTTCGCCCTGGGGCTTGTCGGCTGCGGACTCGCCGCCCTTGTAGACGGAGCTGTCGAGATAGAGCTGCACGGCGAACCGCACCAGCACGGCGATGGCCGCCGCCAGCGGCACCGCCACCAGCGTGCCCACGAGCCCGAACAGGTAGCTGAACACGAACAGCGCGAAGATCAGCCACACGGGGTGCAGACCGACCTTCTGGCCGACGAAGCGCGGCGACAGGAAGGCCGCATCGATGACCATGCCGCTGATCAGTACGCCCGAGGCCTTGAGCAGGGGCCCGAGGTCGGGCCAGGACTGCACGACGGCGAGGCTCGCCGCCACGATGAACCCGAGCGTCCAGCCGATCACCGGGATGAAGGCCAGGAGCCCGGTGGAGAGGCCGACGAGGAGGCCATAGTCGACGCCGGCGAGGCTGAGTCCGGCTGCGTAGTAGAGGCCGAGCATCAGGCAGATGGCGCCCTGACCGCGAATGAAGGCCGCCACCGAGCCGTTGATCTCGACAGCCAGGCGCCGGATGGTGGGGGCGTGGTCGCGCGGCAGGGCGTCGTCGATGCGCTGCAGCATCGGGTGCCAGTCGACCAGCAGGTAGAAGACGACGACGGGCGTGATCAGCAGCAGCGAGGCGAAGTTGAGGAGCGCCATGCCGCGGCTCCACACCGAGGCGACGATGGCGGCGGCCGTTGCGGTCCAGTTCTGCGACTGCTCGGCGAGCGCCTTGTCGACCGCCACCTGGAACGAGGGGAAGCTCGGCCCCAGCCATTCGCGGCCGTGGCGCTCCAGGAGTGCCTTGAAGCGCTCGGTCTCGCCCGGCAGGGCGGCGATGAGCTGGCGTACTTGCTCGACCAGGATCGGCACCAGCAGGACCAGCGCCAGGGACACGATCACCGCGGCCACGCCGACGATCACGACTGCTGCCCAGGCGCGCTTAAGCCCCAGGGCCTCGAGGCGGTCCGCCAGGGGATTGAGGAAGTAGGCGACGACGATGGCGGTCACGAACGGGAGCAGGATGTCCTTGAGCAGGGCAATGGCGAGCACCACGACAACCAGCGCCGCGAGCCAGAACCAGAGTTGCCGCCCAATCCGCATGCCCCTCGCCTCGCCCGGATCGGAAAGCCCCGAGCCCGTTAGATGCTCAATCCGGCCCCGACCTGCCGGACTCATACCCTGCCATGTGCATAAACCAGGCACGCAGGTAGGCCGCCAGGGACAGCAACGTGAGTGCTCCCGTAATCCACACCAGCACGAGACGGCTGGTGTCGAGGCTCAATGTGAAGGCTTCGTCGGCCAGGACCGTGGCCGCCAGCACGATTTGCGCCAGCGTATTGGCCTTGCTGATGGCGAGCGGCTTGATGCGCACCCGCTGGTCCAGCAGCCAAGCGAGCAGGACCGCCGCCACGATCAGAATGTCGCGGCTCACGACAGCGATCACCAGCCAGAGCGGCAGCTCGCCGCGCACGCCCAGCGCAATGAAGATGCTGACGATCAGCAGCTTGTCGGCGAGCGGATCGAGGTAGGAGCCGAGCTCGGTGCTCCAGTTGTAGCGCTTGGCGAGGAAGCCATCGACGGCGTCGCTGATGCCCGCGGCAACGAACACGAAGAAAGCGATCTTGTTCTGGCCGGTGAGCAGCAGCCAGAAGATCACCGGAACGGACATGATGCGTCCGAGCGTGATGAAGTTCGGGATGTTGATATTCAAAGTCGACCGGTTGCTCTGGTGACGGACGGTGGAATTGAGCCCGCGGTTGCGGGCAGGGCCGGCTCGGGTGCGCCGCCGATGAAGCTTAGCCGCCGGAGGGCGCGAGCGTCGAGCCTCGATTGCAGGCGTCTATTGCAGGGAGAGCACCCAGTTGCCTCCCGCATTGCGCAAGCTCAGGCCCTGCCGGGCCAGGGCCTCCGCCAGCTGCTCGGCACCCTGCGCATAGCGCAGCGTGACACGGGCACCGCGTGCCGACAGTCCCGCCACCTCCAATTCCTCCACGCCCCGCGTGGCGGAGAGCTTGCGGCTGATGTCCTGCCACTCGGTCATGCCGCGGAACTCCACGGCGATCAGCAGGTCGACATTGCCGGTCGCGGCGGTTGCACTGGCGCCGCCGCCGCGCGACTTGATGGCCTTCCAGCGGCCCTCCAGGATGCCGAGCGAGATGACGGCTGCAAGCTCGCTGGCATAGCCGGGATCGCTGGCATCGACACGGTAGCCGCGCCTGAGCGTGAAGGCGCCGACGGCATCGCGACCGCTCAAGGTGACGTTGAGCCGGTTGGCGGCGGTGTCGCGCTCGGCCACGGCAATCAGCACGTACTCGCTGCCGTAGGAGGCAACAAAGGAACGGATGGCGGCACCGTCCCCGCCGGCGAGCGCCTCGATGGCGGCGGGTGTGATCTCCTTCTTGAGCACCTGCAGCTTGACGGGGGTCAGCGCGTGCTCGAGGTCGAGGCTCTTCCACACGTTGGTCCAGGCCGCCTGGTCGCGCGGCGGCGCGCTCCCGGTGCGCCACACCGGAACGACGACGACGGCAGGCGCCTGCTCGTCCGTGAAGGGGATGCCCTCGCGGCGCAGGAGGTCGCGCACGGCCTTGGACTGGAAGGAGAAGTCGAGGCTGGCGATGTAGTCGGTGGTGGAGTTGCGCTCGGAGCGCACCCTGACGCCGTCGACGAGGTCGCCCGCCTTCACGCCGGCAAGGTTCTTGATGCGGGGATAGGCCGTGACCGTGACGAGACGCTTGAGCAGGGAGCGGAAAGCGGCCTGCTGGCCGTCGGCGAGCGCCCTCTCCTTGGCGGCGACCGCGTTGTCGGCGCGCGCCTCGACGGGGTAGTTGGCGACGGTGAACACCTCGTCGGCCGCCCGCGCGCCGCCGGATGCGCCGGCCCACAACAGGGCTGCGGCCGCCAGCGGGATGACTCCTCTTATCGCATGCATGCTGGCCGCCCCCGCCTTCCCGACCC
Source organism: Hyphomicrobiaceae bacterium (assembly GCA_041288195.1). GTDB lineage: Bacteria > Pseudomonadota > Alphaproteobacteria > Rhizobiales > Hyphomicrobiaceae > AWTP1-13. The sequence goes on from JBGGME010000430.1 coordinate 14,252, forward strand.
GCTCGATCCACCGCGGTGGGACGTCGGACCCTACCGATTCCCGCCGGGGTCTGCTATGCCCCGATCCGTGGGGAGTCCAGTACTTCCCAGGAGGATTGGGCGAAAGTTGGGAGCAGGCCGAAAGACCGCCATGCCAGGACGCCGGCACAACCGCCCGCCGATCTCCTATCGCGACGCGGGCGTCGACATCGACGCCGGCAATGCCCTGGTGGAGGCCATCAAGCCGCTGGCGAGGTCGACCCGGCGGCGCGGTGCGGATGCCGACCTTGGCGGCTTCGGCGCCCTCTTCGATCTCAAGGCCGCCGGCTTCAAGGACCCGATCCTGGTGGCCTCCAACGACGGCGTCGGCACCAAGCTCAAGATCGCCATCGATACCGGCCTGCACGCCACCATCGGCATCGACCTCGTCGCCATGTGCGTCAACGATCTGCTCGCCCAGGGCGCGGAGCCGCTGTTCTTTCTCGACTATTTCGCCTGCGGCAAGCTCGATGTGGAGACGGCCCGCAGCGTGGTGGCGGGCATCGCCGAGGGCTGCCGGCAGGCCGGCTGCGCGCTGATCGGCGGCGAGACCGCCGAGATGCCGGGAATGTATGCGGCAAAGGACTACGATCTCGCGGGCTTTGCCGTCGGTGCGGTGGAGCGTGACCGCATCCTGCCGCGCACCGACGTGGTGCCCGGCGACACGCTGATCGGCCTCGCCGCCTCGGGCGTGCATTCGAACGGCTATTCGCTGGTGCGGCGGCTGGTTGCGGCCGAGAACCTTGCCTGGGATGTGCCGGCCCCCTTCGACGCGTCACAGACGCTCGCCAAAGCGCTGCTGGTCCCGACGCGCATCTACGTGAAGCCCGTGCTGCAGGCGACCGGCGCGAGCGATGCCGTCAAGGCCGTCGCGCATATCACCGGCGGCGGCCTGTCCGAGAACCTCCCGCGCGTGCTGCCGGCGGGCCTCGCCGCGCACGTCGACCTCGCATCCTGGCAGGCGCCGGCCGTGTTCGGCTGGCTCGCTCGGGCCGGCAGTCTCGACGACACCGAGATGCTGCGCACGTTCAACTGCGGAATTGGCCTCGTGCTCGTCGTTGCCGCCGGCGAGGCCGCGGCGGTGCTTGCGGCTCTCGCAGCTGCCGGCGAAGCTGCGACCGTGATCGGCGCGATCGAGCCCGGCCGCGGGGTCAAATCGCAAGCCAAGGGCAAAGGCGAGGCCGAGGCCGTGCGCTATTCGGGCAAGCTGAGGGTCGCGTCTTAGTGCGGGGCGAGGGAAGGCTGCCATTTTCCTGATGTTGTGCTAGGATTTGAGTATGACAAAGGCCGAACAGCTGACGTCGGTCGTAGAGGGGCTTTCCGAGGAGCAGGTTGACGCTCTGCTCTCCTTCGCGCAGTCAATGACCGAGGAGCCGGTCTACAAGAATGCTCCACCCGACGCTCTGGCGTCGATCAGGCTTGGCCTGGAGCAGCTCGCACGGGGCGAGACGGTGTCGCTCGATGAGCTGGACGTCCGACTGAAGGCCGCCGCGAAACTAAAGAATGCATGAAGGTTGTTCTCTCGCCTGAGGCTGCCGACCGTCTCGAGTCCCAAATCGCCTACCTCAGGGACGTAGGGGCCGGAGCTGCAGCGGAGCGGCTTCGGACGCGCATTATGACCTTCCTGTCCAAGCACATCGCTCATTTTCCCCGCACCGGCCGTTGGCTGGATGACCGCGATCTCTGGGAGATGTGGATACCGAGAACCCGCATCGTGCTTTGGTACCGAATCGAGAGGGAGCACATCGAGATTGTGACCGTCTGGCACACGGCGCAGAACCGATCGGCTGCGAAGAAATGAAGAAGCGCGTCGGCATCCTGATCTCGGGACGCGGGTCCAACATGGCCGCGCTGATCGAGGCGGCGCGGGCGCCCGACTATCCGGCCGAGATCGTGCTCGTCATCTCCAACCGGCCCGATGCGGCGGGGCTGGAGCGGGCGCGTGCTGCCGGCATCGAGGCGGTCGTGATCGATCACAAGGGGTTTGCCTCGCGCGAGGCCTTCGACGGGGCGGTGGAGGAGGCGCTGCTCGGCCACGGCGTCGACCTTGTCTGCCACGCCGGCTTCATGCGCATCCAGAGCGAAGCATTCGCGGCACGCTGGACCGGGCGCCAGCTCAACATCCATCCATCGCTGCTGCCCTCCTTCCGGGGTCTCAAGCCGCAACAGCAGGCGCTGGACGCAGGGGTTCGCATCTCCGGTTGTACGGTCCACTTCGTCACGCCCGAGCTCGACGCCGGCCCGATCGTTGCCCAGGCAGCCGTCCCGGTGCTGGCCGGCGAAACGGCCGACACGCTTGCCGAGCGAATCCTGACTGCCGAACACAGGCTTTATCCCCTTGCGCTGCGGCTGGTTGCGGGCGGCGAGGCCAATCTCCAGGACGGCAAGGTCGTGCTGCAAGCCGCCATTAACCCCCTGGTGCGTCTACTCTCTCCGCCCGAGTCGGCAGTCTCCTAGACTGTCACACGGGTGCGAAAAAACCGCGCGCTTGGACCCGCCAATATGGACAGGCCAGAGCGGCCGATGCTACCAGTCGCGTTGATCGGCTCTGCGAGAAACATCAATCGCGCCAAAGGCCTGATCTCGGGGAACGCGACAAGGAGCTACGCTGGCGGCGGACACGCTGCGGCGCACCGCTGCGTACATTGAGGACGAAGGCTTTACCAACGGGGCTCGAGCAGATGACCGCGCCTGTCTCCCATATCGATCAGCTGGGCGAGGAATCCTCGGTCTGGTTCCAGCTCTCGCCGCTGCTGAAGGCACCAAACAACCCGCTCACCATCCTCATGAAGATGGCCGAGCGCTACGGCGGCGTCATTCCCGTCAACCTCGCCAACCAGCGCATCATCCTGCTCACCGAGCCCGAGCACTTCAAGCGCGTGCTGGTTACCAAGGCCGACGACTACATCAAGTACTTCGACGGGCTGAAGCCGATCTTCGGCAAGTCGATGATCACGCACGACGGCGCGCTGTGGCAGAAGATCCGCATGCCGCAGCAGCCGGCGTTCCACCCCGACATGTTCGCCGAGTACATCCCCTACTTTCTGGCCGCCATCCGCACCAAGATGGACAATTGGGCCAAGCTCGCCCAGTCCGGCGAGACCGTGGAGATGGTGGAGCAGACCTGGACGCTGGCCGCGGACATGATCTGCAAGGCGCTGTTCGACCGCGAGATGCCGTTCAACCCGCACTTCGTCTTCAAGTGCGTGAAGTCCTACACCAACGTGATGAACCACAAGGCCATCCGCCTCAAGAAGGTGGCCGGCGAGGAGTTCGAGATCACGGAGGAGGACCCGGCCAAGGCCATGGAAGTTTGGGCGTCGGTCCCGCCCGAGGTGTTCGGCGCCGATCCTCGCGAGCAGCGCGAGCGGACCCTGCTGAAGATGATCGAGGCCGCGGTTGCCGATCCTTCGATCCCCGAGTTCGACCAGCAGCAGGCTGTCGACGAGCTCAAGCAGTATCTGTGGGCCGGCACCGAGACCACGGCCCTGACGCTCGCCTGGTCGCTCTACGAGACGGCCAAGCGTCCCGAGGCGGCCGAGCGCATCCGCCGCGAGGGCGAGGCCGTCTACGGCGACCGCGAGCCGACGGCGGCCGACTACTCCGCGCTCGCCTACACGCGCGCGGTGATCCAGGAGACCATGCGGCTCTATCCGCCGATCTGGATGCTGATCCGCGTCGCATCCAAGCCCGACGTGATCGACGGCAAGGAGATTCGCGTCGGCGACCGCATCGCGCTGTTCGCCTACGGCGCGCACCACAACGCCAAGTACTGGAAGGACCCGGAGGCGTTCGTGCCCGAGCGCTGGCTCGGCGACGCGGTCAAGAAGCGCATCCCCTATACCTATCTGCCGTTCGGCGGCGGCAAGCGCTCCTGCATCGGCGGCGCCATGAGCCAGGTCGAGAACACGCTGGCGCTCTCGATCCTGCTGCGCCGCTTCCGGCCCGAGTACGTGGGCCCCGAGCCTCCCGGCATCAATGCCACAGTGACGCTGACCCCGAAGGGCGGCCTCCACTTCAAGATCCGCGAGCTGAGCTGAAGTCCTTCAATTACGGCTAGGCTCGATTGCGCGGCAGCCGCTGCAGCGCTCGGCCATCCATGCCCTCTGCCGGCAGCTGCAGGTGCGCCAGGACGGTCGGCGCGATGTCGATGGGCGAGGTCGGCGTATCCGACAGCGTGCCCGCGGCAAAGCCGGCGCCGTCGATCATCAGGAACGGCATCTGCTCGTACTTGGCGAGGCCGCCGTGCTGGCCGCAGTGGAGGTGCGTCGCCTTGCCGGCGACGGGCTTGGACTCATAGCTCAGGCCCGGCACGCCATAGCGGTTGGGCGCATCCTCCGACTTGAGAGCGACGGCAAACGCCAGGCCATGGTGCGGCGCCTGGCCGACGCTCGAGAGCTCCGCCGCCGGCACGACCCTGTCGACCCAGTCGCGCTCGGTCAGGAATGCGCCGATGGCCTCTGCCTTGGCTGCATGATCGGGATGGACGTAGACGAGGGTGGAGGTGCCGCTCGTCGGCGTCACGACGTCGTCGGACTGGGCCGAGGCCTTGAGGCCCGCCGCCACCAGCTCCGCCTCCACGTCGACGATGCGCGACACGGTCTGATGCCCGTGGTCGGAGCAGACGATCAGCAACGCCTCGTCGCCAGCATCGCGCAGCCGGTCCAGGGCTTCGATGACGCGGCCGGCGTTGGCATCGGCCTGGCGCAGGACGGCGAGGTGCTCCGGCGAGCCCAGCGGCTTCACATGCTGGGTCGCGTCCGGCTCACCCATCCAGAGGATCGCCAGCGGCGGTTTCCGCTCGATCAAAGCCTCGTCGATGAAGCGCTCGGTCATGGCCCGCTCGCCGGCGGCGTCCTGGGCGATGTCGAGCGCCTGCGCACCCTCGAGCCGGCGGCGGCCCGGCGCGAACGAGCCGGCGCGGTGGTAGACATGGGCATGGCCGTCGGGGTCGTGGGCATAGGCGGCGCCCGGCGACACGTTGGAGAACAGGATCATGCCGCCGTGCGGCGCCAGCCGCTCGGCCAGCGTCGGCACCGCCAGCGAGCGGCCGGTGACGCGGCGCTTGTGCTGCAGAAACTCGGGATGGCCGGCGTCGTGATAGACGAGGCGGCCGCCCTCCATGAGCGCCAGCGTGTTGCCCTGCAGCTCGTGGCGCGCGGGATGGCAGCCGGTCGCGAACGAGGCCGAGACGACGCGCGTGGCGGAGGGAAACATCGAGCGGTGCGCGGCAAAGCCCTGCGCCCGCGCGCCGAAGCGGGAGAGCGCGGGCGTCGTCTCCTCGCCGATCAGGTCGCGGCGCAGGCCATCGAGCACGACCACGACGGCTCGGCGCATTGGCGTTCTCCCGTTCCCGATGTCGCTTCGCAGCGCCAGCCTGTAGCACGCGGGCCCCAGCGCAGCTATGTCTGGCGCCCATGCCCGCCCCGCCCGCTCAGGCCAGTCTCGCGCGCCTCGCGCTCCTCGTCATCGCCGCCGAGGGTCTGCTCACGCTCATGGATGCGCTGATCAAGTCGCTGAGCGCGCGCTATCCCACCCTCGAGATCGCCTTCCTGCGCTACCTCTTCGGCCTCGTCGGCGCCGTCGCCTATGTGGCCTGGGTGCGCCCGGGCTGGCCGACGCGCGAGACCACCATCCACAACAGCCTGCGCGCGCTGCTGATCGTGGTCATCGCCACGTCGTTCTTCTTCGCGCTCGCCCGCCTGCCGCTGGCCGACGCCATCGCGCTCTCCTTCATCTCGCCCGTGCTCACCGCGCTGCTGGGGGCGCTGGTGCTGGGAGAGCGGCTCGACTGGCGCATCGCGGTGGCCCTTGTCGCCGGCCTTGCCGGCATGCTGCTGATCGTGGGCGGCAGCCTCGGCAGCGCCGGCGCCAGCACCGAGGTGCTGATCGGGGCCATCGCCGTGTTCATCTCGGCGATCGGATACGCCGTCAACATTATCATCCTGCGCCACCGCGCCATGCGCGATCCGCTGGCCCATATCGTGCTGTTCCAGCACCTGGGCCCGGCGCTGATCCTGGCCGTTCCGGGCCTGCTGGTGTGGACGCCGCCGGCGCTGCCCGACCTCGGCATTTTCGCCGTGATCGGCACCATCGGGGTGATCGCCCACACGATGCTGGCGCATGCGTTCGCGCGCCTGGAAGCGGCGCGGGTCGCGCCGTTGCAGTATGTGACGCTGGTGTGGGGTGTGCTGTTCGGCTTCCTGTTCTTCCGCGAGGTGCCGCCTCTCGCGACCATCGCCGGCGCCGTCCTGATCGTGCTCGGAACGCTGATCTCGCAGCGGCGCTAGTGAATCGTCGTTCCCGGGCAGGCGGGAACCCAGCCTCACTCTCGAAGCGTGGGGCTGGATTGCCGATCTTGGCTCCGATTGGCGGGAATGACACTACGCGGCCCGGCGCGGGCCCCCGCATCCTCCCGGAACGGCTGGGTCAGCATACGGTCGAGGCGCAGCTCGGCTGGATTGCGGAACGCCTCGATGCCGATGGTCATGCCGAGATGGCCTTCGCGCGGCTCGGGCCGGTAGGTGCCGAACAGGTGGTCCCACCAAGGAAAGTTGAAGCCGAAATTGCTGTCGGTCTCGGCCCGGATGATGGAGTGGTGCACGCGATGCATGTCGGGCGTCACCACCAGCCGGCGCACGATCCTGTCGACGGCCGGCGGCATGCGCACGTTGGAGTGGTTGAACAACGACGTGGCGTTGAGCAGCACCTCGAAGGCCAGCACGGCCACGGCCGGAGCACCGAGCGCCGCCACCACGGCAAACTTGATGAGCATGGAGAGGACGATCTCCACGGGGTGAAAGCGCAACCCCGTCGTCACGTCGATGTCGAGGTCGGCGTGGTGCATGCGGTGCAGCCGCCATAGCGCCGGCACGTGGTGGAACATGGCGTGCTGGGCGTAGATGGCGAGGTCGAGCAACAAGACCGAGACCGGCACTGCGATGAGGAGCGGCGCCCCCAGCCAATTGAGGAGACCCCAACCGCGCGCCTCGCACGCAAGCGCCACGCCGACCGCTGCCGCCGGGAAGAGAATGCGCACGATCAGAGTATCGAGGGCAACGACCCCCAGATTGGCGGGCCAGCGTCGGCCTCGGCCGATGGTGGGTTGCCGGCGCGGCAGCCACAGCTCCCAGAACGCCATGGCGGCGAAAACGCCTGAAAAGGCTGCGAGCCGGACCCATGGCTCGTTGGTCAAAAGCAGATCGGTCATGGCGGCGCGCACTCTCCGGCCGGCCGTCGGGCTGGCAGCTACCGGCGCAACAGCACATAGGACCCGCTCGCCGAAGCCGGTAGGCTCGAAATGACTTGCTCGACCTGAATTGCAGCGAATCTTGCCGCAAGGCCGCAGCCCAGCAGCTACGGCTCGACGCCTCCTCCTATCGAGGTGGCCTCACAAGAGGAATGCATTCTATTCGGCGAAGATCTGCAGATCTTCAGTGATGACTATTGCCTTGTAACTTTGTCATCTCTTCTTTGATTCTGAGCTTTTCCTTTTTGAGCCGGATTATCTGGAGATCATCGCTGCCCGGGCGGGACAGTTCTTCTTGAATTTTCGTCTCCAGCATACGGTGCTTTTCGGAAAGCTCAGCGAGATGGCCTGCAAGCGTCATCTTGCCCTCCGTTCATGCGTTGAAGGGAATTTAAGTGTGACACGGAAGTAACGCCTTGTCCAACCCCCGAGTCGCCCTGTGCACGACTTTGCCGGCACTGCCTTGCGGTAAATTTTTCGTTTCCTAGCAACAACTTGCCCCGAGCCGTCGGGTCAGGCTTGCCGGCCTTCATCGCCAGGGATAGTAATGCCCGCAGTGCAGGCGGCTTCCCGGCGGAGGGCCCACAGGGCCGATGCAGCGACCGGACGAGCGCGAGCTCCGCGAGCAATTGGCGCGGCTGAGGGCCGAGCACCGCGATCTGGATGCGCAGATCGTGGCGGAGGAGACGTCGCCCCTGGGCGATCAGTTGCAGATCAAACGCCTGAAGAAGCGCAAGCTGTCGCTCAAGGACCGCATCACCGCCATCGAGGATCAGCTGCTGCCCGACATTATTGCGTGACATCCACCGTCGCTTCGCAACGCCGTCTTGCCATCGGTTGCGCTCTCCTCTTTAACTCTGCGCTTTCGCGCGGGGCCCGGGCATGGCCGGACAGGCAAAGATCGGCATCATCATGGGCAGCCTGTCGGACTGGCCGACGATGAAGCGCGCCGCCGATGTGCTCGACGAGCTGGGCGTCGCCTACGAGGCCAAGGTGGTCTCGGCCCACCGCACGCCCAAGCGCCTCTACGAGTACGCCGAGGGCGCCAAGGCGCGGGGCCTCAAGGTGATCATCGCCGGTGCCGGCGGCGCCGCGCACCTGCCGGGCATGACGGCCGCCATCACGCAATTGCCTGTGCTCGGGGTACCGATTGCCACCAAGACGCTGTCGGGACAGGACAGCCTGCTGTCGATCGTGCAGATGCCGGCCGGCGTGCCCGTCGGCACGCTCGCCATCGGCGATGCCGGCGCCACCAACGCCGGCCTGCTCGCGGCCCAGATCCTGGCGCTCGAGGACGATGAGCTCGCCAAGCGGCTCGAGGCCCTGCGCGCCAAGCAGACGGCATCGGTTCCCGAGGCGCCGAAGGACCCCGAGGCGCCGAAGGACAATGCCTGAGGCTCAGCTGCGCCAGCCGCTCCCGCCCGGCTCCACCATCGGCATCCTGGGCAGCGGCCAGCTCGGCCGTATGCTGGCGCTTGCCGCCGCGCGCCTCGGCCTCAAGACCCACATCTACTGCGAGGAGAGCGGGCCGGCCTTCGACGTGGCGACGCACACCAGCAAGGGCGGCTTCGGCGATCTCGCGGCGCTGAGCCGTTTCGCCGCCGAGGTGGATGCTGTCACCTACGAGTTCGAGAACGTGGCGGTCGCCACGGCGCACCACCTGGCCGGCCTCGTGCCCGTTCGGCCCGGCGCGCGGGCGCTCGAGGTGGCGCAGGACCGGCTGGTCGAGAAGGAGTTCATCGCAGGGCTCGGCATCGCGGTCGCCCCGTTCCGCAGGGTCGACGGGGCGGGAGACCTGCCCGGCGCCCTCTCGGCGCTCGCAGGCCCGGCCATCCTCAAGACGCGCCGCCTCGGCTACGACGGCAAAGGCCAGACCGGCGTGACGCCCGGCGAGGATGCGGCTGCGGCGTGGGAGCGGATCGGCGCGCAGCCGGCGGTGCTCGAGAAGCGAGTGGGCTTCGAGCTGGAGCTCTCGACCCTCGTCGTGCGCAGCTCGGTCGGCGAGATGGCCTTCTACGATTGCCCGCGCAACACGCACGAGGGCGGCATCCTGCGCCGCTCGGTGGTGCCGTCGGGGCTGCCCCAGGACGATCTCGCCCGCGCCCGCGACATCGCCGGCAGGATCGCCGCGGCGCTCGACTACGTCGGCCTGCTGGCGGTCGAGATGTTCTACCTTGGCGCCGACGCGCCGGAGCCTGAGCGCCTGATGGTCAACGAGATCGCGCCGCGCGTGCACAACTCAGGGCATTGGACCATCGAGGCCTGTGCGGTGAGCCAGTTCGAGAACCACATGCGGGCGGTGGCGGGGTGGCCGCTGGGCACCACGGCGCGGCATTCGGACGCCGAGATGACGAACCTGATCGGCCCCGAGGCGCTGGACTGGCAGCGCCTCGCCGCCGAGCCCGGCGCCTGCCTGCACCTCTACGGCAAGCATGAGGCCCGCACAGGCCGCAAGATGGGGCACGTGACCCGACTGACGCCGAGGTCCAAGGCCGTTGGCTGAACGGACCTTGGCCCCGCACGATATGATTTCCGGGCCGACGGGTGCCTAGCGCATGGACATGTTTACCGCACTTTGCTAGAAGCTTGCCCAACGCATGGGGCTCAGCTCCACGCGCCATTCGCGTTTTGCGTAAGGCCACTTACGCCCCATCGAATGCGGCAGACCAAACCCGAGGACGAAACCGCTTGCTGGTTCAAGTCAGAGACAACAACGTCGATCAGGCCCTCAAGGCGCTCAAGAAGAAGATGCAGCGCGAGGGCATTTTCCGCGAGATGAAGCTGCGGAATTATTACGAGAAGCCCTCCGAGAAGCGTGTACGCGAGCAGGCCGAAGCCGTCCGCCGCGCCCGCAAGCTTGCGCGCAAACGTGCGCAGCGCGAGGGCCTGCTGCCCGGCAAGGCGGCCGTGAAGCCGGGTGCCAGGCCCGGTCCCGGCGGCCGTCCCGGCGGTCCCCCGCGCAGCGGCACCGGCGGTCCCCCGCGCACCGGCGGTTTTGGGGGCGGCTTCGGTGGCGGCGGCGGTTTCGGCGGTCCGCGGTAGTCGGCCGGCCGCTCTCGCCTCAGTTGCATCGACAGGTCCCCGTGCAGGGGAGTTGGCTCAGGGCGCGGTTGCGCGCCTGAGCTCGTTGACCCATGACCGCATCGCCTCGAGCGCCCCATTGCCGTCGAGGTAGAGGTCGCTGTGGCCGCCGTTGGGGAAGACGGCAAGGCGCTTGGGCTCGTTCGCCAGCCTGAACAGCTCGCGTCCCATCGCCACCGGGATCACGTCGTCGCGCTCGCCGTGCAAGATCAGCAGCGGCGCATGCACCTGCTTGATGTATTTGCTCGACTCGTAGCGGTCGGCGAGCGCCAGCCGCACCGGCAGGAACGGATAGACGCCGGCGGCGACGTCGACGAGAGAGGTGTAGGGCGCATCGAGCACGACGCCTGCGACCTGCCGCTCCGCTGCCAGCCGCACGGCAATGCCCGTGCCCAGCGACTCGCCATAGAGAATGATCGACGACGGCTCCACGCCCTCGTGCACGAGCGCACCGTAGGCAAGGCGGGCGTCGGCGACATTGTGGGCCTCCGTCGGCTTGCCGGTGCCGCCCCCATAGCCCCGATACGTCATCATGTAGACGCCCCAGCCCTCGCCCATGAAGCGCTCGATGCGGGGCGCGCGATTGGCGAGGCTGCCGGCATTCCCATGAAAGTAGAGGATGGTCGGCTGGCCGGGTTTCGCCTTGCCGTACCAGGCGACGACGCGGGCGCCGTCCGGCGTCTTGAGAACGCGCTCCTCGACGCCGGCGAGCCCGGCTTCGGAAGGAAGGCTATGCACAGTGTCCGGGTAGTAGATGAGCCGTCGCTGGCCGAAATAGGCAGCGCCCAACGCCAGCGCGCCCAGAGCTGCGAGCCCGACCAATACATACTGCGACAGCGACATGCGTGGGCTTTTCACTCGCCGCAGGCGATGCGTCAAGCGCCCGACCGGCTCAGCATCCGCCCATCGCCGCGACAGGCAGGCCAAGCAGGAGCGTGAGTGCAGCCGCGCTCAGGGCGACGAGAAACCATACGGCGCCGCTGAAGCCGTGCGCCCGGCTCACCGTCAGGGGCACGAGGTAGAGCAGCAATATGAACTGCAGCCCCAATATGAACACGCCGGGCGTGACCTGCTTGAAGTCGAGCACGCTTTCCGGGATCAGCGGGCCGTAAAACTTGTAGGCAAATGCCGCCAGCAGCGTCAGGAAATTGCTGACCACGTACGCGAAAGCCAGCGCCTGCATCATCAAGGTGACGGTCGTGCCGACGCCTTCCTTGCCACCGAACAGACGGCAGGTCAGGTGCACCAGCAGGCTCAGGAACAGCCACAGCAGGCTGAGGATCACGAAGATCTGCACGCGGCCGAGAAGCTCCGGCCGATTGGGGATGAGCGCCCCGATCGTGGCCCCGATCAGCACCGATATGAGGATGATGCGCGCCATGTAGCCGAGGTATTGGTCGTTGGCCCTGGCCGATCGCGTCCGCCGGATCACGCGGTCCGGCTGGATCACCATCGCGGCCATCCAGCGCACGTACTCGGCGACGTGGTACTCGATCGTGCTGTAGAGCCCCTCGCCGCTGGTGCGGGCCGCTGCGGCCTGGCTCGACAACGCCTCGAGCGGACCACCCGGCGCCGCTTCGCCGCCAGCGGCCACCGCAATTTCGGGCACCGCCTCCGGTAAATCCTGAGCGGCAATGGTGTGCAGCCCTCCAAACCCCAGCGGCGGCGCGGAGCCGTCGATCCGGATCGGCACGAGCTTGCCCGCTTCCTTTGCGGCGGAGGCCTCGTCGATCACGAAGTCGGAGCGCACCGAGTGGCGCGACCACACGACGATGACCTTATCGGCCTTCGTCAGCTCTTCCTGGATGGCGTGGCGATAGTTGGAGCCGCCCACCAGCTGCCAGTCCCACCAGACCGCAAAGCCCTGCGCCTCGAGCTGCTTGGCAAGCAGCGCCACGGCCTCGCGATCCTCGCGGGCATAGGAAATGAAAACGCGACGCGCCATTTGGCTTTCCCCCAATCGCCGGGATGACCCCGCACATGCGATGCCGCGCCACCCATGGCCGGTTTCGCAGAGTCCAAAGACTAAAGAGAACGGCTCGGTTTCGACGCTACCACGCTAGAGCGAGATCGTGGCCGATGGAAGCATTGGACGCGCGCGCCATGCCGAATCGTTTTCCCGGCACCAAAGCCACGCGACGTCGAGGTGGCGGCCGGAATATCAACAGCGTTCCCCACCGCTACGTTTTGTTGAAAAGTTGCAGCTGCCATTGCGAGAATCGCAGGCCAAATGCAGTACAGGCAACTATCCGACGACGGCCATCCTGCATACTGTCGCGTAAAACTATAACCACCTGATTGTTCTAGCGTTTCACCGTCTCCCGTCGCCGGCGGCTCAACAGGGAGATAGTCGCGATGTGTGTCTTCATCGATTTCGCAAGATTGGCCGCGGCACTGAGATGCTGCCGCAACGTCGTTTCAATTGGACGACACGGGATGCTCCGCCTTGCCGTTGGAACGGCGGTCCTCCTCGCAGCCGCCTGCCTCGTCGCCCAGGAGGCCGCCGCACAGGTGAGCGACGCCGAGATTGCACGTGCTGTCAGAACCGTGCGCAACACAGAGGGCTTGGGCCTGATGCGGCCCAGCATCTCGGCGGCGGTGACCATCACGGACGACGTTCGCTCACGCGTCGACAACGCGCTCAGTCTTCTCGGCCGAAGAGGATCGGGGGACCCCGACTTGATCGCGCGCATCGGCGACGAGTTCGTCCGGCAGGATGCGCTGGAGAAGCTGTTCGGCTTCAAGTTCGGCGTCGGCGCCGCCATCACCAGCAACCGGCGCAACAAGGCCATCAAGGACGCCACAGTCGACTCCAAAGGAATCGTCCGCGTTACGAGGGAGGATGATACCTCGGTCGGCTATGTGCTCGAGGCGCACTACTTCTTCGCGCCCGATCGCCCCTTCCTCAACCTCACGACCGGCGGCTGGGGAATCGGACCCTTCGTCGCCATTCAGGGCGGCAACGAGAAGGCGCTATCCGGGTTGGGCTTTGGTCTCATGATCGGATTTCGCCAGCTCGGCTCTGCGCTCGTTCCAACCTCGAATCTGAGCTGGAACTTCGGCATCGGCGCCATCTATGACCCGTCCATAAAGGTTCTGGGTGACGGCCTTGTCGCCGATCGTCCGGTACCGGTTGGAGATTCTGCTCGCACCGTCGAGGTGGGGAGCTGGGGCCTCATGCTGGTGAGCTCGTTCAACTTCTGAGGCCGAATCCGGTTCGAGGGCGCTCCTGAAGGGGCTGCCCTCGACCGCCTCGAATCCCTGCCGGCCGCCGGAGTTCGCACCGTGGCAGGGAACCGCCGCCCACCTGTCGCGTTGGCCCCGAAAGAGCAATTTCGGAGGCCACGCAAATGACCGATGACACGGAAGCAGCCGCCAACCGCGCTGCCATCGCCGCCCGGCAAGCCGTGAAGGCGGAGCCGCGTTCCAGCATCCTTGCGCCCCTGCTCGTCGTCGCTCTGGCGATTCTCTCCGGTGTTTTCCTTTTCCTGGCGGAGAGCGAGCAACCGGGTCAGCCCACGACGCCGATGCCCGTTCCGCACGTGCAGGCGCCGGGCGACAGCGGCGCGACGACGACACCCGCTCCCACGCCGCAATAGAGAACAGCCGCACAGCCAGAGCGAAACTCGGCTGCTCCGGGGCGCTTCAGCCCCCAGCGAATGCTTGGCGCTATCCTGGTGCGGAGAGCTGTGCTAGTCGCGCCCTGACAGCTTTGTGACGACAGCCTTGTGACAGGGGACGATCCGACATGGGCGCGAAGCTCTGGGCGCTCGTCGCCGGCGACGACGGCGTCATCGTCGCGCGCATTCTCGGCGCGCTCGTCATCGGCGCGGTGATCGGGCTGGAGCGCAGCTTCCACGGCCGCCCCGCCGGCTTCCGCACGCATGCGCTCGTTTGCGTCGCCTCCTCACTGCTGATGCTGGTGACGGTGTATCAGGGCGCGTGGATGACGCACGTGACCATCGATGCCATCCGCACCGATCCCACCCGCATGGCCCAGGGCATCATGACGGGCATCGGCTTCCTCGGCGCCGGCGTGATCTTCAAGGAAGGCCTTACCGTGCGCGGCCTCACCACGGCCGCCTCCATCTGGGTGACGGCCGCCATCGGCATCCTGGTCGGCATCGGCTTCTGGATGCCGGCGCTGGTCGGCACGGCGGCGACGCTGGCGGTGCTGGGCCTGTTCCGGGTGGTGGAGAACCGGCTGCCGAGCGAGTTCTACGCCCACCACCATCTGCGCTTCAAGCGCGAGGCGGTGCTGGGCGAGGAGGAGCTGCGCAAGCTCGTCGGCTCGCACGGCTTCTCGGTCGCCAACCTGTCGCAGCGCCTGATCGACGAGGGCAGGATCTTCGAGTACCGCATGGTGATCCGCAGCCGCGACAAGGCGAGCGCCCAGTCGCTCACCAAGCAATTGCTCGCCATGCCTGCCGTGATCGAGTTCCGCATCTCGCCGACGGGGGATTAGGTGTCAGACCCTCCGGGTCTGACACCATGTCGAAACCCGGGCGAAAAGGAGTGCGCCGACAAGGTGCCGCATGGTGTCTGACCCTCTGGGTCAGACACCTCTGGGTCAGGCACCCCCCTACCCCATCGATTTGCCGATCTCCTCGGTCATCTTCTTGGCGTCGCCGAGCAGCATCATGGTGTTGTCGCGGTAGAACAGCGGGTTGTCGATGCCGGCATAGCCGCTGGCAAGCGAGCGCTTGTTGAACATCACCGTGCCGGCCTTCCACACCTGCAGCACGGGCATGCCGTAGATGGGCGAGGACTTGTCGTCCTCGGCGGCGGGGTTGGTCACGTCGTTGGCGCCGATCACGTAGGCGACGTCGGCCTGGGCGAACTCGTTGTTGATGTCCTCGAGCTCGAACACCTCGTCGTAGGGCACGTTCGCTTCCGCCAGCAGCACGTTGATGTGGCCGGGCATGCGCCCCGCGACGGGATGGATCGCGTACTTGACCTCGACGCCGGCTTTCTTGAGGTGATCCGCCATCTCGCGCAGCGCGTGCTGGGCCTGCGCCACCGCCATGCCGTAGCCCGGCACGATGATGACCTTGCCGGAGTTCTTGAGCAGGAAGGCGGCATCCTCCGCCGAGCCGATCTTGACGGGCCGCTGCTCGGCGCCGGCCGCGGGCCCCGCCGTCTCGCCGCCGAAGCCGCCCAGGATCACCGACACGAACGAGCGGTTCATGCCCGCGCACATGATGTAGGAGAGGATGGCGCCCGAGGAGCCGACCAGCGCGCCCGTGACGATGAGGGCGACGTTGCCGAGCGTGAAGCCGATGCCCGCCGCCGCCCAGCCCGAATACGAGTTGAGCATGGAGATGACGACCGGCATGTCAGCGCCGCCGATAGGCACGATGATGAGCACGCCGAACAGCAGCGCCGTGAACGTGATCGCCCAGAACAGCCAGGCCGATCCGCCCGACTGGCAGAACCAGTAGATCAGCGCCACCAGCAGCGCGGCGAGCGCCAGATTGATCGCATGGCGCGCCGGCAGGATGATGGGCTTGCCCGACATGCGCCCCGACAGCTTGGCGAACGCGATCACCGAGCCGGTGAAGGTGACGGCGCCGAGGGCCACGCCGAGCGACATGTCGATCAGGCTCGCCGTGGCGATGTTGCCGGGGGCGCCGATGTGAAAGGCCTCGGGCGCATAGAGCGCGCCCGCCGCCACGAACACCGCGGCAAGGCCCACCAGCGAATGGAATGCCGCCACCAGCTCCGGCATCGACGTCATGGGGATGCGCCGGGCGATGACGGCGCCGATGCCCCCGCCGACGGCCAGGCCGGCCACGATCAGCCCCCAGGTCAGCGCCGAGTCGCGATCGCCGATCTGCGCCAGCGTGGTGGCGATCGCGATCGCCATGCCGACCATGCCGTAGAGATTGCCGCGGCGCGAGGTCTCCGGGCTCGACAGCCCGCGCAGCGCCATGATGAACAGCACGCCCGCGGCGAGATAGAGGAGAGCAACGACGTTGGGGGACATGGGGTGCTATGGGGTCAGACCCCAATCCTCTGCCGATCGAATTTCCAGGACGCGCAATCGATTGGGGTCTGACCCCGTTCCGCCGGACTCACTTCTTTGGCTCCCGCTTCTTGTACATGGCGAGCATGCGCTGAGTGACGAGGAAGCCGCCGAAGATGTTGACGGAGGCCATCACCAGCGCGAGGAAGCCGAACAACTTGGCGAGCAGGCTTCCGGCCGCCACCAGCGAAACGCCGACCGCCAGCAGTGCCCCCACCACGATCACCGACGAGATGGCGTTGGTGACCGACATCAGCGGGGTGTGCAGCGCCGGCGTCACGCTCCACACCACGTAGTAGCCGACGAAGATCGCGATCACGAACACCATGAACTGGTAGACGAGCGGGCTCACGTCGTCCCCGCCCGCCGCCAGCGCTGCTGTCGGGGCGAGCAGAGCGGAAAGTAGGGCGCAATAAGCGGCAGCGCATTGCGCCGTGCCGCGGTGAGATTCGGAACGACACAACGGCGCAATACGGCTTCGCCTATTGCGCCCTACGGGCGAAGCGGTACGGAACATCATCTCACGCCCCCTGTGGCTGCAGGCTGGGGTGGACGATCTTGCCATCCTTGGCCACCAGCGTGCCTTTGACGATCTCGTCATCCCAGTTGACCTTCAGCACCTTGTCTTTCTTGTCGATCATGGTCTCGAGGAAGGCGAGCAGGTTCTTGGCATAGAGGCTCGAGGCGTTGACCGGCACCTCGCCAGCGAGGTTGAGCGGCCCGGCGATCCTGACGCCGTTGTGCTCGACGGTCTCGCCGGGCTTGGTGGCCTCGCAGTTGCCGCCGCGCTCGGCGGCGAGGTCGAAGATCACGGAGCCCGGCTTCATGCTCTCCACCATCGCCGCCGTGATCAGCCGTGGCGCCGGCCGGCCGGGGATCAGCGCCGTGGTGATGACGATGTCCTGCCCTTTGATGTGGGAGGCCACCAGCTCGGCCTGCTTCTTCTGATACTCGGCCGACATCGGCTTGGCGTAGCCGGTGGCCGTCTGGGCCTGCTTGAACTCCTCGTCCTCGACCGCGATGAACTTGGCGCCGAGGGAAGCCACCTGCTCCTTGGTGGCGGGGCGCACGTCGGTCGCCGTGACGATGGCGCCGAGCCGGCGCGCGGTGGCGATCGCCTGCAGGCCGGCGACGCCGACGCCCATGATGAACACCCGTGCCGCCGGCACCGTGCCCGCCGCCGTCATCATCATCGGCATGGCCTGGCCGAACATGGCGGCGGCGTCGATCACGGCCTTGTAGCCGGCGAGGTTGGCCTGGCTCGACAGCACGTCCATGGACTGCGCGCGGGTGATGCGCGGCATGAACTCCATGGCCATCAGCGAGGCGCCTGTCCCTGCCAGCGCCTCGAGGCCGGGACGGTCGTCGAAGGGCGCCAGGATCGCGGCCACGATGGCGCCGGGCTTGAGGGCCCTCACCTCGTCGGGCGATGGCCGCCGCACCTTGAGGAGGATGTCGGCGCCGGACAGCGCGTCGGCCGCATTGGCCGCGACGGTGGCGCCCGCGGCCTTCAGGGCGTCATCGGCGAAACGCGAGCGGCTGCCCGCCCCCGCTTCCACCTTCACCTGGCATCCGAGCGCGGAGAGCTTCTTGACCGTCTCAGGCGATACCGCCACGCGCGGCTCGCCCTCGCGCTCGGCCGTGACGGCAATCGTGACCATGGTCGCTTTCCCGGGAGTGACGGTCGGCCGGGTGCCGCCGCATGCGACGAGGGTGGGCAGCGCCCGCTAGGGCACCAGAGTCAGCAGG
>JBGGME010000431.1:0-6432 GCA_041288195.1 Hyphomicrobiaceae bacterium
GTGTTGGCTCTTGCCACCGTTGACCCCGCCCGGAAACTCTGCTTAGCGGTCAGCGGCGACTGCGCGCCGCTGACCGAGCCATCATGCCTCCCACCATCGCCATTGTCGGACGGCCCAATGTCGGCAAATCGACGCTGTTCAACCGGCTGACCGCGACGCGGGCCGCGCTGGTATCGGACATGCCGGGGCTGACGCGCGATCGGCGCGAGGGCGAGGCCGAGCTGTCCGGCCACGCGGTGCGCCTCGTCGACACCGCGGGGCTCGAGGAGGCGGCGCCGGGCAGCATCGCTGCGCGCATGCGCGCCCAGAGTGAGGCCGCCATCGCGCATGCCGACCTCGTGCTGTTCCTGCTCGATGCACGCGACGGTGTGATGCCCGCCGATGCGGCTTTCGCGCGCGCCGTGCGCCAGTCGGGCCGCCCGGTAATCCTCGTCGCCAACAAGTGCGAGGGCCGCGCCGGCACGGACGGCTTCTACGAAGCCTTCCAGCTGGGACTCGGAGAGCCGATCGCCATCTCGGCCGAGCACGGTGAGGGCATAGCCGACCTCGCCGAAACGATACTGGCAGCGCTCGGCCTGAAGCCGAAGAGAAAGGGCAGAAAGGGCGACGCTGCCGACGCCACTGAAGAAAGCGAAGCGGCGCCGGCGCGCAGCCTGCCTGTACGCATCGCCATCGTCGGCCGGCCCAATGTCGGCAAGTCCACCCTCGTCAATGCGATCCTCGGCGAGGAGCGCATGATCACGGGGCCGGAGCCTGGGCTCACGCGCGATGCGGTCGCCACCGACTTCGACTGGAAGGGCCGGGCGGTGCGTCTCTTCGATACGGCGGGGCTGCGGCGCAAGGCGCGCATCACCGAGACGGCGGAGAAACTTTCCGCCAGCGACGCCATACGCGCTATCCGCTTCGCCGAGGTGGTGGTCGTGCTGATCGACGCCGAGCACGCCTTCGAGCATCAGGACCTCACGATCGCCGACATGGCAGCCGAGGAAGGCCGCGCACTCGTCATCGCCGTCAACAAGTGGGATCTGGTTGCCGACCGGCAGAGGAAGCTCAAGGATCTGAGAGAGACGGCCGAGGAGCGCCTGGCGCAGGTCTCCGGCGTGCCGCTGGTCGCAGTGTCGGCGCTCGCAGGCCAGGGCCTCGACCGGCTGATGGCGCAGGTGCTCGCCAGCTACGAAATTTGGAATCGGAGGATACCTACGCCCCAGCTCAACCGCTGGCTGGGCGAAGCGCTGGAGCGCCATGCGCCGCCGGCCTCGAAGGGCCGGCGCGTCAAGATCCGCTACATGACGCAGCCATCCGCGCGCCCGCCCACATTCGTTGCGTTCACCTCACAGCCGGGCGCGCTGCCAAAAGCGTATCTACGCTATCTCACCAACAGCCTGCGACACGCCTTCGACCTGCCGGGCGTTCCCATCCGCTTCCGGCTGCGCAAGGGAGCCAATCCATTCGCAAAGGATTGAGAAGGGATCGAGCAGGCTCAACCGGCGGGGTTGGCCTTGCGCACGCCGTGCTTGGTGGGGGCACCATCGTCCCCGCCGGGGTCGGTGACATCGCCGAGCTCGATTCGGGCCTGGACGACCTCCTCGAGCAGGCTCGGCTCGCCGCCGGTCATGTTTTCCTCGGACGCCACCGCGAGCTCACGCGCCTCCAGCTCCCAGGCCTCCAGGATCGCGAGCTTCTCGCCTCGATTGAGCCGGCGATCGCGCAGCACCTCAATCGGGCGCCGGTAGAAACGGGTGGGATTGGCCTTGGCCTCGGCCGCAAATCCGACAGCACTGATCATCGCGCGCCTCCCTATCCTTGCTTTCGAAAATGCACGCCTGGCGGAGCGGAAATGAAACCTAACTCTGACGCTCGGAACCGAGCTTCAGGTGATCATTGCCATGACCGTTCGTCCCCGGGGCTTTGACCGAGGTATCGCTGGACTGGTCTGTCTTGGCGTGACGGCGGCTTTGCGAGGTCTGCCCGCCCTTGCGGCCAGCCTCGGCCGCCAGCGAGCGGTTCTGCGCGAAGCTCCGCTGCTCCGGCGCTACCGCGCGCCCGCCCTTTCGTCCGGCCTCGGAGGCCAAGGTGCGATCCTGCGCGAAGCTGCGCTTCTCGTGGGGAACATTGGCGCCGCCCTTGCGTGCGATCTCGCGCTGCTTCTCCTGCTCCATGCTGGCAAAGCCGCGCAGGGTGCCGCCTTGGCCAGTACGTTCTCGAGCCATGCCCCTGACCTCCTGTCTGCTCACGCTTGGGCGCTACAGTCCAAGTCAACGGATGAGACAGGGTTGGGTTCCCCGGTTCCGCACGGGCGGGCCAGAATATGCAGTACAAGGCAAGCTTGAGCTGAGCCGTCAGGACGGCAGGCGGCGCGCACTCTTGCGCATGTTGCGCCAGGGATCGTCGATATTGGCGAGCCGGTTCAGGAGGTTGGTGATTGTGAACCGATCCGGGCGCATCTCCGGCCCGAGCTCATCCCAACCGAGCGGCGTGGAGACGGCGGCGCCCACCCGCGCACGGGCCGAGTATGCCGCTACGGCCGTGGCGCCGCGGCCGTTGCGCAGGTAGTCGACGAAGATGCGACCCCGGCGGGCGGCCTTGGAGGCGGTAGCCAAGTAGCGTTGCGGGCTGTCCTTTGCCATTGCAACGGCGAGCCTGTGCGAGAAGTCCTTCACGGCGGCCCAGTCGGCGTTGGGCACCAGGGGCGCATAGACATGCAGGCCCTTGCCGCCCGTGGTCTTCACGAACGATTGCAGGCCGAGCTTCTCGAGCCGCTCCCTCACCTCGAAGGCAGCGGCGATCACATCGGCCCATACCACCTCGGGCGCGGGATCGAGATCGAAGGTGATGCCGTCCGGCCGCTCGATGTCGGAAAGCTTTGCGCCCCAGACGTGGATCTCGAGCACCGAGGCCTGCACCAGCGAAATGAGCCCCTCGAGACTGTCGATCGAAAGCAGCTCCTCGTCATCGTCCGGATCGCGGCTCCGCGAGACGTGCTCGGTGATGCCGGCCCACGCATGCTTCTGGAAGAAGCAGCCCTCCTCTACGCCGCCCGGGCAGCGCACGAGCGCGAGCGGCCGATCGACCACGTGTGGTGCAATCTGTGGCCAGATCTCGGTGTAGAACTCAGCGAGCCCCTGCTTCGTCACGCCGACGTCGGGCCACAGCACGCGGTCGGGGTGGGTGAGCGGGACGGCGGGCGCCGGCGCGCTCTTGGTCTGGGCTTTCGATGCCTTCGTCGACTTCGACTTCACCATCGGCTTCTCCGGCGCCACGTCGGCGGCCTCCTTGTCCTGTCTCAGCCCCTTGAACACGGCGTGGCGCAGGATGCCGTCGGCCGTCCAACCGCGCATCTCGACCTCGGCGACGAGCTGCGGCTTGACCCAGCGCACGTTGCGCCGCGCCTCCACCGGCGGCAGCGGGTCGAGCGCCGGGGCCGCGATGCGAATAGCTTCGAGCCTGCGCCAGAGATCGTCGGCAACCGCGGTCGAGAAGCCCGAGCCGACCCGGCCGGCGTAGACGAGCCTGCCCTTGTCGAAATATCCGAGCGCGAGCGATCCGACCGTGCGGCGCTGGGTCGTGGAGGGCACGTAGCCGATGACGACGAACTCGTCGCTGTCGGTACACTTGGACTTGAGCCACGCCTTGCTGCGGCCCGAGTGGTAGGGCGCGGTCGCGAGCTTGGAGACGATGCCCTCGAGGCTCAGGCGGCAGGCGTGCCGGAGCACGATGTCGCCCTTCTCGGTGAAGTGCTCGCTCAGCTTGAGGACGCCGTCGTCGAGGCCGGCGAGCAACTGCGACAGCGCTCGCTTGCGGTCGAGCAGCGCGGCGCGCGTAAGGTCGATGCCGTCGAGATAGAGGAGGTCGAACACGTAGTAGCAGAAGCGGTCGCTGCGGCCCGCGCTCAGATCCTGCTGCAGGGTGCCGAAGTCCGGCGTGCCCTGCTCGGTCTCGACGATCACCTCGCCGTCGAGGAAAGCCGTCACCACCGGCAGCTTCTCGAGCGCCTTCTGCACCGATGCAAACTTCGCCGTCCAGTCGAGGCCGCTGCGGGTCTTGAGCCGCACCTTGCCCCCGTCGATGCGCGCGAGCAGCCGATAGCCGTCGAACTTGATCTCGTGCACCCACCGCTCGCCGGTCGGGGGCTTGTCCGCGAGCGAGGCGAGTTGCGGGGGGATGAAGGCGGGCAGGCTGCCGCGCCTGGCGCCGCCTATCCTGGCGGGCACGATCGGGGCGGACCTTGTGGCTTCCTCCTCGCTCCTTGCTGGCGGCGCGGCGGGGGGCCCGACCCCATTGCTCGACGGCCTGGCGGCACCACTTGCGCCCTCATTGCCGCCCTTGCGCCTGATCTTGACCTCGCTCGCGCCCACCGCCTCGATCGTGCGCCCCGTCTTGACCGAGCGCGGCTCGTCCTCGAGCAGGTCCTTGCCCCCCTCCTCGCGCGCATATTGGTCCTCCGCCTTGATCAGCAGCCAGTTCTCCTTGCCTCCCCCATTTGCCTTCTTGTCGCGACCCTTCATGTGCACCAGGTGCCATCGTCCCCTGAGCTTGGTGCCCTCCAGATCGATCTCGAGGTGGCCCTTGGCGAGCTGCTTGTGCGGGTCGCCCTCGGTGGTCCACCGCCCGCGGTCCCAGAGAATGACGCTCCCCGCGCCGTACTCGCCCTCGGGGATACGGCCCTCGAACTCGGCATAGTCGAGCGGGTGGTCCTCGACGCGGACCGCCAGCCGCTTGTCCTTCGGCGACAGGCTCGGCCCGCGGGTAACCGCCCAGCTCTTCAGAACGCCGTCGAGCTCGAGGCGCAGGTCGTAGTGCAGGCGGCGGGCGGCGTGCTTGTGGACGACGAACAGGTGGCCGGCGAGCTTCCTGGCCTTGCTGCCGGCGAGCTTGCCGCGCGGCTCGGCCGTCCGCGTGAAGTTGCGCTTGCGGTTGTAGTCACGCAGTGGCGAGGAAGGCATGCGCCCTCGATGACCCTTGAACGACTCGGCCCGTCACCCGGCCTTCTTCATGCGCGCCTTGCCCTTGCGCGCGCCGCGGGCCGGTGCCGCCGGCTCCTTGCCGGCCTTCTCGGCGCCCTTCTCCTTCTTGGCGCCGTCGCCTGCCGCGGGCTTGGCCTTGTCGCCCTCGACGCTGCGGCGCAGCGCGTCCATCAGGTTGATGACGTTGGCCTGGCGGTGCGTCGGCTGCGGCTTCACCGGCGTGCCCTTCTGCTTGGAGCGGATCAGCTCGATCACGGCCTGCTCGTAGCGGTCCTCGAACGCGTCCGGCTGGAACTTGCCGGCCATCTTCTCGATGATGTGCTTGGCGAGCTCCAGCATCTCCTTGGGCAGCTCGAGGTCGGGGATCTCCTCGAAGTAGGCGTTGGCCGCATGCACCTCGTTGGCATAGTGCAGCGTGGTCGACACGATGCCTTTGTCGCGCGGCTCGAGCATCATGATGCGCTCGCGCCGGAACAGCACGACGCGCGCCAGCCCCACCATCTTCTCCGCGCGCATGGCCTCGCGGATGACGGCGAACGCCTCCTCGCCGACGCGATCGGTGGGCGCCAGGTAATAGGGCGTATCGAGATAGAGCCCGTCGATCTCGGCGCGCGGCACGAAGCGCTCGATGTCGATGGTGTGGTTGCTCTCGATCTGCACCGCCTTGAGCTCGTCGTCGTCGAGCACGATGTACTCGCCCTTGCCGACCTCGTAGCCCTTGGCCTGGTTGTCGCTCTCGACCACATCGCCGGTCTGCTCGTCCACCATCTGGCGGCGCAGCCGGTTGCCGGTGTCGCGATTGAGGGTGCGGAACGACACCCGCTCCGAGGTCGTCGTCGCCGGGTAGAGCGCCACCGGGCACGACACCAGCGACAGCTTCAGATAGCCTTTCCAGTTGGGCCTAGGCGCCATGTGGGCTCCGATACGCAGCTACGCACCCGCGCGTTGATCATAGCGCAACGGCCGGCGAGCGTCGCGGGATGGCTCGCGCGCCGGCATCGTCGTCTTAACCGTTAACCCTTAACCGGTGATTGCAGCGCCCTGCCGTCCGCGCAACGCATGCGGCCTTGGTAACGTTCCGGCTCGAAAGAATTTGGGGCGAGGCTCGCGGCAAAAAGAAATGACCCGCGGCTTGGGGGAACCGCGGGTCAAAGCGCGACCGGCGCGTGAGGGAAGCAGAAGGGGGGTTCTGCGCGCCTAGTCTGACAGTAAAACCCGCTTCCTCGCACGGTGGTTCCTGCATGGCCGAAAAAAATTGCGCGGGCCAAGCGAAATCTCGAACCCATTGAATCGCAACATCTAATAGCTGGGATCAACGGCGAGCGCAGGCGTTGCCGTCAGCCTCATGCGCCTTCGATCTCGAGGTCTCAATCCTTGGACCGCTTGCGCTCGAGCTTGTCGAGCAGCTTCTGCAGCCTCTCGGGCACCGGCTGCGCCACGACGTCCTCGAACATGCCCCGCAGCTGGC
>JBGGME010000432.1:0-2531 GCA_041288195.1 Hyphomicrobiaceae bacterium
GGATGGCATCGCCCTCCCAGCCCCAGGTGAAGACCAAGCGGCGGGGCGGTTCGATCAACCTGAAGACGCCGGACACCGGGATCACGCGCTCCGGTGTGTTCATGACGAGGCGGTACCGGCCGCCGACCTGCGGTTCGAGCAGCTGCACCTCGCAGGCCACGCCCTCGGGGCCGATCCACGCCTGGAATTGCTCGCGGTCCAGCCAGGCCGCGAACACCCGCGCAGGCGGCGCGTCGAAGACGCGCGTGATCTCCAGCACCGTATCGGCGACGGGTGCGGTCA
Organism: Hyphomicrobiaceae bacterium; assembly: GCA_041288195.1. Classification (GTDB taxonomy): domain Bacteria; phylum Pseudomonadota; class Alphaproteobacteria; order Rhizobiales; family Hyphomicrobiaceae; genus AWTP1-13. The sequence continues at coordinate 283 of JBGGME010000432.1, forward strand.
CCGTGCCTTCTCCTCCGACTTCAGGAGAACGTCGAGACGATCGAAGCTGCCTGTCCAGAAGCGGCGGTGGAACTCGAGCCACGCCGCGGCGCTGTCGAGTGCCTCGGGCCTGAGGCGGCAGCGGCGGTGCTTGCCGCGCCGTTCGTTGGAGATCAGCGCAGCCTTCTCGAGCACCTTGAGGTGTCGGGAGATCGCCGGCTGGGAGATCGCGAAGGGCTCGGCCAGCTCGCCGACCGTCGCCTCGCCCTGCGCCAGACGAGCCAGGATCGCCCGCCGCGTTGGATCGGCCAAGGCGCTGAAGGTGTAGTCCAGCATAGTCATTTAAATGATAGGTTAAATAACCTATCCGTTAAGTCAAGAGACCTCTTCATGCGTCGGCGACCACATGAGCAGGTCCCTCCACTGCGCCCCGCTTCGCGAGGCTCCGGTCGGGATGACGGTTGTTTAGGCGCCGCGCTTGGGCGTGCGGTCGAAGACGATGGGCTTGGGCCGCTTCAGCCGCTTGTTGATGTGGACGCCCAGCGAGCGCACCAGCATCGCCACCTGGCCGCCGACGAAACGCAGCAAGACCAGGGCGAAGCGCGCGGGCGACATCTCGCCGCCGCGGATGAAGTTGTGGCCGGCGCGCAGGAACGTCGTGGCGCAGAACAGCACCCAGGCCAGAGTGACAAAGAACAAGGTCAGCAGCAGCGGCACCAGGGACGGCGCCAGCAGTCCCGCCAGCAGGCCCGAGACGACGCCGACCAGCAGCACCGGCTGGTTCAACGACATGCAGAGATGCAGCAGCGCCGCGGCCTTCGACGACGGGGTGATGTCGCGGCTCTTCAGGATGTCGGGGAACATGCGCAGCCCGACGTGACGGAAGCCGTCCTGCCAGCGCTGCTGCTGGCGCAGCCAGGTCTTGGTGTCGGCCGGCAGCTCACCTGGAACCGGCACGCTGGCGAGAAACAGCGCCCGCCAGCCCTTGACCCAGCCGCGATAGGTGAGGTCGAGATCCTCGGTGACGGTATCGCCCTTCCAACCGCCGCCGGCCTCGATGGCCGCGCGCTGCCAGATGCCGCAGGTGCCGTTGAAGGGCAGCGGATGGCCGGCCCAGCAGCGCGTCGCCTGCTCAATGCCGAGATGGGCGTCGAGCGTCACCATCTGCATCTCGGTTAGCGCGTTCTCGTGCGGATTGAGGAAGTCGAAGCGCGCCTGCACGAACGCCCAGTTGGGCCGCCTTCCTCCAACCTCTGCGAAGAACGGCCGCATGCAGGTACGCAGGAAGTCGGGCTCCGGCACGTAGTCAACGTCGAAGATGGCGAAGTAGTTGTGCGGCGTCTGCTGCATGGCCTCGTGCAGGGCGCCGCCCTTGAAGCCCGAGCGGTCGGTACGCTGCAGGGCCACGATGTCGAACCCCTTCGCCTTCAGCTCCGCCACCACGGTACGGGCGAGCTCGGCGGTCTCGTCGGTGCTGTCGTCGAGCACCTGGATGTGCAGCTTGTCGCGCGGCCAGTCGAGCTTTGCCGCCGCCTCGATGCCGCGCCGCAGCACGCCACCTTCGTTGAAGGACGGGATCTGCACCACGACATGCGGCAGATCGGCGTCGTGCGGCAGCGGCGTGGCCAGCAGCTCTTCTTCGCGGCGCAGCCCCCGCTCCTTTAGCCGATGATGCAGGATCACCATGTAAAGCAGGCTGCCGACGAAGGCGGCCAGCAGGACGCAGCACATCGCAAAGATCGCGGCCAGCAGCAGGGCCAGGGTGGCAACGATGGCCATCACGTCCCCGCCTTGGGCGTGCGGTTGAACTCGGTCTTGCGCCCGAACACGGCGCCGACGATCGGGCCGGCGTTGGCGGCGGCAAGATAGACGATCAGCGCCGGCACGCTGGCGGCCGTGGCGAGGTAACGCCCCAGGCCGCCCCGCTTCAGCCGACGCCAGGCGCCGTAGGTCATGCCGAACAGCACCGCCAGCATGCCAATGAACCACAGCCACAGCAGGAAGCGGAAGAAGCCCGGCAAATATCCATGGCCGATCGCCGACAGGACCAGCGCCACGATGCCAACGGCCAGCACCGGGAAGATGAGCTGCTGGCCGAGCGCCACGGTGGTCATGAACTTGGCCTCGTCCGACCACTCGGAGCGCCAGATCGGGCCGAGCAGCTTGCGGGCGACCTGCATGAAACCCTTGGACCAGCGGCTCTGCTGGGCGCTGAAATCATCGAGCTTGGCCGGCAGCTCGCCGACCACGTGCGGTTCCATCAGGAACAC
>JBGGME010000433.1:0-6573 GCA_041288195.1 Hyphomicrobiaceae bacterium
GCCGGCGTGCGCCTGCCCTACGTGCCGCTGACCGCCAACCGCACCACCGGCATCGTCTCGCGCGGCGGCTCGATCATGGCCAAGTGGTGCCTGGCCCACCACAAGGAGAGCTTCCTCTACGAGCGCTTCGACGAGATCTGCGACCTCATGCGCGAGTACGACGTCTCCTTCTCGCTCGGCGACGGCCTGCGCCCCGGCTCCATCGCCGACGCCAACGACCGCGCCCAGTTCGCCGAGCTCGAGACCCTGGGCGAGCTCACCAAGATCGCCTGGGCCAAAGGCTGCCAGGTCATGATCGAGGGCCCCGGCCACGTGCCCATGCACAAGATCAAGATCAACATGGACAAGCAGCTGAAGGAGTGCGGCGAGGCGCCGTTCTATACGCTGGGGCCGCTCACCACCGACATCGCGCCGGGCTACGACCACATCACCTCAGGCATCGGCGCCGCCATGATCGGCTGGTTCGGCACCGCCATGCTCTGTTACGTCACGCCCAAGGAGCACCTGGGGCTGCCCAACCGCGACGACGTCAAGGAAGGCGTCATCACCTACCGCATCGCTGCACACGCCGCCGACCTTGCCAAGGGCCACCCGGCCGCGCAACTGCGCGACGATGCGCTCAGCCAGGCGCGCTTCGATTTCCGCTGGGAGGACCAGTTCAACCTCTCGCTCGACCCCGATACGGCGCGCGAGTACCACGACGAGACGCTCCCCAAGGAGGCCCACAAGGTCGCCCACTTCTGCTCCATGTGCGGCCCCAAGTTCTGCTCCATGAAGATCACCCAGGACGTCCGCGACTACGCCGCCAAGCTCAACGAGGCCGGCGTCGAACTCGCCGAGGAGACCACCCAGATCGACCCCGCCTCCAACGGCACCCGAGAGGCCGGCATGGCCCAGATGTCCGCCAAGTTCCGCGAGATGGGCGGGCAGGTGTACGTCGATGCGGAGCGGGCGAAGAAGAGCAACGAGGCGCTGGGGTAGGCCGCCTCCCTCACCGCGCGCTCCAACCTGTCATCGCGGGACTTGTTCCCGCGATCCATCTCTCCGCAAGCGCCGTTGATGGTTGGATGCCGGGGACAAGCCCCGGCATGACACCCCCAGGCGGTTCACGCGGCCGCAAAGACCTCCGCCACCGCCACCTCGATCCCCGGCGGCGCCAGCGCCTGTACGCCGTCATGCACGCGAACATTAGTTGTTCGCAGACTCTCGCCCGGAAGCGCAGGCGGTCCGGAATCGCTCTATGCTGGGTCATCCATGGCGACCTGCGGCCTGCAGATGCGCGAGCGCGCACAACAAGCGGAACGAGCGCATGTCGAGGGTGAAGGCTGGCCGACGCCGGAGTCCTCCATCGGACATAGGCTCCCTGACCTCCTCCTGCCCAATCTGCGCGTCGTGTTCGTCGGCACGGCGGCCGGCAAGCGCTCGGCTGAGCTCGGCCACTACTACGCCGGCCGCGGCAACCGCTTCTGGCGCACCCTGCACGAGGTCCGCCTGACGCCGCGCCGCTTCAAGCCCGCCGAGTTCAGCGACCTGCTGGCGCTCGGCATCGGCCTCACCGACATGTCGAAGCTGGGCGCCGGCATGGACCGCCAGATCGCCAGGCACGAGTTCAACCGCGACAGGCTCGTCGAGACAATTCGCGGCTATCGCCCGCGCGCGATCGCCTTCAACGGCAAGAAGGCCGCAAGCGTCTGGCTCGGCCGCAAGCGCACCGAGGCCATATCCTACGGCCGGCAACCGCCCACCCTGCCGGATTTCCCCGACGTCTTCGTCCTGCCATCCACCTCAGGTGCCGCGCGCTCCAGCTGGAGCATCGCCCCCTGGCATGCACTCGCCGTCTGGCTCGACCGGCCCCAAGGCTTCACGAGCGCAAATCGCTAGGCCTGGCCGCTTGCACCAGCGGTACACGCATGGAACTATTGCCTGCGCATACTGAAGATCTTTCATAGAGGAATTACATGGACCGCACGCAAAGCTATAAGCAGACGACATTCACTGTTACCGACCCTGACGCACGCATCCGCAAGGCCAGCGACCTGATGGCCTTCGAGCTCTATGCAGCCGGCGACCCGCTGCCGCTCGGCGAGCAGGTCGGCAACTTCAAGCGAATTGCCAAAGGAACCAAGATCAAGGTCGACGCCGCAAAGGTGGTGGCGACGGGCAGCGCCGGCACCCTCGCATTCGCCCGGGCCATCTCCGACGACGGGGCGACGCTGCTCGGATGGACCTCGACCCGCAACTTCCAAGGCAAGTTCGTCAACCAGACGCTCGGGGCGATCCCGCCCGAGCCTGGAGCAAGCAGGTTTGGCCCCAATGCCGCATGGGTCGCGGGCACCTTCAAGGGACAGGTCACGCTGGTGGACATCATGGGCGCAAGCCTCGGAGTGAGGCGGATCGCCCTTGACACCCTCGATCCCTATCTCGATCTCGTAGCGGCTGCCGCCGGGGCCGGGGTCCAGGTCGCCATAAACAGCGGCTTTCGCTCCTATCCCGAGCAGAAAGTCCTGCACGACGGGTTCATCAGGGGGCTCCCCGGCTTCAATCTCGCCGCGAAGCCTGGCAACTCCAATCATCAGAACGGTATTGCGTTCGACATCGCGGTCGGCGGCGGCGCAGGCGATCCCACCTACGACTGGCTGACCAAGAACGCCCCCGTTCGCGGCTTTGTCCGCACCGTCAACAAGGAGCCGTGGCACTGGGAGTTCGACAAGGCAAAGGCCGCCAGAGCCTTCGCCGCAGGTACGTTCAAGACGTCCAACGTCCGCGTCTGAGCCGATATTCTCCCGCTGCGCGCGCACAGGGAAAGACTGATCGGCCCGCGAGGATGAGGCGGCGTGTCGACCGACGCGCCCCTACAGCACCCCCTTCTCCGCATCCTCCACTGAGATGCCGAGCTTCTCCAGCCCCTCCTCCAGGTAGTCGGCGAGGAGCGGGATGCCCATCAGGTATTTCGAGGTGGCGCTGACGCGCTCGCTGCGGGCGGTCTCGACCGCCTCGTCGAGCTCCTCGGGGGCAAAAGTGCCGCGTCCGATCCAGGCGAGCGCCACCAGGTTGACCTGCTCGTCCACGTTGAGGCCGTCGATGAAGGCTGCAAGCTCCGCGCGCGTTGGATCGTTGGCGTAGTCCTCGAGGATCGATGAGGGGTCGTCCTCGGCATCGCCGGATCGGGCCGTGTCGTCCCAGGTGCCCACCTTGGCGTCGTACTCGCGGGCCTTGACGATGACGTGGGCGACCTTGTCGGGGGCAATCTCCAGCATGCGGGCCCTCTCTCTGCGGCCGAAAAGGAAACGGACCGCCGGGAGCCGCCCCCGATCTTGGAGGGCCAGCTCCCGACGGTCCGTCGAGAGTACCGTCTTGATGGACCTGCCGCTAGCGGCCGAGCACCTCCACGGCGACGCGGGCGATCCCTTGGCCGGTCATGCCGATGACGGAGGCGGCGGCCTTGGAGAGGTCGATGATGCGGCCCGCTATGTAGGGTCCGCGATCGTTGATCACGACCTCGACGGAGCGGCCATTGCCCTGATGCGTGACGCGCACCCGGGTACCGAACGGCAGCGTCTTGTGCGCCGCGGTCATCGCGTTCGGGTTGAACCACCCGCCGGCAGCCACGCGCTGGGGCTGCCAGTAGAAGGAGGCAACGCCATGCTGGCCGCCGCCAGAGGGACGCGCAGCCTGCGCCTTGGGCGCGGGGGCCTTCGGTGCGGCCTCGGGCGCGGTTGCCTTCCTCTCGGCAGTCTCAGGCTTTTTCTGACTCCCGGTCGTCTCAGCCTGCTTCTGGGCGGGCTGGCTATCCGGCTTCGCGGCGGCGGCCACCGCCGGTTTTGCGGTGTCCTTGCGCTGCTGCGCCACGGCCTTGGGGCCCTTGCCGTGCCGGCCGGCGATGCGCTTGCCCCGCGTGCTCTTGCCGCTGCGGGCCGCATGCTTGCTGGCACGATGAGCTCGATTGCCGCTGTAGGCCTGCCTGCGCGGTGCCGCCTCCTCGTTGTAGTAGCGTTGAGCGCGGGTAACCCGCGCAGGGGAAGCTTCCTCGCCCCGATAATAGTGGCGTGGCCCGCTCTCGAACCAGTGTCGCTTGTCCCCAGACTCTGCAGCGGCCGGCAGTGCCACCCCGGCGACCACCGCCAGTGCGAGCAAAGCCATCCTTACCAAGTGTCTCATGCTGTTCTCCTCTTACGCATGACGAAACGGCGGGGGCCGACCAGGGCGGTCCAGCTGCTCGGAAACGCTTAACCGCGTTACCGGTTCGCTCGATGTTGGTTGGAGAGCGTTTGCCTAGCTGTCCGCGTTCGGTTCGTGTCCCTGAGCCGAATGCCGGTACCCCACTGGCACGCCACTGATTTGGCTCAGCCACGTGCCCCAGCGCGCGCACGACAGCAACTGCGAGTTGGTCGGTCAACCCAAAATTGTGAACCAAATTCATATAATTGTCGCAGCAAACTCCAATGCCACGCGAAGAATTGGGCCTATGCGCAGGACGGCACACCCATTCGTGTCGGATGCGCAACACAAATTTGTGCCCGCGATGGTTAAGCGCAGACGCACGGCATAGCTGTCCTGCCGTTCGGGCAACCCCCAAACAAGCGGGAAATGTGTTGCCCGACGAAATGTGTTGCCCGACGCTGGCGGCCGGCAGCTGCCTCAGAGCGATCCCGGATAGCCGCCGCCGTCGATCAGCACGTTCTGCCCGGTGATGTAGCCGGCGTGCGTGGAGCACAGGAAGGCGACGACGCTGCCGAACTCCTCGGCGGTGCCGAAGCGTCCTGCGGGCACGGCCGCCTTGCGCTCCTCCTCCACCACCGACACCGCGACCTTGCGCGCCTCCGCCATCTTCTGCGTGGTGCCGCGCAGCCGGTCGGTATCGAAGGGACCGGGCAGGATGCCGTTGATGGTGACGTTGTTCTTGGAAGCCTTGCGGGCGATCACGGCGACGGCGCCGGTGAGGCCCATCCGTGCACCGTTCGACAACTCGAGGGCGGCGATGGGTGCCTTCACCGACTGGGAGGTGATGTTGACGATGCGCCCGAAGCCGCGATCCATCATGCCGTAGACGGTGGCATGGATGAGGGCGATGGGCGTGATCATGTTGCCCTCCACCGCCTTGCGCCAGTCGTCGAGCGAGAAACCCTTGAAATCGCCCGGCGGCGGCCCGCCCGCATTGGTGATGAGGATGTCGGGGTTGGGGCAGGCGGCGAGCAGCGCCTTGCGGCCGGCGTCCGTGGTCACGTCGCAGACGACCGGCGTCACCTTGGCGCCGAGGCCGGTGAGCTCCTTGGCCGTAGCGTTCAGCGCTTCAGCCCCCCGCGCGCAGATCGTCAAGTCCACGCCTTCCCGCGCCAGCGCCTGGGCGCAACCCCTGCCCAATCCCTTCGATGCCGCGCAGACGATCGCCTTCCTGCCCTTGATGCCGAGATCCATGACCCACTCCTCCCAATGCCTGAGCTTGTGATACCCCATGCCGACCATGTCGGAAAGCGCTGCCGGAAGCCTCAGCCCCGCGGAGCGCGCAGCGAGAAGGCGGCAGCCCCGGTGGCGACGCAGCGGCCGGCGTCGTCGGTGAGCGCCATCTGCACGTTGGCGATGCGCGTGCCGAGCCGGGTGACGTTGGCGGTGGCCACGAACGCCGCCGCGCTCGCGGGCTCCAGGTAGTCGACGCGCAGGTCGATGGTCGAAAGCTGGGCAAACTCGCGCAACTGCGTTTCGAGATCGGGCTTGGGGTCGGCCTCGACCATCCTCAGCATGATGGCGACACCGGCGATGGAATCGAGCACGGCCGCTGTCACGCCGCCGTGCAGCACCTTGAGCTTGGTGTTGCCCAGCATGAAGTCCTGCCTGGCGATATGCACCCTGGGTGCACCGTCCGCCACCTCGAGCTTGAGGCCGAGCGTCCGGCAGAAGGGGATCTTCTCCTCGAAGACGTAGCGCAGCGCCTGTTGGAAGTCCGGCCGGTCGAGCATGGTGGTGGCTCCCAACTTCGAGATCCCCGCGTTCGCGGGGATGATCTCCGCGAGCGTCCGCTCGCCGAGGTCATTTGCGCAGCTCGCCCTCGATCTTCTCGAACATATAGGCCCACTTGGCCTTCTGCGTCTCCACCAGCGAGCCCATGATGGTGCGCAGCTCGGCGAGCAGCTTGCAGTCCGGCGCCTCGCCCGAAGCCCCCGCCTGCCCCCCGCTCGTGATGCGGGCCAGGAAATCCTCGGACTGCTGGTCGAAGCCTGCGATCTTGTCGTCGCGCACCAGCGGCTCGGCCTCCTTCAGGAACTGGTCGTCGCTCCAGCCGCGCTTGGCCTTGAGCTGGCGCAGCTTGGCCTGGAACTGCGGGGTGTTCTCGCGGGCAAGCGCACCCAGCGCGCCCGCCGCCTCGTCCACCACCGCTTCGAAATCGCCCTTGCTGCATTGGGCCTGGGAGTGCGCCGGCGCCATGCCCGCCGCGGCCAGCGCGACAAGCGAAACGGCCACCGACAAGACGCGAGCCCGCCGCATTGCCCGATGCCCCCTCCCTCGACCAGGGCTACCCATCGCCCGGATGGGGGCGCCGCGCAAGTGGTGCAGGACGAGCACGGCAACCAGCGTTCA
>JBGGME010000434.1:0-3669 GCA_041288195.1 Hyphomicrobiaceae bacterium
CTCGGTGCGCATCCCCGCCAGCTACTGCGGAATTCTCGGACTGCGGCCGACGTGGGGGCGGGTTTTGCTCGATGAGGCGGTGCCGTTCGGGCCGAGCTTCGACGTCGCCGGCTGGTTCGCCCGCGATGCCGGCATCCTCGAAGCGGTCGGCCGTGTGCTGCTGCAGGATCGCGCAGCAGCCGCGAGACCTGCGCGGTTGCTGGTCGCCCGCGACGCCTTCGCACTCCTCGAGCCGGCGGCGCGCGCCGCGCTGGCGCCCGCGGTGGCACGGCTTGAACGCCTTGTCGGGAAAGGCCGGGAGATCGAGGTTGCGCCGGGCGGCCTTGCGGCCTGGTTCGAGACCTTCCGCACCATCCAGGCGGCGGAGGTGTGGGCGAGCGTCGGTGCGTGGGTCAGCGAGGCCAGGCCGCGGCTCGGGCCCGGCGTCAAGGAGCGCATCGAATGGGCGGCGACCGTGACGCCCGACATGCTGGCGCAGGCCGATGCGCGCCGCGCGGAGGCGAGGGCGCGCATGGATCGGCTGCTGGGTCCCGGCGATGTGCTCTGCCTGCCGACCTCGCCGCGGGCGGCGCCGCCGCTCGGCACGCCCGTCGACAAGATCGAGATCGAGTACCGCAACCAGGCCATGTGCCTGCTGTGCATCGCCGGACTCGCCGGCCTGCCGCAGCTCTCCATGCCGATGGCGACCATCGACGGCCTGCCGCTCGGCCTCTCCATCGTCGGCCGGCAGGGCACCGACACGATGCTGCTGGCGCTGGCGAAGCGCGTCGAGACAGATGGCGGGTGGGCGGAGGCGACAGCACGTAGGGCGCAATAAGCGGCAGCGCATCGCGCCGATGCATGGCGTCCGGCAAATCGGCGCAATGCGGCTATCGCCTTATTGCGCCCTACTCATTCGAGGAATCCCGCCAATCGCGGCAGCCACAGGATGATGCCGGGGAAGTAGATGCACAGCAGCAGGCCGAGGACCTGCAGGGCGACGAAGGGGTACATGCCCCTGAACACGTCCTGCATGGTCACGCCGGGCGGGGCGGTGCCCTTCATGTAGAACAGCGTCGCCCCGAACGGCGGCGTCATGAACGCGGTCTGCAAGTTGACCGCCACCAGCGCGCCGAACCAGGTCATCAGTGCCTGATTGTTGCCGATGTGATCGGAGAAGTCGTACTTCAGCAGGATCGGACCGAACACCGGCAGGACGATCAGGCAGATCTCGATCCACTCGAACGGGAAGCCAAGCAGGAAGATCAACACCATTATGAAGGTGAGCATCTCCCATTTCGTGTCGACGCCGAAATACTGCAATGTCGACATCATGAGCTCGTCGCCGCCAAGCACCCGGAACACGTAGGAGAAGCCGGTGGCGCCGAGGAAGATCAGGAACACCAGGCCGTTCGCCCGACAGGTGGAATAGATCGACTCGTTGAGCATCCTCAGCGTCAGGCGCTTGTTGAGCGCGGCGATGAACATGGATCCGAGCACACCCACCGCACCGCTCTCCGTCGGCGTGGCCCAGCCGGCGAAGATCGATCCGAGCACGATCACGAGCAGCGCCGTCATCGGGAACAGTCCGCGCCACAGCGCATACCAGAAGGCGGAGCGGGTCTGCGGCCCGAAGTCCGGCGGCAGCTTGGGCGCCGCTCCCTTCTTGAAGATCGAGATGGCTATGATGTAGACGAGGTAGAGGCCGGACAGCAGGAAGCCCGGCATGATGGCGGCGAGAAACAGGTTGCCGGCCGAGGTCGCCAGCATCTCCGCCATCACCACCAGCATGATCGCCGGCGGGATGAGGATGCCGAGCGTTCCAGCCGAGGCGATGGTGCCGATCGCAAGCTTCTTGTCGTAGCCCGCGGCCAGCATGTTCGGCAGGGCGATGACCGACAGCGTGATCACGGCAGCGCCGACCACGCCGATCGGTGCGGCCAGGATCGTGCCCATTACCATCACCGAGACCGCCAGCGCGCCCGGGCACCACCTGAGCAAGACCACTGTCGCGTCCAGCATGTCTCTGGCCGAGCCGGATCGCTCCAGGATCGCGCCCATGAAGATGAACATGGGGATCGATGCCAGCACCGGGTCGGCAGCGACGCCGGCCCACATGCGCAGCACGATGTCTGAGAGGCCGATCATCTTGAACACGCCGAGCCACGTGCCGAAGACCGCAAACACGAGCGCCAGACCGCCCATGATGAAGGCCACCGGGTAGCCGATGAAAATGAAGAAAAACATCGAAATGAACATGATCAGCGCGAGGTGATCACCCAGCCAGTCATACACGGCGACTACCCCCGGTTCGGACTAGTGTCCTGATCGCGTAGTTCGTCTCGTTTGTGCGAGGCGCTCGGTGCGAATTGCGCGATTTGAACCACACTAGACCTCCACTTCGACATGGCCGATTTGCAGATTGACCTCGGCTTCAGGCTTACTGCTGAACAAGAAGACGATCACGCGCAGCAGCACGCTCAAGATTCCGAGCACCACCATCCAGAGGCCTGCCGCGTAGATGCCCTTGATGACCCAGCGATGGGTCAATCCGACCGTGCTGTCGGACTGCTCGCCGACCCGGTAGGACCCCGCGACGAAATCCAGGCTGTAGTAGGCAACCAGCGCCATGTAGGGCAGCGCCAGGATGAGGCAGCCGCCAAGCTCGATCCAAGCCCTGCTTCGATGCGTCAGGTTTTCGGTGAAGGTGTCGACCCGCGGATGCGCGTTGATGGTGTAGCAGTAGCCCATCCACAGCGAGAAAATGGCGGCGTGGAAGTGCCACTCGAGCTCCTGCAGCTTGGTGTAGGGCAGCTGCATGCCGAATTTGCGCGCGACAACGTCGAAGGTCGTCACGCACGCCATGGCGACCAGCAGCCACCCGGACACCAAGGCAATCCATTCGAGCAGGCGTCGTATCCCCTCCGACACATTCAACAAGGCATTCATCGCTTCCGCCTTACCGTCCAAGACCGCCCCTGAGGCATTTCGCAACTCCCCTGTCGGGGCTGACCGCCCGGACGACTCTCATCGCCCCGCATCAGGCCGCAACCACCACGCCCGCGCGCCGGACCAACGCAGGGGGGCCAGGATCGGACTGCGGCGCTGTTTGACGTCCCATCAGGCGGAGCGCAGATCTCTCGCCGGCGCGGGCCGGCGCAGCACAAGAGCTGCGCCGGCGCGACTGGTCACTTCTGGTAGGTTGGCTTCATCACCTGGGATTCGCCCCAGATCGAGTACTTCTTGCGGTAGTCGAGGTAGTGATCGGCGACTTTCTTGAACAGCGGGTCCTTGGCCGACTCTTCCTGGATCACCTCGAGCCACCCCTTCTCGAAGGCGGCCAGGTCCTTGTCGCTCCAGCGCTTGACCGTCACTTTGTGCTTGTCGCGCATCTCGGCCATGACGTCGAACTGCGTGGCCTCGGTCTCGGCGTAGGTGTAGATCACCTGAGCTTGGCCCGCGACCTCGATCATTGCCTTGTATGCGTCCGGCAGCGCGTCGTAGGCCTTCTTGTTCATCAGGAACTCGCTGCACGAGACCTGCTGGTGCCAGCCCGGGAAGTAGTTGAACTTGGCGATCTGGTGGAAGCCCAGCTTGATGTCCATGGCGGGCATCGAGAACTCGGTCGCGTCGATGACGCCGCGCTCGAGCGCCTGATAGATGTCGGCCGCGGCCAGCAGCTGCGTCGAC
>JBGGME010000435.1:0-14440 GCA_041288195.1 Hyphomicrobiaceae bacterium
TCTGGGTAAGGCGACCGATGGCCGAAGGTTCCGCACTGGTTCTGTTCTCCGGCGGGCAGGACTCCACCCTCTGCCTCGCCTGGGCGCTGGAGCGCTACCGGCGCGTCGAGACCATCGGCTTCGCCTACGGCCAGCGCCACGCCGTGGAGCTCGACCAGCGCCCCATGATCCGCGCCGAGATCGCCCGCCAATTCCCTGCCTGGGCCCCGCGACTGGCCGACGACCACATACTGGAGCTTGCCACGCTCGGCGCCATCAGCGAGACCGCGCTCACCCGCGAGGCCCAGTTCGCCATGACGGCCGCCGGCCTCCCCAACACCTTCGTGCCCGGGCGCAACCTGCTGTTCCTCACCTACGCCGCCGCGCTGGCCTACCGCCGCGGCATCCGCACGCTCGTGGGCGGCATGTGCGAGACCGACTACTCGGGCTATCCCGACTGCCGCAACGACACCCTGCAGGCGCTCGCCAAGGCCATCTCGCTCGGCCTCGACACCCCCTTTGCGATCGAGACACCCTTGATGTGGATCGACAAGGCCGGCACCTGGGCGATGGCCGAAAAGCTCGGCGGCAGGGCGCTCGTCGACCTCATCGTCGAGCACACGCACACTTGCTACACTGCCGACCGCAGCACCCGCCACCCCTGGGGCTACGGCTGCGGCCAATGCCCCGCCTGCCAATTGCGCGCGAAAGGATGGGAGAGATGGCAGGAGATGGGGTCAGACCCCAAATCGAGCGCGTGACAACTTCGAGCGCGGGGAAAGGGGTCTGACCCCTATTCGAGAGGACGGAAGATGCCGGACCGACAGAATCTCGTACGTGCCGTAGACTTGGCGCTCGCCGGCGACTGGGACGCGGCGCACAAGATCGTGCAGGAGGACGAGGCCGACGCCACCTCCTGCTGGATCCACGCCGTGCTGCACAAGATCGAGGGCGACGCCGGCAACTCGCGCTACTGGTACCGCCGCGCCGGCCAGTCCTACGAGGCCTATGCCGACGCCAAGGCCGAGCTCGCCGCCATCAAGGCCGCGCTGACCTATTGAGCCGCCGCGAGCCGCCCCACTCACGGCGTCTTGCTCGCCGGCGGCCCGTTCCGCGTCGCCAGGCGCCGCATCTCGGCCCCGCGCGCCTCCGCCGCCGACAGCCGCTCCAGCAGCTCGGCCGCAAGCCCGCGCAGGATCTTCCCCGTCTGGCCCGGATACTTCGCCCAATACGAGCGCCGCCTTACACTGAAGTAGGCCGCCGTCTGCAGCGCGGAAGCACGCGGGATGGCGTGCTCGAAGCAGCGGTTCTTGATGTTGTGGCGCAGCCAGCGGTCGAACTGCTCGTCCTCCGGCGAGTGCACATCCTTCATGCTGATGACGACGCCCAGGCTCTCCGAAAATCCCATCTGCGCGTCGCGCTGCTCGAACTGCTGCAGGAACTGCAGCGCGTGCGTCGAGAGATAGTCGGGCTTTGCCGGCGCCAGATGGAAATCGGCTTCCCGCAGCCAGCACTCCGTCAGCACCGACAGGCCGGGAGCGCTGTCGATCAGAATGATGTCGTAGCTGTCGCGCACCTCGGCAAGGAACGTGCGGATCGCCATCCGCAGGTCAGCCTCACGGCTGCCCTTGGACACCTCGCGCTCGAACAGCGTCAGATGTCCGCCGCCCAGCAGCAGGTCGATCGAGCGCGCATCGTCGACGTCGGAAACGTCCTGCACCACGAACGTGCGCCAGTCCGCCGGCGTCGCCTTCAGCGTCACGGCGATCAGGTAGTCGACGAACGTGCGCCCCTGGGCCTGGATGGTGCGCAGCCAGTCCGGCGCCATCAGCATGGTGCTGATGCTGGCGTGGGCATCGGAATCGATGACCAGCACTCGCTTGTCATGGTGGGTGGCCAGCGTCTCGGCCAGCGTGAGGACGAGCGTGGATTTTCCGACGCCGCCCTTGGCATTCATTACGGTGATGGAATTGCGCATGCGAAGACCGTCGGCTCCCCCAAGAGCGCTGCCCGACTTTCCCGCACCGCAAGCACCATAAAGGCGCAATAGAGAATAACTTGTGACCGACCTACAGCAAAGGCTGCGCTTCCTCTGGGTGCAGATTCAACCCCGATCCTGCGAATCAGCTAGTTTGCCGCCCACAAAGTGCCTCGACTTGCACGCGCAAGAATGCCGCATCTGTGGATATCCGCGGCGTTTGCCGGGCTTGGTCGGGGCGAGCCAAACGGGGGGTGTTGCATGTCGCCACTGATGCAGAGAGCTCTGGACGTCGCCATCGCCACCGCGCTGACGGCCGCAGTCGTGTTCGTCGTCATCGCCGTAAACAGCCTTCTGATGCCGCGCGGCGGCGCAATGGTGGGCTTCAAGACCTGGTACGCCTTCATCAGCCGGCCCGACATCCTCGGCACCATGATCCTCACTGCCCTTGTCACCATCGCCTACGTCGTGTGGCACCAGGCCCGCCGCCCGACGCGCTGATCCGCCTTTCTTCGCCTTCTGCCTTCTTCGCCAGATTTGACCTTCGACACCGGCGTCGAGTATCTCGACGCCGGCTCTTTTTTTGGGCGCCAACCCCGCACGAGCGGGGACCGCGCCCAAGGCGTCGACACGAGGCGTGATGCGTGACACTGCGACATGACACTACGACTGGCCGCCAGCGGCTCGAGGGCTTCCTTTTCCTCGCCGCCTTCGGGCTCTGCATCCCCGCCGCGAACTGGCTGATCGGCCATGCCGGCACCGTCTGCGTGCCCCAGGGCCCCTGCCTCATCCCCGTCGCTCCCGGCCTGATGGCGCCCTCGGGCGTGCTGATGATCGGCCTTGCGCTGGTGCTGCGCGACCTCGTCCAGCGTCGCCTCGGCTTTCTTTGGGCGGTCGGCGCCATCCTGGCCGGTGCCGCCCTCTCCGCCCTGCTCGCCCCGCCCGCGCTCGTGCTGGCCTCTGCCGTGGCCTTCCTGCTCTCGGAGCTCGCCGACCTCGGCGTCTACACGCCCCTGCAGCGCCACCGCTTCATGGCCGCCGTCATCGCCAGCAGCCTCGTCGGCCTCGTCATCGACAGCGCTGTGTTCCTGTACCTCGCCTTCGGCAGCCTCGACTATCTGGCCGGCCAGGTCGTCGGCAAGGCCTGGATGGTGCTGCTCGCGCTGCCCATGATCGCCTGGCTGCGCCGCCGCGACGCCCGCCTCGGCCTCGCGCCCGCGTGACCGGTCAAAGTAGGTGTGGCAGCGGCACCGAGGTGGGTTGGTTGCAGTGCTCCGAACGTCAACGAGTTGTCCACTTCGGGAGCGGGCCGATGTTCTCACAGAAGAAATGGAAGGAGGAGACGGCTACGTATGTGAGCAGAATCTCCAAACTTGCGGTCGTGGATACGGAGCTCGAGGACGTATTGCGGCGGTTCCCCGGTCTCATGCGACGCTATCCGAACGATAAGGTGGCCGTGAAGCACCGATTGCTCACCAAAGCATGCAGTCGGCGACAGAAGTACTTAGGTCGGTGCAGCTGCTCACAGTTGAGGGTCATTTCCTGGCGGCCGGACATTGCATTCGGCTCTTGCATGAGGTGTGGGGCTCGCTGCTATACGCAAGAGCAAAGGTGCTGACGAAGGCGGAAGAGTCAGGAGAGGGCGCTGCAATCGCAGATGCGCGTCTGCAACGGCTACTTTTGGGAACGAACTCGCGACCGTTGCTCCCGGCGGGAATGAGAGAGGAGATCAACAAGATCAACGTGATGGAATTCATCCGAGAAGCCGAAGCGGCGGTGGCGGGCTTCGCGGAGACCTACGAGTTCCTGTGCGACATCTCACACCCGACCTACATGCACTGGTACTTTCATCAGATCACCTATGACTTCTCATGGAGCAACGATCTGAAGGTCGCTGAGGTCAACCGCATTTTGGAGCTGGTGACTTCGGCGGCCGAGAAGGCCGTCTCGGGAGTCCGTGCGGCGGTATGCGAGATCTATCTGCAGAGCCTGCCCGACATCGAAGCTGAGGTCGCGACCTATGCGACCTCCCCGCCGAGCACGGAAGAGGACTAAGGGCACTTGGCAGCTTTCTGTCGGCCGAGCGAGGGAGAGGCCCCACCTCCTATCGCCCGTCGCGCACCGCATCGCGCCAGCTCGCGTCCCCCGCGCCGGCGGCCATCGCCCGCTCGACCGACGCCAGGTCCTCCTTGAACACCCGCCGCACCAGCTCCCGCACCGGCTGCGGCCATCCCCGCTTCTCCACCAGATCGAGGATCTGCAGATAGCCCGCCCGCGCCCGCTCCAGCGCGCGGGCCGAGTGCGAGCGCGAACCGTCGCTCAGGTGATAGACGTAGTCGGCCCCCTCCACGAACGGATAGGCGCCCGCCGCGCAGTAGAGGTCGACGTTGAGGATCACGTCCTCGGCGAAGTCGATCGTCGACCATCCCGCCGGGCACAGCGCCTTGCGATACACCGGCGAGAAGGGCATGCGCAGCTCGCAGATGTCCTCGATCGGAACCGTGCCGCCGCCGCGCCTCGGCCGCGCCATGCGGATGGCACCGTTGCGCGGGTCGACCTCCCGCGTCGGCCCGGTCGCCACCCCGTGCTTCTCCACCAGCGGCAGCAGCCGCCGCAGCCGGTCCGGCGCGTAGGCATCGTCCGCATCGAGGCAGGCGATGATGTCGGCGCTCGCATGCGCCGTGGCGATATTGCGCGCCACCGATGGGCCTGACGCCAGCGCCGGCGTGCGGCAGAGCGTAAGTGCCTGACCGGCGCGCATGTCGAGCGGCAGCAGCGCCCCGTAGTCCGCCTCGTCGTCGGCGCAGATCACCAGCTCGACATTGACGCCGGCCTGCGCGAACACCGACTCCGCCGCCCGCACGATGGTCTGCGCCGCCGCGTAGGCCGGCACGATCACGCTGACGTCCGCTCCCATGCCGCCCTATCCCCGTCCCCCCGCCGCCGCACGCTGCCGCCTGATGATCACGCCCACGCTCCGGGCCTCCGGGATGATCGCGGTCTTGCGCACGTCCACCACCACGCTCGCCACCCGCGCATCCGCCAGCGCCAGGTCCGCCACCTCCTCGGCCAGCGTCTCCACCAGATTGATATGCGCCGCGGACTTCGCCCGCTCCTTCAACCGGTCGACGATGTCGGCATAGGAGACGTGATCGGCCAGATCGTCCGAGCGCGTGGGTCCCGCGTCCGGCACGAGCATGTAGACCGTCACCGAGACCGGCTGCCGCGCCCGCTTCTCGAACTCGTGCACGCCGATGAAGAGCTCGAGCCGCAGATCCTCGATAACAATGCAGCGCTCCCCGGGGCCCGGCCCGGGGTTCCATATGATCGGCCCGGCCATCGGCTCATTCCTTCGGCAGGTCGTCGAACGGGAACTTCACGAGCAGGTGCCGCCCGCCGTCGATGGTGATGACCTGCCCCGTGATCGAGGGCGTATTGGCCAGCATCGACACCGCCCGGCAGATCTCGTCGAGCGACGGCCCCACGCCCAGCGGCGTCTTCTTGTGCACGGCCCTGAACTGCTCCTCGGTCTGGTCGCCGCTTCTCAGCACCAGCCCCGGGGCGATGCCGTTGACGCGCGTCTTGGGCCACAGGCTCATGGCCATCATGCGCGTGGCGTTGTGCAGGGCGAGCTTGCTGATGGTGTAGGAGAAGAAGTCCGGCGTCGCGTTCGCCACCTTCTGGTCGAGCATGTTGATGACGCAGTGCTGCTGGCGGCAGAAGCGGTGGAAGGCGCGCGTGAGCAGGATCGGCGCCAGGGCATTGATGCGCAGGTGCTCGTCCCACAGCTCGGGCCGCAGGCTGGCGATGGTGTCCTTCTTGAACACGGAGGCGCTGTTGACCAGCAGGGAGGTATGCGGGAAATCGGCGACGCAGCGCTCGACCAGCGGGTCGGCCGCCGCGGGGTCCGTCAGGTTAGCCTGGTAAAGCCTGCAATCGACCCCGGCAGCCTTCACCTCGGCCTCCAGGCTCTGCGCCTCGCCCCGCGAGGTGTTGTAGTGGATGGCGATGTCCCAGCCCTCGCCGGCGAGGTGGGTCGCGATCGCCCTGCCGATGCGGCGCGCCGCGCCGGTGATAAGAGCCGCCCTGGTCCCCATTCCGATCCTTGCGGGTTGCCGACTTTCCTCTCTATCCCCGGGACTCTTAACGGTTTTGCGCACCATTGTGCTAGGTCATACGTGTTCGGCCCGACGGGGAGACGGCGGGCTTGCCGAAGGAGACGAGCGATGCCCCCGCGCCAGACGCACGAGGCCCGAACCGCGAGCCACGACGTCAAGATGGGCTCCGAGCGGGGGTTCGGCATCGTCTTCGCCGTCGTATTCGGCCTGATCGGCGTATGGCCGGCCTTCTCCATCTGGCGGCCCCGCTTCGACCCCGGCATGCTGCGCTGGTGCTCGCTGGCGATCGCGATTGCCTTCCTCGCCGTCGCGCTCGTCTACCCCGCGGCCTTGCGTCCCCTGAACAAGGCCTGGTTCCTGTTCGGGATGCTCCTGTCGAAGGTCATGACGCCGATCGTGATGGGCCTGCTGTTCGTGCTCACGGTCGTGCCGACCGGACTCATCATGCGGCTGCGGAAGCGGGATCTGCTGAACCTGAAGCTCGATCGAACCGCGAAATCGTACTGGATCAAGCGCGAGCCCCCCGGCCCCCCCGGCGACACCATGCGCAACCAATACTGAGACAGCCGCTTCGGAAGCGGCGCAAATCAAACGATTTGTTGTAGTTGAGCGACACACGGTATGGATAGTCGCAGGACGGCTTGAGCCGCACCGGACCTGCTGTGTTCTCTACCTAGTTGAATACGATACAATATTCTGAATTTCACCCGCGGCGATACTGGGTTGTGGATTGTTGGGATGCCCGCCGGCATCCATCTTGTGACCCGTAGGATTATATGCGTTTTTGTAGTTTATGCAGATTCTCGCGACACTCGCTCGTTCTCGCGGCAACCTCGCACTCGCGGCGGCCTCGCTGCTCGCGGCGCTCGCACTGTGCGAGCTGACCGCCCGGCTGATGGACAGCGTGCCGGTTTGGTCGGCGCAGAACTTTGCACGCCATCAGCCGTCGTTTCTGAGCTTCGTCCCTGCCGCCGAGTTCGACCCGGTGCTCGGCTGGCGCCAGAAAGCCAATCTCGGCCCGGAGTTGTTCTCGCGGGCCGGCCTCGTCACGGGCGAGTACGGCGCGCGCATGAACGCCCGCGAAATCCGCCCGCTTCCGCAGGGAGCCATCCTGGCTGTCGGCGACAGCTTCACCGCCGGCTCGGACGTGGCGGAGCACGAGACCTATCCCGCCCAGCTCGAGACGCTGCTCGGCCGCCCCGTCATCAACGCGGGCGTGGGCGGATACGGGACCGACCAGATGATCCTCGCGGCCCACAAGCTCGTGCCGATCCTCGACCCGCGCCTGCTCGTCGTCGGCATCCTCGACGACGACATCAACCGAGCCGGCTACAAGGTCTACGGCGGCGCGCGCAAGCCCTGGTTCACGGTCAGCGCCGGCAAGCTCGTCCCTCACAACGATCCGGTGCCGCCGCCGAGCCGACCGATCGACCGGGAACCGCACTGGCTCGGCCACTCCTACCTGGCATTGTGGACCGCCACCCGCCTCGGTCACGCGCACCTCGTCCGCTACCGCACGCCTCTATACATCCTCGCCGAGAACGACCCCGTTGCCGTCACCTGCGCCATGCTCTCGGACCTGCGGCGCTTCACCGAGGCGCGCCGTCTTCCCGTGCTGATCGTCATGCTCTATGCGGGTCACGACCGGACGCCGACCATGGACAAGAACAAGGAGAAAGCGCGCCCGGCGGGCGTGGAGGCGTGCGCCTCCGACCTCGGGCTTGCCGTCGTGGACCTGTGGGACACCCTTGTCGCTCTCGCCGCGCACGACTTCGCCACCTACCGGTCATTGTATTTTCGTCACGGCAGCGACTATGGTCACATGACGCGCGCCGGCAACCGCCTGGTAGCCGAGCAGATCGCGAATTGGGTCAGGACGGCGGAGCACGGGGCATGATGGGGCCCGCGGCCGGGAACAGAAGCCGGCGCGACCGGCCGGCGCAAGGCGAGGGGAAGCATGCTGTCGTTCGCACGCGAGCTTTGGGGGTTCCTTCGGGCACGCAAGAAGTTCTGGCTCCTGCCCATCATCATCACGATGGCCCTGTTCGGCGGGCTGGTCGTTCTGACCCAGGGCTCGGCAGTCGCGCCGTTCATCTATACGTTGTTCTAAGGCAGCAAGGAGGAGACTGACGCGCGCGGCTCTCGAGCCTCGCCACGCCCGGCGCCTCGCTCCCGCCACCACGCCGCGGTCTCCGCCAGAACCTGGTCCATCCCCTTTGCCGGCTTCCAGTGCAGCAGCTCGCGCGTCGCGCTGTCGTCGATCTCGAGGTCGCCCACCAGCCGTTCGATCTCGCCGGCCAATCCCGTCATCCGCCCGCCCAGCCGCAGCATCGCGACCGGCATCGGCCACATGCGCGCGGGCCTGCCGAGCGCGCGCCCAATGCGTGCATAGAGCTCGGGTGTCGAGACGGCCTCCCCGTCGCGAGCAACGAGGATGCGTCCCGCCGCGGCGGGATCGGCAGCCGCATGCGCCACCAGATCGGCAAACGCATCGACGGCGAGGAGATCGCGAGCGTTGCGGACGCCCGCTATGGGCAGCGGCACGCCGCGCTCGGCCAACCTGAAGAGCAGGGCCAGATTGCCCTTCATGCCTGGGCCGTACATGACAGGCGGGCGCAGCAGCACCGGCTCGAGCCCCCGCGGCACCAGGCCCAGCAGCACGGCCTCCGCCTCGGCTTTGGTTCGCGCGTAGAGGTCGGCCGGCGCCGCCGGCGACTGGGCCGTGAACCGCGCCCCGGCCACCGTCGCCTCACCGTTGACCTTGATCGAGCTCGCGAACACGAACCGACGCGCGCCGGCCCGCAGTGCCGCCTCCGCCAGCGCTTTCGTGACATCCACGTTCACCTGCCGGAGCGTCCGTTCCTCGCTCGCCGCGGGCTTGCGCGCTGCAGCCGTGCGCGCGGCCAGATGCGCGACACCATCGGCTCCCGCCAGCGCCTCCGCCCAGTCGGTGGCCGGGGTAAGCTCACCCAGCGCCACGACCCGGTCCGCCGCGACATCTGCTGCCGCATCGGACGTGCGCACCACGGCCGTCACGTGATGGCCCGCCGCCTCGAGCGCTCGGCAGGTCGCACGACCACAAAAGCCGCTCGCCCCTGTAACGACGATGCGCACCTGCCCCTCCGCCACCCCTATCGCGAGGACGTCTATGCCTGCAGCAAATACCTGTAGGCGCCCCTCAGCCGGTCCCTGACGTGGCTCTCGGTGAAGCCTGCCAGCAGCTTGCGGCGCGCCGCCGTTCCCATCCGCTCGCGCAGCGCCGGATCGGCTGCCAGCCGGCGCATGGCCTCGGCCAGGACCGTCACATCCTCGGGCGCCACGACCAAACCCTCGACGCCATCGCTGACGAAGTGCCGGCACCCCGACACATCGCTGACGATGAGCGGCCGCGCGCACGCGGCGGCCTCGAGCATGGCGCGCGGCATGCCCTCTCTCGTCCGCGCCGGCAGCACGAACATGTCGGCCCTGCGCCACGCCTCGCGGATATCGCTCGCGTAGCCGTCCCAGCGCGCGCCGTATTGCGCGCACCAGGCCTTGAGCGCCTCCGGCGTGATGGCTTCGGGGTCGTCGGGGTCGGTCGCCCCGAACAGCTCGAGCTCGATGCGCACGCTGTTGCGGCGCAGCTGCTCGAACGCCCGCATCAGCACATCGATCCCCTTGGGCTTGATCATGCGCCCCACGAACGCGGCAACCGGCACCTCGTTGCGGGGCGGGTCCAGGGCCGGGAACTCCTGCGGGTCGATGCCGGCGCCCGGCACCACCGCATGGCGCCGGCCGAACTCGATGCCCGCGCCCTGCAGATATTCCAGATCGTCGGGGTTCTCGACCAGCAGGTAAGTCGAGGGCTTCTTGAGCACCCGGGCGATCGGCCGCAGCGACAGCCCGCGGAACAGCCGCACGAGGCCCTCGGTCGCAAAGCCGAGCTGGCCGAGCCCCGTCATGTGCACGACGGCGTGCTGCGGCCCGCCGAACTGCAGCGCAAAGCAGCCGAGCACGATCGGCTTCATGGCGACGAGGTGGACGACATCGGGCTTCTCGGCCCTGAGCAGCCGCGCCAGCCTCAGCGCCGCGAAGGCCTCCCGCACCGGGTTATTGGACCAGCGCCCGAAGTCGAACTCGACGACGCGCACACCCAACGCCTCGATCTCGCCCCTGCGCCCGGTACAGTGCGTGACGACGGCGACGTCGGCGGCGACCTCCCGCAGCACGGCGACCAGCGGCTTGAAGTGCGACAGCACGAACCGGTCCTCGGTGATGAGGACGAGGGCGCGCTTGAAGCGGCGACCGGCAGTTGGGCTGGGGGAGGCCAAGCGTCTCGACCTTGCACTCGCCAACGTAGGATCGATTCACAGCCATGCACGTCGCGGAGCAGCGACCGCGGCTTGCACGAGCACTCGTGTATCCGTCATCGGCCGGCGAATCCACGAAAGCACGACCTCATAGCACACAGCCGGCGATTGCAGGCACATCGGCTCCACGCCAACAGTCGCCTGAGGACCGCCGGCCATGGGCCCCTGGTCCTGTTCGCAGGCCGCTTCTGCTGGTATAGGCGCGTGATGCGCTCTGCTTCAACAAGCACCGGGTCCTCGTTTGCAGCTCGTCGCGCAGGCCTGTTGACCGCGACCGCGGCGTGGACGGGCGTGGGCGTCGCGCTCTACCTACTGGCGCCGCTCGTGGCGCCGGTCCTGCTGCCGCTCTCCCTCGTTGCCCCGCTCGGCTGGCATTGGGCGGCCCATGGGCGGTTTCCCGACCTCGGCGTCTCTCCACTCCTCGCGGCGCTGGCGGTTGCGGCGATATACTTGCTGATCAATGCCACGTGGTCGCTCAGCCCCGCATCGGCCTATTCGACGGCGTTCTCGTTCATCGCGGTCGTCCTTGTCGTCTACTTCATATCCGGCGCGCTCTGGCACCTGGACGACGACGTGCTGCGGGCCATGGCACTGGGCCTCTATGCGGCGGTCGTCATCGGCGGGATCCTTCTCCTCTTCGAGGTTGCCAGCTCGCAGGGATTGCGCAGGCTGGTGATGTCGATCGTGCCGGGGGCGCGGCCGCATGCACGCGACATGGTCATCGGCGCCGGCGGGGCAATGTTGCCCGCGCCCTATCTCCTCAACCGGAGCATGGCGGCGTTGACGCTCATGCTGTGGCCCGCCCTGCTCGCAACCAAGCTGCTCGCCGAGAATCCCAAGCAGCACAGGCTCATGCTCCTGGGCCTGCTGCCGACGGTCGCGGCGATCATCTTCTCGGCTCACGCAACCTCGAAGCTGGCGCTGTTGGGCGGCCTCGTTCTCTTTGGCCTCGGCCTGGTCGCGTTCACGGCCGCACGCAATGTCGCTGTCGTGAGCTGGGTCGCAGCAATTCTCCTGGTCGTGCCCTTGGCCTACTCGGTCTACACCAACCAGCTCTACGCGGCGCCGTGGCTGTTCCAGAGCGCCCAGGCGCGCGTCGCCATCTGGGGCCACACCAGCCAGCAGGTGCTGAAAGCGCCGGTGCTGGGAAGCGGGATCGCCAGCGCGCGCGCGCTGCATGATCCGCAGGCAGCCCCGCTCGCCCCAGGCTCGGCCCACGCCAGGCTCACGACCGGGCTGCACAGCCACAACGCCTACCTCCAGACCTGGTACGAGACGGGAGCCGTAGGCGCCGCCCTCCTCCTCGCCATCGGCATTCTGATCGTGAGACTGTGCGAGGGCCTGTCGGGGGGCGTGAGGGCTTACCTGCTCGCCCTCTTCGGCACCTGCGCCCTGCTCGAGGCCTCGAGCTTCAGCATGTGGGCACCTTGGCTCCTGTCGTCGCTGGGGCTGACGGCAGCGTTCGCGACATTGGGCTGCGCGCTGGCCGCCGGTCGGACGCAAGCTTACGTTGCCAACGCCCGCCCTGGTCTGCGAGCATCCTAGGCCATGAAGCGCGTCTTCGACGTCTTGGCAGCGGGTCTCGGCCTGATCGTGCTCTGGCCCGTGATCCTCCTGACCGCCATTGCCGTTCGATTGAACTCGCCCGGGCCCGGCATCCTGGCGCAGCGCCGCATCGGCCGCGACGGCCGGCAGTTCACTTGCTACAAGCTGCGCACGATGCACCAGAACACGGCTCAGGTGCCGACGCACCAGGTCGGCGTTTCCGCCCTGACCTCCATCGGCGGCTTCCTGCGCCGCTCCAAGCTCGACGAGCTGCCGCAGCTGCTGAACGTGCTGCGCGGCGACATGAGCCTCGTCGGCCCGCGGCCCTGCCTGCCGACCCAGGCCGAGTTGATCGAGGCTCGGTCCCGGCTCGGCGCGCTCGGCGTGCTGCCGGGCGTCACCGGCCTTGCGCAAATTCAGGGTGTCGACATGTCCGATCCCGCGCGTCTTGCCGCTATCGACGCGCAGTACGCCCGCACGCGCACGTTCGGCGGCGACCTCCTCATCATCCTGCGAACGCTGACGGGTTCCGGCATGAACGCGGATCCCGCGCGCGGAGACCTCGCTCGAGAACGAAGAAACGCCGATGGCTAGCAAGAAGCCCTCCGAGCCGAAGCTCCTCGGCAAGCGCGCGGAGATGCCGGAGAGCCCGGAGGCGGCCGTGCTCGACCGGGTGGCGAACCCGCACCCCGATACGCCCTACGTCGCCCGCTTCACGGCGCCGGAATTCACCAGCCTGTGCCCGATCACCGGCCAGCCCGACTTCGCCCATCTCGTGATCGACTACGTGCCCGACCGCTGGCTGGTGGAATCCAAATCGCTCAAGTTCTACCTCGCGGCCTTTCGCAACCACGGCGCCTTCCACGAGGACTGCACGGTGGCAATCGGCAAGCGCCTCGCGGCGCTGCTCACGCCCCACTACCTGCGCATCGGCGGCTATTGGTATCCGCGCGGCGGCATGCCCATCGACGTGTTCTGGCAGACCGGCAAGTTGCCCGAGGGCGTGTGGCTGCCCGACCAGGGCGTCGCGCCCTACCGCGGGCGAGGCTGAGAGCGTGCGAGGTCCGGCCGGCGGCCGAACCTCGCGATGTGCCTGGGCAGATGCCGGTCAGCTAGGGGCAGAACCAGATCGGACCGACGATGACGCAGCCGCGGCGCCGCCAATCCCGGGGACGGGAGTGATATCGGTGCCAATTGGAAGGCGCGCGGTCATAGCGATGGCCCGGCCTGTAGTGCGATCTGTCACGATCGAACCCGCCTCCCCTCCCGCTGTAGTCGTCGGGACGACGCTGCACCTGCACGACGTCCCCCGCCGCGATTGAGCCCAGCGGCGCCGGGGCCGGCGACGCATTGGCCGGGACCACGCAAAGTCCCGCGAGCAACGCCGCCGAAACGAATACCTTCGCTATCATCATCATCTCCATTTGGTTGCAAGGCTCGCTGCGACGTTGCGCAGATGCCGTGCGAGCATCCCCGGGAGGTGTAGAACGGTGCGTCGCGCGATCGGTTCCAATCAGCTCTTCGGCCCGCGGCGCCGCGCATCATCCGCTCCGCGCTCGGATGCAATTCGGATGCGATGGAGAGGATCATGGATCATGCTCACCCGAGCCCACGGAGGCGCGGCAAGTTGCGCATCGGCATGCACGCGTGAGTTGTTGAAAACGGGCGCAGTCGTCTTCGGCAGCGCCACAAGCTGTGTATAGTGCCGCCCGGCTGCAAGCTTTTCTGTGGCTTGTGCGCGGTCGCCTGCTATCGCTTTTGCGCACCGCTCCCAGTCGAGATTGCTGCGGCGCGAAATCCTGTAGCGTGCTGTCTGCGTTGCGATTGTTTGCGTCAAGACGAGTGCGCCGGGTTCTTTCTTGTACCCCGGTATGTCCTGGTGTAAGCGTTCGTCTCCCAACACGTTGCAAATGCAAGCGGATACACCAAGGCTCACGCTGCGACTTTCCTCACGGAAGTTGCCGAGATTGCGCGACGCATTCCCGCAGAAGTTATAGAGCAGCTTTGCGACGAGCTTGTCGCACTGCGAGAGCGGGACGGTCGATTGTTCATTTTGGGCGTCGGGGGAAGCGCCGGCAATTGCGGCCACGCGGTCAATGATTTCCGCAAGCTGTGCGGCATCGAGGCCTACGCCCCACCGACAACGTCTCCGAGCTGACGGCGCGCACCAACGACGAGGGCTGGCCCACGGTATTCGCCGAGTGGCTGAAGGTCAGCCGCGCCAAGGCCAAGGACGCCATCCT
Source organism: Hyphomicrobiaceae bacterium (assembly GCA_041288195.1). GTDB lineage: Bacteria > Pseudomonadota > Alphaproteobacteria > Rhizobiales > Hyphomicrobiaceae > AWTP1-13. The sequence continues at coordinate 14,213 of JBGGME010000435.1, forward strand.
CATCTTCTCGGTCGGCGGCGGCAATCTGGAGCGCAACGTCAGCCCCAACCTCGTCGCCGCCATCAAGGAGGCCAAGGCACGAGGCCTCAAGGTATTCGGCATCGTGGGCCGCGACGGCGGCTACACCAAGCAGGCCGGCGATGTCGTGGTGGTCATACCGACAGTGGAAGAGTCACGCATCACGCCGCATCAGGAGGCATTTCAGGCGGTCGTCTGGCATTGCCTGGT
>JBGGME010000436.1:0-6161 GCA_041288195.1 Hyphomicrobiaceae bacterium
CCGTAGCGGCCGATCGGCAGGGCGCCCTGGTAGCGTGCGGCCACGCTGCTCGGGTCACCAGGATTGATCTGCTGCTCCAGCGAATGGATCATGCGCGTGTCGATCGGGCCGGGGCACACGGCGTTGATGCGTATCCCTGAGCGCGCCACCTCGCCCGACACGGCCTTGGTGAGCCCGATCACGGCATGCTTGGAGGCGACATAAGGCGAGATGCCGGGCGTGCCGACGAGGCCGGCAACCGAAGCGGTGTTCACGATCGATCCCGACTTCTGCTTGATCATCACCGGCAGCACATGCTTGAGCCCCAGGAACACGCCCTTGACGTTGACGCCGATCACCTGGTCGAACACGGCCTCGTCGTACTCCGCGATCGGCGCGTACTTGCCCTCGATGCCGGCGTTGTTGAAGAAGCAGTCGATGCGACCCCAGGCGTCGACGGCGGCCTTCACGTAGGCCTGCACCTCCGCGGACTTGGTGACGTCGGCCGGCTGCGCCCGCGCCTCGCCGCCCTGCTGCTTGATGGTCTCCACCGTGCGCTCGGCGCCTGCCGCGTCGCGGTCGACCACCAGCACCTTGGCGCCGCGCCCGGCGAACCCCAGCGCCGCCTGCCGGCCGATGCCGTTGCCCGCGCCCGTTATGACCGCCACCTTGCCCTTGAAGTCCATGCGTCTCTCCCTGATCCACAATCCTTCTGGCGCACGTTAGCACGCGAGGGCGCACTGGCTAGTCTCTGCGGCTTGTGTCGGGCGCTCGGCTCTGATGCTCTGGCGGCATGGACCCCACCGAGTTCATTCGCGCCAATACCAAGCTGCTCCCGGTCCCGCTGGTGCCGGAGGTTTGCCTGCATCTCGCCGAGGAGTCGCTGCCGATCTGGCAGAAGACCGAGGAGGAGCTCGGCCAGATGAACGTGCCGCCGCCCTACTGGGCGTTCGCCTGGGCCGGCGGGCAGGCGCTGGCGCGGCATCTTCTCGACAACCCGGCCCTGGTCGCGGGCCGGCGCGTGCTCGATCTCGGTGCCGGCAGCGGACTTTCGGGGATCGCCGCCATGCGGGCTGGCGCCGAGCGTGTGCTCGCGGCCGACATCGACGCTCTTGCGCTCGCGGCCATCCGCCTCAACGCGGCCGCCAACTCGGTGGCGATCGAGACGACGGCCGAGGACCTGCTCGAAGCATCGCACACCGATACGGGCGGCTTCGATGTCATCCTGGTCGGCGACCTTTTCTACGAGCGGCCATTGGCCGAGCGCGTGCTCGCCTTCATCGAGGCTGCGCGCACAAGGGGCGCCGAGGTCATCGTCGGCGACCCGCGCCGCAGCTACTTCCCCGCAGACCGCTTCTGGCAGATGGCCGAGTACCGGGTGCCCGTCACGCGAGAGCTGGAGGACGCCGAGATCAAGCGCACGGCCGTGTGGCAGCTACGTCATCCCGGCGGAGGCCGGGACCCATGACACCGTGTTGACGAAGAACGATGATGGAAGGGCGCATGGGTGCCGGCCTGTTCCCGCGAACGCGCTATCGCGCACTCGCGGCGCCGGCATGACGGCGATTGGATCGATCGGCGGTGAGTTTATCCCCCCGCAGACCGCCCCTCCCCCCTCCAGGGGGAGGGGGCTATGTCGCCCCCGCGATCGCCTGCTCGAGGTCGCCGATCAGGTCGGCGGGGCTCTCGAGGCCGACCGAGAGCCGCAGCAGGTCGGGCGGGCACGGCGAATCCGCCCCCTCGATGCTGGCGCGGTGCTCGATCAGGCTCTCGACGCCGCCGAGCGACGTGGCCCGCTTCCAGATCTGCACCTTGGCCGCCGCAGCAATCGCAGCGGCCTCTCCGCCCTTCACACGGATCGACAGCATGCCGCCGAAGCCTCCTGCCATCTGCCGTGCCGCGGTTCCGTGTCCCGGATGAGTGGCGAGCCCCGGATAGAGCACGGCCTCGACCCGAGGGTGACGCGCGAAGTGCTGCGCCATCGCCATGGCGGCGGCGCACTGATGGCGCACGCGCAGGTGCAGGGTGCGCATGCCGCGCAGCAGCAGCGCCGCCTCGAATGGCCCAAGGATCGTGCCGAGCATGGCGCGCAGACGAACGGCGCGCTCCCAGGTCGCGTCCTTGCGCGCAAACACCAGGGCGCCCGCGATCACGTCGGAATGGCCGTTGAGGTACTTCGTGCCCGAATGCATGACGATGTCTGCGCCGAGCGCGATCGGCTGAGTCAGCACCGGCGTCTGCACCGTGGAGTCGACCGCCAGCAGCGAGCCGGCCGCGTGGGCGATGGCCGCCGTATCGGCGATGTCGGTGATGGTCCAGAGCGGGTTGGCGGGCGTCTCGATCCAAATGAGCCGCGTCTTCCCCGGCTGCACGCCGGCGCGAATCGCCGCCGGGTCGGCGGCATCGACGAAGCTCGCCTCGATCCCGAGGGAGGGGGCATCCTCGGCCAGCCACTTGCGCAGGCCCCAGTACATGACCTTCGGCGCGACCACGTGGGCGGGCCGCTCCAGCGCCAGGAATGTGGCGGTCGCCGCACTCATCCCGGACGCCAGCACGAGGCCCGCCGCGCCGCCCTCCAGCGCGGTGAGCACCGCTTCGGCCTGCCGCACCGTGGCGTTGTCGGGCCGACCGTAGGAATACCCCTTTCGGTATTGGTTGTCGGGATCGCGGATGAACGTGGTCGCCACGTGCAGCGGCGGCACGATGGCGCCGGTCGCCTCGTCGATGCCGCCGCCGGCTTGGGCGGCCACGGTCTCGGGGGCCAGGTTCTTCATCTGCTTCAACCGCTATTGTGTCGATCACCTGCGGCGAGCATAGCAGAAGCGCCGCGGCTCACGCCCGATGATAGGGGTGGCCGGCCAGGATGGTGGCGGCGCGATAGAGCTGCTCGGCGAGCACGATGCGGGCGAGACCATGCGGCAGCGTGATGGCGCCGAGCGACAGCACCGTGTGCGCCGCCTCGCGTACAGCCGGAGCCAGACCGTCGGGGCCGCCGACAAGGATGGCCATCGTCCCGCAGCCACCGTCGCGGGTCTTGCGCACGAGATGTGCAAAGCCCTCGCTGGTCAGCGCCTTGCCGCGCTCGTCGAGGGCGATGATCGTATCGGCGTCGCGCGCGAGCTTCAGGAGCGCGGCGCCTTCCTCCTCGGCGCGCTTTGCAGCCGTGGCGGCGCGGCTCTCGGCAAGCTCGTGCCAGACGATGGGAGCAAGCCCCAGTCGTTTGCCCATCGCACCGAACCGCTCGCGGTAGCGCTCCAGGAGCTCGCGCTCCGGCCCGTCCTTGAGACGGCCGACCGCGGCAATGATGAGGCGCATGCAGCCTGCTCCAGCGTTCCTCGGCCCGCAGTATACGCGAGACCGGCGGCGGAGCCCCGCGCCGGCGCGCAGCGCGGTTGCCTCGACAGAGGCGCCACAGCCTGCACGCAATTGCTCCGCGGACGCATTCGCCGAGTTGCCGATGCCGCCGAAAGCGCAGTAAATCTCCAACGTCATATAGGCGTAAGTGGGGGCGTCATGATGTGGCTATCGTCGCCGCGCGTGCGGCATGCGTTTGCATTTCTCTTGTCTGCGGTTGTGCTTTTGCTGTTGGCCTGTTCGAGCGCAGAGCGTGCCTGGGCCGTGGACGGCGAGCGCACCTATCGCGTTGTCGCCGTCGAGGACGACGACGTGCTCAACATTCGGGCGGGTCCCTCCGCGGGTCATCCCGTCATCAGCGAGATTCCGCCTTCAGGCCGCGGCCTCCGCCTGACCGGCCCATGCCGCAGCTGGTGCCCGATCAGCTACAACGGCGCCTCCGGATGGGTGCATGCCCGCTACCTCGCGATCGAGCCTGCCGTTGCGCCGTTCATCGAGCGACTGCCTGCACCCGCCCGCCCCGCCGAGCCCTTGCCGCGCAGGCTCTCGCAGGCCTATTGGCGGGTGACCGGCGTGGCGGTGGCAGATGGCCTGAGGGTGCACGGCGAGCCTTCGCTCGACGCGCCCGTGGTGCACGTATTCGAGGCGCAATCGGGTTGCATCCGCCTTGCCGGCGGCTGCCAGAAGCCGTGGTGCCAGGTGAAATTCCCGACCGGCGGCGGCGAGCGCATCGGCTGGGTCGATTCAAAATACCTCTCGCCGTCGGAGGGACCCTGCGGCCGCTAGGGTTGCGGCTCGCTTTTGTCCGTCGGAAAGCAGGGCATCCTCGCGCGCGCCGCACTCCCGTCGCTGCCTCGATTTCAGGCAGCTCGCGCGGAAGCCTTTGTGTTCTGCGCGACAGCCCGGCATTCAGCGTTCGTTCATGGTGCGGGTCTTAGCACTACCGCCTGCCGCACACGCGTGCCCCCGCAAGTTGCAGCCGATACCAGCTGACCAGGAGCCCGACCTGTGAGCCTGCGCAGGCACATCGCGATTGCTTCGGCGGCATTGCTCCTTGCTGGCGCGTTGCTCGGCGGCGTGGTGTCCACCGCTGTCGCCAACAACAAGGAGTCCTGCTCGGCGGCCTGCAGGACCTCGTATGGGGCCTGCTACAAGAAGAGCCAGGATCGCGCCAAGTGCCAGTCGCAGCTGCAGCGCTGCCTGGAGGGCTGCATCCGCCGCCGCTGATTGAATTGCGGCCCGGATCCCGTACCTTCGCTCAGTGCGCGGCCTTGCGGAACATCGCCGAGGCCGCGAGCCCCGCGGCAATCGCGATCGCCACCGTCATGAGGCCGTAGAGCGTCGGATAGCCGAACGCGAAGGCGTGCAGATGCCGCTCCAGGCCCTCGCGCTCGAGGTTCAGGCGCACCGTGTACTGGCTGAGCAGCTTCTCGTCGCGGAACAGATAGACGCGCGTCTCGAACGGACCCACCGTCACGTTCGCGGGCAGCTCGATGGTCGCCCGGAACAGGCTCTTGCCGATGAAGGCGACGCTGTACTGGTCCTGCACGTACAGGCCCTGCTTCAGCTTGAGGCGCACGATGGCCTGGCGGAAGTCCTTCAGGTCCTCGGTGGAGAGCGCCTGCGCCTGGCCGAAGGCGGGCGTGAAGCGCAGGTTCTGGAAGCCGACGCCGTGCGAGGCCCTGAACTCCTCGGTCGTGATCTCGTCGATGGGCCGGGTCGAGGCAATGGCATAGTAGCTGGGCACCAGATCGAAGGTGGCGGAGGAGGTGTTGAGCCACAGCCCCGCCACGTTGTTCTTGCGCCGCACGACCAGGCGGGCCGGCACCCCTTCCACCACGATCAGGACGTCGTAGTAGCCGGACTCGGCGCTCGGCTGCTGGCTGTTGTCGACCGCGCCGAAGATGACGATCTCGGTGCCGTTGAAGCTCGATGTGACGGCGACGTTGCGGGCGGACACATCGGCCTGCACGGATTCCTTGGCGCCGGGCTGCTGCTCGCGCTTGATCTCCTCGATCTGGGTATGTGGCGCCTCCTTGGCGACGGCGGGCGGGCGCTGCGGCGCCTGCTTGGTGGTGGCGCGCTTCTGCGCCTGCGCGAGACCGTCGGTGGCCGACAGCGCCAGCACGCCGATGGCGATCGCGGCGATCGCGCCGAGCGTCGTGCATGTCTCTCGGCGCCAGCGCATCAGGCTCCTCCGACAGCGGCGCTGAGCGAATAGAGATCGGTCGGCGGCGCGACCAGCTGCCAGGCGAAGCGCAGGCCGACCATGAGCACCAGCGCGGCGAGCAGGAAGCGCAGCTGCTCGGCTTTCAAGCGCTCGCCTGCGACCGTGCCGAACTGCGCGCCGATCACGCCGCCCACCATCAGCAGCGCGGCCAGCACGACATCGACCGTCTGGTTGTAGGAGGCGTGCAGCACCGTCGTGGCCCCGGTCAGGAACACGATCTGGAACAGAGAAGTGCCAACCACGATGTTGGTGGGAACGCGCAGCAGGTAGATCATGGCGGGAACCATGATGAAGCCGCCGCCGACGCCCATGATGGCGGCCAGCAGGCCGACGAACAGCCCGAGCATGAACGGCGGGATGGCGCTGATGTAGAGCTTGGAGCGCTGGAAGCGCAGCTTCAATGGAAGGCCGTGAATCCAGCTGTGCTGACCGGGGCGGCGGGCCGAGACCGCGCCGGCGCCCGCGCGCGCCCTGCGCATGGCGTTGATGCTCTCGATCAGCATCAGCGTGCCGATGACGCCCAGGAACGTCACGTAGCAGATCGAGACGAAGAAATCGAACACGCCGAGCCGGCGCAGATCGCCGACGAGGCGCACGC
>JBGGME010000437.1:0-4346 GCA_041288195.1 Hyphomicrobiaceae bacterium
ATCACCGTGCCGCTGTCGCTTGCCGGCACCTGCGCGGCCATGTGGTGCCTCGGCTTCTCCATTAACAACCTGACCTTGATGGCGCTGGCGGTGTCGGTAGGTTTCGTCGTCGACGATGCCATCGTCATGATCGAGAACATGTTCCGCAACCTGGAGGCCGGGTCCTCGCCGATGCGGGCCGCGCTCGACGGCGCCCGCCAGATCGGCTTCACGGTCGTGTCGATCTCGATCTCGCTCGTCGCCGCCTTCATCCCGTTGCTGCTGATGGAAGGCGTCGTCGGCCGGTTGCTGCGCGAGTTCTCCGTCACGCTGGTGGTTGCCATCTGCGTGTCGCTGGTGGTGTCGCTGACCGTCACCCCGATGATCTGCGCGCATTTCGTGCGCGAGGCACCGAGCTCCAACGCAACACGCCTCGACCGCATCGTGGAGGCCGTCCACGGCTGGATGCTGCGCGGCTACATGCGCACGCTTGAGGCCTCCCTCGGCCACCGCGCGCTGATGACGTTCATCATGCTTGCCACCGTCGTCGTCACGGTGAACCTCTACATCAAGATGCCCAAGGGCTACTTCCCCCGCGACGACACGGGCCTGATCTTTGCCGGCACCGAGGCTTCGGCCGACATCTCCTTCGAGGCCATGGCCAAGCTGCAGCGCCAGGCGCTGGAGATCGTGCTGGCCGACCCGGCCGTCGCCAGCGTCGGCTCGTCGGTCGGGGCCGGGGGTTGGAACGCCTCGGTAAACCGGGGCCGCATGTTCCTGGCCCTGAAGCCTCTTTCGGAGCGCGATGGGCTCACGACCGCTCGCGTCATCGACCGCCTGCGGCGCTCGCTGAGGGCGGTGGACGGGCTCAGCGTCTACCTTGGGGCGGCCCAGGACATCCGGGTCGGCGGTCGCCAGAGCGATTCCGACTACCAGTTCACGCTGTGGAGCCCCGAGACCGCGGACCTTTACGCATGGGCACCCAAGGTGCAGGAGCGCATGCGCCAGATCCCCGGTATCGCCGATGTCTCGAGCGACCGCGAGCAGGGTGGCCTGCAAGCCAACATCACCATCGACCGGCTCGCCGCCTCGCGCCTCGGCGTGCGTGTACAGGACATCAACAACGCCCTCAACAATGCCTTCGCCCAGCGCCAGGTGTCGGTGATCTACACCCAGCGCAACCAGTATCGCGTGATCCTCGAGGTCGAGCCGCGCTTCCAGCGCGATCCGGGCGACCTCTCGCGCATCTTCGTGCCCGGCAAGGACGGAGTGCAGGTGCCGATCACCGCCGTTATCAGCGTCGACAAGGCGCTGGCGCCGCTGGTCGTCAACCACCAGGGCCCGTTCCCGGCCGTGACCATCAGCTACGGCCTCAATGCCGACATGACGCTCGACGAGGCACAGACAGCAATCCGCCAGGCGATCGCCGAGCTCAGGATGCCGGACTCGATCCGCGCCGAGCCCGCCGGCGACGCCAAGGCTTTCGCCAAGGAGGCCAACAACCAGGTGCTGCTCATCATCGCGGCGCTGCTTGCGGTCTACATCGTGCTCGGCGTGCTCTACGAGAGCCTGGCGCACCCCATCACCATCATCTCGACGCTGCCCTCGGCAGGCCTAGGGGCGCTGCTCCTGCTCAAGCTCTGCGACATGGATCTTTCGGTGATCGCGCTGATCGGCATCATCCTCCTGATCGGCATCGTCAAGAAGAACGGCATCATGCTGGTCGACTTCGCGCTCGAGGCCGAGCGCGAGCGCGGGCTCTCCCCCGAGCGGGCGATCCTCGAGGCGGCGCGCGAGCGCTTCCGGCCGATCATGATGACGACGTTTGCCGCCCTTCTCGGCGCTGTGCCCCTGGCGCTGGGGGTCGGCCCCGGCTCCGAGCTCCGCCGCCCGCTCGGCATCGCCATCATCGGCGGCCTGATGGTGTCGCAGGTGCTAACCCTCTACACCACGCCGGTCATTTACCTTCTGCTCGACAGGTTGCACCGGCGCCTATGGGGCAAGGGCGGCGAAGCCCACGCCGAGGCGCGCCAAGCTCCCGCCGAGTGAGGGGCCAGCGCGGATATCTGCGCTGCCAGATTTTTGCTACCATCGCCCTTTCTGCTGGCCTGGCTCGAGAGGGTGCCTTTGGACGGTCGCGTCATCCTGCCCGTGAGGACGGTGCTCGACGGAACCTACCGCATCGTGCGTGTGGTGGGCTCCGGCGGGTTCGGCATCACATATGAGGCCGAGGACGTGAGCCTGCGCACGACGGTTGCGATCAAGGAGTACTACCCCGTCGAGTTCGGTGATCGCGACTCGACTATGAGCGTGCGGGCAAAGTCGGAACGCCACAAGCAGACCTTCGACTGGGGCCGCTCCAATTTCTTGCAGGAGGCGCGGACCCTGGCGCGCTTCGAGCATCCCTCGATCGTGCGGGTGCTGCGCGTGTTCGAGGCCCACAAGACCGCCTACATGGTGATGCGCTTCGAGCAGGGGAAGAACTTCGAGGCCTGGCTCAAGAGCCTCGGACGGGAACCCACGCAGGAGGAGCTCGACCGCATCGCCGGGCCGCTGCTCGACGCGCTGGAGATGCTGCACAACGAGAGCTTCCTGCACCGCGACATCGCCCCCGACAACGTCATCATCCGCCTCGACGGTACCCCCGTGCTGCTCGACTTCGGAACGGCGCGACGCAAGGTGGCGGAGATGAGCCGGGCGCTGACCGGCATCGTCAAGGCCGGCTATTCCCCGCAGGAGCAGTACGCCGCCGACGGCCGCCTGCAGGGGCCCTGGTCCGATCTCTACGCGCTGGGCGGCATGTTCTATCGGGCGGTCACCGGCAAGCCGCCCGAGGAATCGACGCTGCGCGCCATCGACGACCGCATGGTGCCGGCGGTGAAGGCCGGCGCAGGCAGATACCGGGCCGGCTTTCTTGCCGCCGTCGACGCCTGCCTCAAGGTCCGCCTCGCCGAGCGCCCGCAGTCGGTGGCGCAGCTGCGGCCCATGCTGCTCGGCGCCGACCCGCAGCCGAACTGGGCCACCCGGCAAGCCACCGCCGCCCGCACCGCTCTCATCGATGCCGCCCAGTCGGTGCCGGTCGCCTCCACGGTCGGCCACGTCGGCCAGCGCTGGCCGATCGTCGCCGCCATTGTCGCAGTGCTGCTGGGCGCCGTCGGCGGCATCACCTACTCGCGCTGGCACAGCGGCGAGGACCCCGGCAGGACCGAGGCCGAGTCCCGCCAGGCGACCGAGCGGGCCGCAGACGAGCAGGCCCGCCTGGAAGCGGAGGCCAAGCGCAAGGCGGATGCGCAGAAATCGACCAAGGAGAAGCAGGCTCTGGACGAGAAGTCTCAGCGCACCGCACAGGCGGAGCGGGACTTCCAGGAGGGCGAGCGCTATCTCTACGGCCGTGGCGTGACCATGGACTACGGCAAGGCGCGCGAGGCCTACGAGCGGGCTGCCGCAGCCGGACACGGCGGCGGCATGACCGGGCTCGGCTGGCTCCATCAGATCGGCAGGGGCGTCCCGCGCGACTATGCCAAGGCGCGCGAATGGTACGAGAAGGCTGCCGCCGCCGGCAACGGTGCCGCCATGGCCAATCTCGGTTGGCTCTATCGCGACGGACTAGGAGTTCCGCGCGACTATGCCAAGGCGCGCGAGTGGTACGAGAAAGCCGCCGCCGCCGGCAACGGCGCAGGCATCGTCAACATGGGCTGGCTCTACCAGAACGGCTGGGGCGTGCCCCGCGACTATGCCAAGGCGCGAGAGTGGTACGAGCGGGGCGCCGCCGCCGGCAACGTCGCCGCCATGGCCAATCTCGGCTGGCTCTACCGCGACGGCCTCGGCGTCCCCCGCGACTACGAGAAGGCGCGCGTCTGGTACGAGAAGTCCGCCGCGGCGGGCTACAGCATCGGCATGATCAACGTCGGCTGGTTCTACCAGAACGGTTGGGGCGTACCGCGCGACGTCGTGAAGGCGCGTGAATGGTACGAGAAGGCCGCAGCGGTCGGCAACACATCCGCCATGACCGAGCTCGGCTGGATCTATCGTAACGGCCTCGGGGTGACGCGCGACTACGACAAGGCGCGCGAGTGGTTCGAGAAGGCGGTCGCCGCAAACTACGGCGGCGGCATGCACGGCCTCGGCTTCCTCTACGAGCAGGGCGAGGGCGTGCCCAAGGACTACGCCAAGGCGCGCGAGTGGTACGAGAAGGCGGCGGCGGCCGGAAACAGCTTCGGCATGAACAGCCTCGGCGTGCTGAACCAGAACGGCTGGGGCATGTCGCAGGACTATGCCAAGGCGCGCGAGTGGTACGAGAAGGCGATCGCCTCCAACAACAGGTTCGCACCGCGCAACCTGGCGATCCTGCTCGACAACGGCAAGGG
>JBGGME010000438.1:0-2999 GCA_041288195.1 Hyphomicrobiaceae bacterium
CCTACTTCCCGCGCGTTGCCAAGGCCTACCTGATCGGCGAGGCAAGCGAGGCGTTTGCGACAACCCTGCAGGGCAAGGCCGATTTCGTGCGTTGCGGAACGCTGGATGCGGCCGTCGCCGCGGCCGCCAGGGACGCGGCAGCGAGCGGCGCTGCCGATCCCGTCGTGCTGCTGTCACCGGCCTGTGCCTCCTACGACCAGTTCCGCAACTTCGAGGTGCGCGGCGACGCCTTCCGCGCGCTGGTCGCCGCGCTGCCGGGCGTTACGCTGCGGGGCGGAAGATGAGCTCCGCCGCCATCCCTTCACACTCGTCGGGTTCTCCCTCCCCCCTAGTGGGGGAGGGCAGGGGAGGGGGGGAGTCCCTACGCCGAAGGAAAAGCAATCTCACGACGTCTGCCGCCGTGTCTCCCCCCACCCCTAGCCCTTCCCCACAAGGGGGAGGGGAATCCGTGCTGCGGGCCGCGTCATGAGGCTGTCGCGCGCAGAGAGGAGCGTGCTGGTCGACTGGTGGTTCACGGTCGACCGGGTGCTGCTTGCCAGCATTCTGGCGATCGTCGGCACCGGCCTGCTGCTGTCGCTAGCGGCCAGCCCCTCGATCGCCGTCAAACGCGGACTACCCGTCTTCTATTTCGTGGAGCGTCACTTCGTGTTCGCATTTGCGAGCGTGGTCTTGTTGCTGGCCGTGTCCCTCCTTTCCCAGTCGTCGGTGCGGCGGCTTTCGCTCATGGTGCTGATCGCAGCCTTCGTTCTGATGGGCGCCGTCGTGATTTCGGGCGCCGAGATCAACGGCGCGCGCCGATGGCTGCATCTCGGCAGCTACTCGCTACAACCCTCCGAGTTCGCAAAGCCGGCGTTCGTCGTGCTTTCGGCCTGGCTTATCGCCGAGAGCGAGCGGCGTCCCGACATGCCCGCGATGCTGCTCGCGACCGCTCTCTACCTGACGTTCGCGGCGCTGCTCCTGATGCAGCCCGACGTCGGCCAGATGCTGCTCGTGAGCCTGGTGTGGTGTGCGCTGCTCTTGCTCTCGGGCCGTCCGCTCGGGTTGCTGGTCGCGATGGCTGCCGCGCTGGGCGGCGTGCTGCTGGCAGCCTACAAGAGCCTCGGTTACGTGCGCCTGCGCGTCGATCGCTTCTGGCACCCTTCCGTTGGCGATACCTTCCAGACCGACCGGGCGCTGCAATCCTTCATCGAGGGCGGCTTCTTCGGCAAAGGCCCGGGCGAGGGCACCATCAAGACCGTGCTGCCGGATGCGCACACGGACTTTATTTTTGCCGTGATCGCCGAGGAATACGGCGTGCTTGCCTGCCTCGTCATCGTCGGGCTGTTCGGGCTGGTGCTGGTCCGGGTGTTCTCGCGCCACGTCGATCGGGCCAATACGTTCGCTCCGCTGGCGGCGGCGGGCCTTGTCCTCCTCGTGGCGCTGCAGGCCATCATCAACATGGCGGTCAACGTCGGGCTGATCCCGGCCAAGGGCATCACCTTGCCCTTCATGTCGAGCGGCGGCTCCTCCATGCTTGCAGTCGCTCTGACAATGGGCATGCTGCTGGCCGTGACCCGGCGCCGGCCCGATCCGGAGCACGTCAGAAAGCCGGGGTTCGTGTCGAGACCCGCAATTTGAGCAGGGCGCGGATGACGGCTGCGGCGGCGACAAGGTCGGTGATGCTTGCGGCGGGCGGCACCGGCGGCCACCTGTTCCCTGCCTTCGCGCTGGCGCAGGAGCTCGGCCGGCGCACCATTCCCGTCGATCTCGTGACCGACATGCGCGGCGACCGGTACGGCACGGACTTTCCCGCGCGTGCGGTCTACCGCGTCCCATCCGCCACGATCGCCGGTCGCTCGCCGATTGCCGCCGCCGGCTCGGCGTGGATGCTGATGCGCGGGGTTGCCGCGGCCTTCAGGCTGCTGGGCCAGGTGCGGCCGGCTGCTGTGGTGGGCTTCGGTGGCTATCCGGCCTTTCCGCCACTGCTTGCGGCCACGCTGCGGCGCATTCCGACGGCGGTGCACGAGCAGAATGCCGTCTTGGGGCGAGCCAACCGCATGCTGGCAAAGCGCGTGAGCGCCATCGCCACATCCTTCGAGCTCACCAGGTTCCTCGAGGGTCCGGCGCTCGCCCGCGCGCGTCTCACCGGCAACCCTGTGCGCGATCAGGTGATTCAATGGGCCTCGCAGGGCTATCTGGCACCCACACGCGAAGGGCCGTTCTCGCTGCTGGTGTTCGGCGGCAGTCAGGGCGCACGCTTTTTCTCCGATGCGATCCCACCGGCGTTGACGCTGCTTCCGGAGGCAATCCGCGCCAACCTTTTTGTCGTGCAGCAGTGCCGCGAGGAGGACTTGGCCCGCGTCGAATCGGCCTACCGGGCCGCTGGCGTGCGCGCCCATCTCGCCACATTCTTCGCCAATCTGCCCGAGGAGATGGCAAAGGCGCACCTCGTCATCGGCCGCGCCGGCGCATCCACGGTTGCCGAACTTACCGTCATGGGCCGCCCGGCGATCCTCGTGCCGCTGCCGCATTCGATCGACAACGATCAGTTGCAGAACGCCACCAGGCTTGCCGAATCGGGGGCAGCCTGGTGCATCGAGCAGAAGGAGCTGACGCCCGACCGGCTTGCCGCCGCAATTACCAGGCTGCTCTCCTCACCGCAGGTGCTGGAATCCGCCGCCGCATCCGCCAAAGGACAGGGCCGGCCGGACGCCGTAGTCCGGCTCGCCGACATGGTTGAAGAGCTGGTAGGCAGAGGCGAAAAAAGCGCGTAAGGCTGCTATTAACTAAACGGGCGGCGCACGAAGAAAAACGAGGGAAATACAACTGATGCAAATGCCTGACGAGATGGGGCCCGTGCATATTCTTGGCATCGGCGGCATCGGCATGAGCGCCATCGCTGAGATCCTGCACGCCAAGGGCTACACCGTGCAGGGCAGCGATCAGAAGGACAGCGCCAACGTCCGGCGCCTGCGCCTAAAGGGCATCCGCGTATTCGTCGGGCATGATCCCATCAACCT
>JBGGME010000439.1:0-2675 GCA_041288195.1 Hyphomicrobiaceae bacterium
TGATGTCGATGCTTTTGTCGGCGGCGAAGGCGGCTGTGGCGGCGAATACAAAACCCGTAAGGGCGGTACCCAACAGAATGCGCTGCATGGCGGTTCTCCCGTGACGGACGTTTCTGATAAGCGACTATAGCGCCAAAAAGGTCCGTCAGCCGTTGCAATAAATAGCCGCTGCAAAAGCAAACGGGCGGGGTTTGACCCCGCCCGCTGCGATCCGTCCGTAAACGCCGGAGTTCAGGTATTCATCGAATCGAAGAAATCGGCGTTGGTCTTGCTGTGCTTGATCTTGTCGAGCAGGAATTCCATCGCGTCCTGACCACCCATCGGCATGAGGATGCGGCGCAGCACCCACATCTTGGCCAGCACGCCCTTGTCGACCAGCAGCTCTTCCTTGCGGGTGCCCGACTTGGTGATGTCGATGGCCGGGAAGGTGCGCTTGTCCGACAGCTTGCGGTCGAGGATGATTTCCGAGTTACCGGTGCCCTTGAACTCTTCGAAGATCACTTCGTCCATGCGCGAGCCGGTTTCGATCAGCGCGGTGGCAATGATGGTGAGCGAGCCGCCCTCTTCGATGTTGCGGGCGGCGCCGAAGAAGCGCTTGGGTTTCTGCAGCGCATTGGCGTCCACGCCGCCGGTCAGCACCTTGCCCGACGACGGCACCACGGTGTTGTAGGCGCGCGCCAGACGGGTGATGGAATCCAGCAGGATGACGACGTCGCGCTTGTGCTCGACCAGGCGCTTGGCCTTTTCCAGCACCATTTCGGTGACCTGCACATGGCGGCTTGCCGGCTCGTCGAAGGTGGAGGAGATCACCTCGCCCTTCACGGTGCGCTGCATGTCGGTGACTTCTTCCGGACGCTCATCGATCAGCAGAACGATCAGATAGACTTCCGGGTGATTGTGGCTGATGGCATGGGCGATGTTCTGCAGCAGCATCGTCTTGCCGGTACGCGGCGGCGCCACGATCAGGGCGCGCTGGCCCTTGCCCTGCGGCGAGATCAGGTCGATGACGCGGGCGGAAACATCGCGCTTGGGTCCACCGGAAATGATCTTCTCGGTCTTGCTCGCACCGCTGCGGCTCTTCAGAGTCGAGCCCTTGACGGCAGGCGCCGCGGCCGCGGCCGGAGCCTCTTCCTCAATCGCCGGCAGTTCCATGCGCAGGCGGTCGGTCGGATAGAGCGGTGTCAGGTTATCGAAATGGACCTTGTGACGGGTCTGCTCGGGGTCTTCATAATTGATCGTGTTGACCTTGAGCAGGGCGAAGTAGCGCTCGCCATCCTTCGGCGCACGGATAGTGCCCTCGATGGTATCGCCGGTGCGCAGGCCGAAGCGGCGGATCTGGTTCGGGCTGACATAGATGTCATCGGGGCCCGGCAGATAATTGGCCTGGGCGGAGCGCAGGAAGCCGAAGCCATCCTGCAGCACTTCCAGCACGCCTTCGCCGGTGATCTCGACCTCGCGATCGGCGAGCTGCTTGAGGATCGCGAACATCATGTCCTGCTTGCGCAGGGTGGATGCGTTGTCGATCTACAGCTCCTCGGCGAAAGCCAGCAGGTCGGTGGGGGATTTAGTTTTCAGTTCCTGGAGATTCATGGACTCGCGGACTCAGGCTAGAGCAGATCTGATTTGGGAAATTTGGGCGCCCGCTCCAGAACGGAACAGCAGCCAGTGAAGGGGGGTGTTTAGAGCCGCCCGCGCAGGTTCCGCATCATGAACTGGAATTTAAAGAAGTGCGGAGGGAGTGCCGAAGCGGCCCCGGCCCGAAAGAAGATGGACCGGTTATTTAAGCGAAATAGCAATGGACACCAGATAAGTCAAGGGCGGGCGACAGCCTGAGCCATCGTCCGCCCGTAACAAAATAGCGACCGGATCAGCCGGTGATGTTGAAAACCAGGAAGAAGGCGCCCACCGCCGCCACACCGGCGCCGGCAATCCGGCTGAGCCGGGGCGGCAGGGCGGCATTGCGGCGCACCAGCGCGCGCCAGGCCACCACAACTGCGGCGGCAATCAGATACTGCGTCAGTGCGAGACCGCCGAGATAGGCCACCAGCGGGGTTGCTTCGGCGCCGATGATCGCCTCGGCCAGCGCATGACCATGCAGCAGGCCGGCCACGGCCAGGATCACGGCAAACAGATTGTCGCCGATGCTGCGCTGGCTGACCAGCAGATAGCCCATCAGCAGGACCGAGCCGGCGATCAGCAATTCGCCGCCCGGCAGGTCGACCGACCGGATATGCAGCAGCGAGCCGACAAAGGAGCCAATCACGAACGCGACCGGCAGCAGCAGGCCACGGGCGCGCGGCGCCGCCAGCAGGCCAGCCGCGATGATGAAGACGAAATGGTCAAAACCGAGGATCGGATGACCGAAGCCCGACAGCAGGCCTTCCATCAGTGTCGCGGGCGTGGTGCCGCCCATCGGATGATGGGCAAGGGCCGGGGCAGCCGTGAAGAGAGCCATAAGGCCGACGACCAGACGCAACATAATGCACCTCCGTGCAAATTCAGATGGGCGGCACCGGATTCGGCCGCTGAAAGGCCCCCGAACCTTAAGTGCCCGCGCTGCCTGCGTCAAATGGCCACCCTTGCGGAAAGCAGGGCGTAAAGGTATGCGTACGCACATGTCTTTCCGCCGCTCCAACGCTGCTTCCGGTGCCGGTTTCGACCTGCCGCGCCTCGCC